>CAYURP010000005.1:71650-80026 GCA_964447175.1 uncultured Ignavibacteria bacterium | reverse complement strand
AGCTTGGTCTTTTTATTTCAAAAAGGCAGGAAGCTATTTGCGCTCTTTTGTTTTTCCAGATCACCCCATCAGGAAACTTCGTAGTCTCACCTGGCATCTCCAGACTTGTACCCATCCTTACTTCTTCAAATCTTAAACCTTTTTCACGGATGACCTGATTCATCATCTCTACCACTTTTTGATTGAATTCTGGTTCAGTTAAAGGCATTACTACCCTCTTTTACCTTTTCAATGGCTCGTTGGGCATAAAGCCCAACGCTACGTCTCGTCCCGCCAATAGCGGGACGATTCCAAAAACAACAGACTATGATCCCAAAAGACCTTTCAGCTCGCTCATAAATTCATTTATGTCTTTGAATTTATGGTATACCGATGCGAATCGGACATAGGCCACCTCATCTAAATCCTTCAGGCGCTTCATAACTAATGCTCCGACCTCCTTGCTGGTTATTTCCCTTTTTGATAAGCTTTGAAGCTCCTCCTCTATCTCCTCCACCAGGGATACGATCTTTTTTTCTGAGACGGGTCTTTTGTTGCAAGCCAGCTCAATCCCTCTTAAAAGTTTCTGCCGATCAAAGGGCTCCCTTCTTCCGTCGTTTTTAACCACTATCATGGACACGTTTTCCACATATTCGTAGGTGGTAAACCTTTTATTGCAGGACAGACATTCCCGCCTGCGTCTTACTGATCTTCCGTCAGATGAGGGGCGGGAATCGACCACCTTGTCCTCCTCATAACCGCAATAAGGACATTTCATTTAAACTCCCTTTTTTTCTTTATACTCTCCACTCTTCACTCTCTACTCTCTACTCTCTACTCTAAACTCTTTACTCTTTACTCTTTACTCTAAACTCTCTACTCTTTTCCATCACCACGATTTCCACCCCAGCTTGTTTAAGCATTTCACGTGACATCTTGTCCGGATAGGAGTCCTCTATCATAATTTTCTTTATTCCGGCATTTATTATCAATTTAGTACAGAGGATACAGGGCTGGGTGGTGGAATACATTACGCTGTTTTTGATGCTCACCCCCAGGGCAGCAGCCTGGACAATGGCGTTCTGCTCAGCGTGGGTGGCTCGACAAAGCTCATGCCGTTCCCCTGACGGGATATTTAATTCATCCCTCAAACAACCGATGTCCAGGCAGTGCGGCAGACCTGCAGGGGCACCGTTATAACCCGTGGTTAAGATTCTCTTATCCTTGACGATCACCGCACCCACCTGACGCCTTAAACAGGTAGAGCGGGTAGCAGCCAGCCGGGCTATGCTCATAAAATACTCATCCCAGGAAGGCCTTTCGATTCTTCGGGTTTGAACCTTTTCTGATTTATTTTTTGAATTCAACTTTGAATTTATCTCCTCTTTTCTTTTTTAAGATTTCCTCTGCACTCCCCTGGTTGGCAGCTATCTCCAGATATCCTGAACTTCCCTTTAATGCCAGAATCTCTTTTTCCTTACCCTCAGAATAGGAATTTGAAATCCCTCTGATAACTTTTTTCCCAATTGTAATTCTAAATTCTTTTTTCGATTTAAATATTTTGACCTGATTATAATTTAAGTTAGTAATCAGATTGCCGAACCTATCTACCCACAGAATCTCACCCTGGATCAGATTATTTTTAATTATTGGAGATGAGATTTTGAATTTCATACACTCTTTAGCTTCTGTTCCGAACTCCTCCGGTTTGATTCCCAGAGATAAGTAAGCTGCCACAGGAGCAAAAATGTCCCGAGCGTGAAAGGTGGATGATTTACCTATGAAATATTTGGGGTTGTTTATATTTATCATCTTCAAAATCTTTTCTTCATCGTACACAAAAGAGAAAACACCGTTATCTGGTCCGATAAAACAGTAGTTCTCAGAGATAATCAAATGGGCTTGTCTTGAACTCCCTACACTGGGATCGACCACCACCACGTGGATTGTTCCCTTTGGAAAGAACCTATAGGAATTATTGAGTATAAATGCTCCTTCCCAGACATCAAATGGTTTAACCTGATGAGATATATCCACTATCTGAATGTCAGGATTTATCTTCAGGATCACTCCCTTAACTGCACCCGGATACCCGGCCTGGGTTCCAAAATCGGTTATTAAAGTTATTATCTTTTTTTTCATAATTTATAAATCCAGAAGGTTTAATCCTGAAGAGGGTTCCTTTTTTCTTGTCAATGTCTCGGTAGTTGTATGAATAAAGAACTCGCCAGTGCCGGTTATGACAGCTTTAAAAAGATGACCTCCGATCAAATTGAAATCAGCATCTGAAAGATTCACGTGGGCATGCACTCCTGCTTTCCCCTCGAAATAATAGATATCTCCCACAAGCGAGGTCACCTCATATTCGTTATGAAAATCCTTTTTCACATACTTTTTGTTAGCCACATCAAAATAGCCCAAGGTCACATCCTTAACCGCACCCAAGCCATATAAAAAACCACCTGGGATTTTCACCTTCTGAGTAAAGCTGGTCAGCGACTCAATTACCTCCTCCTCCTTTTCCAGCCTCACCAGATATCCGTTGGGAATTTTCCTGAAAAACATTTTTCTCCTTTTTAAGAACTAAATTTCTATTTTTGGGTTTCCTTTTTGATCCATTCCAGATAATCCTCTGCTCCAGCCTCTATGGGCAAGGCGATGATCTCAGGAACTTCATAACTGTGAAGTTCTCTGACCTCATTTTGAATAGAGTCAAATAACTCCATCCTGCTTTTGGCTATCAGAAGAACTTCCTTTTCCTTTGCGATTTTCCCTTTCCAGAGGAAGATGGATTCAATCTCAGGCATTATGTTAACACAGGCCACCAATCTTTTTCCCACCAGGGAATTACCGATCTTCTCAGCCTCCTCCAAAGAAGAGCAGGTAACAAAGACTACGATAAATCCCTTCATCTTCTGATCTTCCGCTTCAGGAATCTTTCCAGATCATCCACTTTCCCCTTTATTCTTCCCCGGGCTCCTTTTCTGTCATCAATGGTGATCACCGTGTAGATTCTTTTGCAGTCCTTTCGCAAGGCATTATTACATTTCTTTATCACTTTAAATATACTGTCCCAGTCTCCCTCAAGGGTTGTGGACATGGAACCGGTTTGATAAGGCAAACCGCTTTTGTCGATAATGTTGATTATCCGGGATACATATTTCCCCACCCTTTCGCCCTTATCCGTGGGAAACATACTGAACGACACGAGCATTTTACCTCCTCTTTTAACCTAAACTACATTTTTTATTCAAACTGTCAAGAGTTTAGTAAAATTAAGGGGCTAATTCGGAGAATTACTAGAAGTAGTTTTTAATTTCTCAATTCTTTCACTTTTTGAATTATATGGTTCAACTGATCCAATCTAAAAGGCTTGTTCAGGACAAAATCCACTCCGTAATCCTCAAGCATCTTCTTTTCCGGAGGCACTGTCCATTCTGTGAGAAGGATCACAAAAACGTCAGGTTTCATTCTTTTCACATCCCTGGAGATTTCCCAGCCTGAAACCTGAGGCAGGTCCAATTCAGCTATCACTAAATCGAAATTGTCCTTCTCAAAAATTTTCAATCCCTCCTCCCAGTCTATTGCAAGCTCCATCTTAAAACCCAGGCTATTGGACATATCCTTGAGCAGTTCTCTGATAACCTGTTTATCATTTATAGCCAAAATCTTAAGCTTTTGGGTCTTCGTTTCCACTGTTTTTCCCTCCGGAATCTCTTCCTCAACCTGAGGATAAACCTTAATTCCCCCTGTAAGGGTTCCACTCATCCGGGAGATCAACGTTTCAATTCCTCTCAATTCATCTGAGATTAAGTCAGGGTCTGCTTTCTCTTTCTGGATTTTATTTAAAATCAACTGGGTCTTTCCCGATATTGCAATTAAGTCCTTTCTTAGCTCATCAAGAAATTCCACAGTAAGTGGCATTTTTTTTGTTTTCTCCATCGATTTAGATAACTTGTGGTGCAAAAGAACAAAGGAGGTGAAACTGGCTAAAGATTTTGCCAAATCTATCTCCACCTCAGTAGCAGTGGAGCTGTATTCTCCGAATTCAAAAGACATAACGCCCAGAGTTTGGTCCTGGATGAAAAGAGAAAGAGCCAGTATAGCTTTAGTCTTCTCTTCAGCAGTTTCCAGCCTTTTGAAAACGATCTCTCTTTTCTCCGCAGATTCCTTTATCTCCGAGTATTCAAAAGTCTCTGTACTTTTTCCCGGAAGTCCTGAATCAGAGGAAGCTATTAAGATGGCTTTTTCATTTTCCCAATCAATCTCAAACACATTACAGGAATCAGAATGTATCATCTCCACTCCGACTTTTGCCACCCGATTCAGGATTTCATCTGTTTTCAATTCCGAAACTGATTCACAAAGCTCTGCAAGCGATTCTTTCTGCTCAACCAGTGAATCTACTTCTTCAGATTTCGATTTGATCTCTCTCTCATAGTTCACGTATTGAATTATTTCCCCCATCTCCTCCCCCAGAGAGGATAAGATCAAAAGGTTCTCTTTAGCAAACTCGGTGTTGTTAAAAATTGCCAGAGCTCCTAAATTCTTCTTTCTGCTTAAAAGAGGACTGCAAATTAAGGACACAGCCTGCTCATCACAGATCAACTCAGTTAATCTTTTTTCGGATTGGGAGAAATAATTCACAATTCTTGAGCTTTTATTTTTAGCACACCAGGAGATGGTATCATCCTCGATCTTGAAACGCTTCATAGCTTCAATTGATTCTTTGGAGAAACCGTAACTTGCGGCTAAAACAAGCTCCTCTTCAGATATTAAAAAAACAGCTCCCTTCTGGGCATTGAGAAAACCTGTGATCTCAGGAAAGGCAACTCTAAAAAGATCCGATAATGTAGTTTTATCCTTTAGCTCACCTATCAAAGATCGAAGGAATTTTTCCGTTCTTTCCTCGTCTTCATCCTTCATCCTGCGATCCAGAAGAACCCCCAGCCAGTTAAGAGGGCTAATCAGCACAAATATAATACCCAGTATATAAAATCCCACCTTGAGAATGGTAGAGAAGTCCGTATGACCCAGAATCAAAAATTTACTGAGATAGGGAATATTTTCGGTCAGGTCCAGGATGCTCCCCACAAAGAGGAAAAATACTCCCCACAGAAGCTCGGTCCACCCTTTAAGTTCCAGACGTATAGATTTTGCTCTTAACCTGTCCAGGAAAATCCAGAGAAAAAATAACACCACGCAGAAGGCAAACTCGATCAAAACCTGCATCCTGAAATCCTTTCCGCCTTCCTGGCTGGTGAGAAATCCTCAAAACTATTTTCAAGAATATGACTATTACCTTCATTATAAGATACAAAAAAACAGAGTTAAAATCAAACTAATTTTTACGGGAAAATGCAAAAAGTGAGGTTTTATAACCTTAGACATATAAGATACTTACAATTTAGTAGTTGTATTAAAGCTTTAAGAAGGCTCGATCAATTCACCGAAAAGGGTCCAGCTATCGACCTGGTTAATTTTTACTTTAACAATTGTTCCTAAGAGATTTTTACCCGAATTAACGATCACAGTTTTGTTATTTCTGGATTTCCCCTTCCATAATTTTTTGTCTCTTTTGCTCCTGTCATCCACCAGCACCTCCTCGATCTGGCCAACAAGTTTCTGGTTTTTCTTCTTGGAGATCTCCTTTTGTAGTTCAATAAGAATCTTCAGTCTTCTCAACTTCTCATCCAGTGACACATCATCCTCAAGCAAAAAAGCTTTGGTCTTCTCCCTGGGGGAGTACCTGAACATAAACGAGGAATCAAACTCGATCTTTTGCACCGTCTCCAAAGTTTCCTCGAAATCAACTAACGTCTCTCCCGGGAATCCAACTATTAGATCAGTGGTAAGGCTCAGATGGGGAATCCTCTCCTTTGTTTTCTCCACCAGTCTCAGGTAATCCTCAGCCGAATAGCGTCGGTTCATCAATTTAAGGATTCTGCTTGAACCTGACTGCAAAGGAAGATGCAGGTGCTCACACACCTTTGGAAGGATTGCCATTTTCTCAATCAACTTATCTGAGAGATCCTTGGGATGGGAGGTCATAAAACGAATTCTCTGGATTTCGGTTTTGTCATTGACCAGACTTAAAAGATCAGGAAAATCAAAACCATTATCTTGGTATGAGTTCACGTTCTGTCCAATCAATGAGACCTCCAGGCATCCAGTTTCGACAAGACACTGAACTTCCTTCAGGATATCCTCTTTTTTTCTGTGATTTTCCCTTCCCCGAACATAGGGAACAATACAATAGGAGCAGAAATTATCACAACCCCTGGAGATGGCAACAAAAGAAGTATATTTATTCTTCCTTATGGGTAATAGATCATCAAAAACAACCTCTTCCTCATCAATAGCTATTTTAGGTAATTCATCCTCGCTTTTCAAAAAATTTGGTAGGTTAAAAAACTGGGATGTACCCAGAACTAAATCCAGAAAAGGAGCTTTTTCTAAAGCCTCCTTTTCCCTCTCCTGAGCCATACAGCCAGACAGGACTAATATCACCTCAGGATTCTTTTGCTTAAATTCAGATAGCTGGTTCAACCTGCCCCAGGCTCTGTTTTCAGCAGTTTCCCTGACACAGCAGGTATTAAGAACTATGATTGAAGCTTCTTTTGGCTGGTCTGTGATTTCATAGCCATTGTTGAAAAGAATAGCTTTAAGCCTTTCTGAATCGTAAACATTCATCTGGCAGCCGAACGTCTGGATAAATACTTTTTCTTTCATCTCAAAATAAGAATACGCACACAAAGGGGATTTGTCAAGAAATGTAGGGGCGGAACTCTGTCTCCGCCCTGGTGGTAGATGGTGAATGGTTAATGGTTTTTAGTACGAAATGCCAGAACCTGACTTAAGTCAGGTTCTGGATCTTTTCATTCGGTATCACAGGTTGTCCCCCGCCCTGGCCGGGCAGGCAACCTGTGTTATAAACGCACACCTTAGAGACAAGGTGTGCTACCGAATAATGAAATAATCCCACCTTGAGGGCAAGGTAGGATTACCGATGATCCGCTAAGTGGTATACCCATTTTATCCTTAACATGGGTCAAAATTAAGCTTGCGGATAAAGGTCATTTTTTATATATTTGGATAGCTATGATGCGGTGGCTTAAGAAGCTGGAAAATATTGTTCTGATCGTCCTAATTTTATTGTTTCTAATATGCTGTGTAATTGACTTATTATATCTTTGTCCCTGGGGCTTGGGGTTCACTCAGGACTCTGGAAAGAGAGCTTATCTTTATTCTTCTCTCTTACAATCTTTAGCAACCGTTCTGGCACTAATAGTATCCCTGCTTTTTGTGGCTGTACAGTTGTCAGCTCAAGCATATACTCCAAGAGTAGTAAGAAAACACATTCAATCTTTTCATTTCATATTTATATCTGCGATGTACCTGCTGACTACAATATATCTCATTTTTGTGCAGGGTCATCATAACTACCTGGCAAACAGACGCACAGTTATTGAAGCGGATTTAGCTGTTCTTTTTTCAGCCTTTTGTTTCACCCTGCTGATTCCCCTGGTCATAAGAACATACAAGCTGATGCGACCTAAGTATATTCTTAACGAATTGGTCTATGACATATCCGAAAACGACTTCAGACGAGCCTCCAGAAGAGAAGGACGGAGGAAGTTGTCTGAAAAGTTGCAGCCCATCTTTGATATCATCAGGAGCACGGCTCTGAGGGGAGACGTGCAAACCTGCAGAGAAGCGTTCCGGGAAATGAACGAAAGATTCGGATATATGATAAGAAAAACAGAAGATGATTTGCTGTCGCAACAAATGGCTCGAACTCTAAGTCAAAGGATGCTTGAGATCGGGCTATTTGCCAATGAGGAAAGGAAGATAGAGTTGACAATGGAGACTTTTCGACTATTCGAAAGATTTCTTGAAGACTTCGAAGCCGCAAGGAGAAGGGCTTCCGCGACAATCCTGTACAGTCAATTGAAGAGTCTGAGAAAAGATTTCGAGCTTAGATACGACAAGAACCTCTACCCTGTGCAGTGGAGAGAGGTTACCAAAATATTCATAAACTGCAGGGGAATAATCGCCAGCATAGTAACTTGAGGTAAATAGGATGGAGACAAGAAAAGACTTATTGCAAGCCAATATCAACGACCTGGAGGAAATGCTCAAGAGCAAAGAGGTACAGGAAGACCCCTATGAACAGGCGCGGATCAAAGGGCAGTTGGCGTCAACCCTTTTCGAGTTCTCCGAACTGTTAGAGGGGAATGAGAAAAGAAAACATCTTGAGGAGAGAAAAGAGATCCTTACCGAGAATGCGAAATACTACAAATCCCAAGGGTTCATTTTGGATGGTGCCGCTACCCAGAACGATCTGGGGAATGCTTTGAGTGATTTAGCCGAGATGCTTGAAGGGGAACAGAAAAG
>CAYURP010000005.1:33713-71550 GCA_964447175.1 uncultured Ignavibacteria bacterium | reverse complement strand
GCAAGGATTTCCCCACCCATTATGCCGCAACCCAGAACAATCTGGGGAATGCTTTATGGGATTTAGCTATGATGTTTAAAGGGGATGAGAGAAAAGACCATCTAAACCAAGCGATTTTGGCTTATCGGGCGGCATTAGAGGTAAGAATCCGCAATGATTACCCTACAGATTATGCTATGACCCAGAACAATCTGGGGAATGCTTTAAGAGATTTAGCCGGGATCCTTGAAGAGGAACAGAGAAAAGATTATCTAAACCAGGCAATTCAAGCTTATCGGGCGGCATTAGAAGTAAGAACCCGCAATGATTACCCTACAGATTATGCTATGACCCAGAACAATCTGGGGAATGCTTTAAGAGATTTAGCCGGGATCCTTGAAGAGGAACAGAGAAAAGATTATCTAAACCAGGCAATTCAAGCTTATCGGGCGGCATTAGAAGTAAGAACCCGCAAGGATTTTCCCACAGATTATGCTATGACACAGAACAATCTTGGGCTTGCTTTGAAGGATCTAGCCGAGATCAGCGAATTAGAAGAAAAGAAGAGATTAATAAAGGAAGCGAAAGCTTGTTATCTAGAAGCACTGAGTATCTATACGGAAAAACACTTTCCTCACGACCATAAAGGGGTAAAAGGAAATTTAGAGAGTTTGGAGAGGATGGAAAAGGATTTGATGGGGTGAAGCCAGCCAGCCTAACCTGTTCTGTCAGGTCACACCATGGCAAACCATGAGCAACACCTGACACAACAAGGTAGGGTGAAGACAAGCTTCACCCCTACGCAACCTTAAAAAAAGTAGATGCCACGTAGGGAGCGGAGTTTATCTCCGCCCTGGTGGTAGATGGTTGATTGGTTATTGGTGGTTAGGGATGCCAGAACCTGACTTAAGTCAGGTTCTGGATGTTTTCATTCGGAAACACAGGTTGTTTCAACCTGTATTATAAACGCATACCTTAGGGGCAAGGTGTGCTACCGAATGATATATTCTTTGCGTAGGGGCGGAGCTCTGCCTCCGCCCGAAATATTTTAATAATTGAAAGAATCCTATATTGAGGTCAGGCTAAAAACATGGCTGAGGCATCCTGCAGGAAATGGGCGATTATACAGGGGGCTAAGGATTTACGCCAGATGAATAACCCGCAAAACAAAAGGCCGTATATTCCAGTTAAAACCGATCCACCCCATCCCTGATAAAAATGTCCTACCCCGAAAAAGAACGAGGAGATTATTGCGGTTATCCACCAGTTCTTTACAAATAAATTTAACTTGGTCAAAACATATCCCCTGAACCCTGCCTCCTCTGCAATTCCTGCAGTCAATGACATTATGATCCAGAATATCCTTTGGGTAATTGTTTTAGGTAAAAGAAGCTCAATATCTTTAGGCTGTTTTATATTCAGGACAAAACTTAAAGTTAAAAGAATGACATTGGCAACCAATACAAAGCCCATTCCTATAAATAGATTTTTCAGGTTGAACTCACCCCAACCGATATTTTTAAGGGTCTCATCCCCTCTTTTCAAAACCAGAATAATTAAAATGAAGATTAAAAGCTCTATTATTATGGTGGGAACATATAGCTGTAAAACGGGATCAACAAGAAGAGTTTCTATCTCAAGCTGGGTTTGTCCCATTACTACCCAGGACAAAAGGGGCCAGCCTACAAGAAGAAACAAAAGAAGTAAAATGGTAGCAATAAGGTTTTTTCTCATTCCTATGGCTTAGGCGGGGGAGGTGGTTCTCCTGGTTTTTGTTCAGTGGCTTTCTTGTCCTCTCCTTTTCTTCTTGCCCCCAGGAGAAGCGCAAAACCTATAACGACCAGAACTATAGGCCAGCTCTCCGAGAAATCGGGAATTATACCCCAGTTACTTAAAAGAAAAACCAAGCCTATACCTATGAGTATTATTCCTCCTATGAGTTTCCCGTGACGATCATTCTTTTCTTCAATCATCCTTTTCCTCCTTTTGTTAGCTTCTTTTTGCCTCCTAATACATACAGCGTTTCAACTTTGTGCCATCCTATCTTACGCTAATATATATGGTTAAGTTTCAAATGTAAAGAAAATTTGGGAATACAAAGTTATTCTCCGGGTGATATTCAAGGATAAATGTGAAACTGATATGATAGTAATGCGAGGGTGAAATGATTGTGATATTTTTATCCTTTGTTTTTTTTAAAGTCAAGATGAAGAAAAAAATCGACAGAAGGAAAAAAGATCATTATGTGGATTTTTATTCCTGCTCCTTGGGATACCAGCAAGGAGATTCCTGCAAAAGAAAGAAAAGGGGCAGGATAAGATATCTCAACTGGGCTGTGGAAATATCAAGCGACATGGGAATCGTAAAAGCTGGATTAGATTCTGATGAAGATCGGGAAAAGATTAAAAAAGATGTGGAACTGGAAAATAATGTAAACAAGGCATTAAGTAAATTGGATGATATTGAGAGAAAATTTATCCTCTATTTTTATTTCGACTGCTTCACCTATGAGAAAATCGGATCACTTCTGAAAAAAAGAAAAGATAAGCTACAAAGGATTCACCAAAGCGCTCTGGACAAGCTCAAATTTATATTGAAAGATTATGTGGAGAAAAGATTCAGATTGAAATTAGATGAAAAAAATGACTGCATCATTTGCCAGAGCCCGTTTCGAAATGATCTGGATATGATAATCCAGAGCAAACGGAAAGAAGAGACCTGGAAAAGAATAATAAAAATTCTTAAAGATAAATATAATCTGAAAATAAAAACGCCTCAGACCATAATCGGGCATATGAAGAAACATATCCTTAGTTAAGAGTTTAGAGTAGAGAGTAAAGAGTTGAGAGTTAAACAATAATTTAAATTCAGGATAAGGAGGAAGCTGTGAGTAAATCTGTTAAAAAGGTCAGGGGGGAGCATTGTATAAATATATTCGTCTCCTATCAGCTCAAGGAGAGAATACAGAAATTAGCCCAGAAATACGATCGCACCATGGCGGATATAGTGAGAACCTTGATAAAAGTTGGCATTCCGGTTATGGAAGGAGTAACCGAGGCTCAAGAAAAACTATTGAACGATTATGTCAAAGTGATAAGGAGATTGCGAAAAATCAAAGAGATGAAAACAGATTTTGAGAACGAATCCCCTCCAGATAAAGGGACTTAATTTTAAATGAATTTAGAATCCCTCAGAAGATTTTTTACTTCTTCTCTCTGACAAAAGCATTATAGATCAAACCGAAGATCAGGGCACATATGAACCCATCCACAAAGCCATAAGCCAGGCCAATAAAGCTGCCACCCAGGTTCACCGAATAGCCGGGGTAAATGGATGCTACTCCTTTTAGGATTTTATCAGCGTATCCAGAGCTTGTGGAGATCAGGGTCATCAAAAACACAGCCAGTCCCCAGATTATCCCCGCTGCAAAACCCAAGCCTAATAAGTTTAATTTCATCTACCTCCTCCTCTCTTTAACATATATCTCAAAATCTACAATCTTTATAAAGGATTTGTCAACTAAATTCTCAGATTATTATTTTTTTTCACATTTTGGGAAACATATTTTATTTTTGGTATTATATTAGATCAGGGGATAAAAAGAGGTGAGTTTTATTGAATTATCTTTTGACTGGACCTCCCAGATGTGGTAAAACCACCATTATCCAAGAGATAATCCAGAGATTGGGAGAATCAGCCGGAGGCTTTTACACCGAGGAGATTAGAACAAAAAATAAAAGGGTTGGATTCAAACTTAAGACCCTGTCCGGAAAGGAAGTTACTTTTTCCCATGTGGATTTTAAAAGCAGATATCGGGTGGGAAAATACGGCGTGGATCTTAATACTTTTGATGAGATAGTTTCGGAGGAAATAAAGTTATCCCTGGCTCAAAATAAAATCATAATCATCGACGAGATCGGGAAGATGGAGCTTTTCTCCGATATTTTTAAAGAACTGGTATGGAAAGCCCTAAATTCTGAAAACCCAGTTGTGGGCACCATTATGTTTACCAGACATCCCTTTGCGGATAAGGTTAAGAGAAGAAAAGACGTAAATATAATGGATTTGAGCAAAGAGGATAAAACAAATTTGATCGATACTATAATAAAAGAGTTAAATGAGTTTAAGCCATAATGTTTAATTTTAATTTCAAAAAGATATTTGTTATCTTCGCCTTCTTGTTCTTTTTAGTTAACTGCTGCCTTGCCAGGATAATTTATGTTCCATCAGATTCCTCCACTATCCAGGCTGGTATAAACGGAGCAGAAGATTTTGATACAGTTTTAGTAACTCCAGGATTATATTATGAGAACATCAACTTCCTGGGAAAAAGCATTATGGTAACAAGCAATTTCATTTTCGATTCCGATACCAACACCATACTTTCAACCATAATTGATGGAAGTCAACCTATTAATCCCAAGTATGGAAGCGTGGTTATTTTTAATTCAGGCGAGGATAGCTTATCGATCCTAAAAGGTTTTACCTTGCAAAATGGCAGTGCTACTCATATGGAGGAATTCACTTTCGGAGGAGGAATTCTCTGTACCTCCTCCCCCTCGATTTCAAATAACCGAATTCTGGGAAACTATGCCCATTTTGGAGCCGGTATTTGTGCTCGGGGCGAAATTTGTTCGCCTAAGATCGCCAACAATATCGTGATCCAGAATACAGGCATAGTAGGTGCTGGAATATTTGGTGAATTTTCCCAGCCTCAGATTGTGGAAAATCTCATTCAGGGAAATTATGCCAGCTACCGGGGAGGGGGAATTTTCTGCAAATTGGCTCAGCCCAAAATTATAGGAAATGATGTTTTTGAAAACGAATCTGCTGTCCGGGGTGGCGGAGTTCACGTAATCTACTCTTATGCGGAAATAATGAATAACCACATAGCTTTTAACCAGACCGTTGAGGACGGGGGAGGTATTTATTTAGCTGGTAACTATTCGGTTTTGGTTCACAGGAATCTTATCCATCAAAACCAGGCTCAGAAAGGCGGGGGAATTTTTGTCACTGACTGCAGTTCTCAAATTGTAAACAATACCTTGAACGATAACTTTGCTCAGGAAGCTGGTGGACTTTTCTTTCGGGGTATCCGCTATACGGAGATTATAGATAACATAATAACCAACTCCTCCAAAGGAGGAGGTCTATTATCCGAACCGGGATCTAATGTTTATATCTCTTATAACGATGCATGGAATAACATAGGCGGGAATTTCAGGGGATGTTATGCAGGCATAGGGGATACCTCCTGGGGTTTGAATCACAACAATACCCCCTGTGATAGTTCATACAATATAATCCAGGACCCGCTGTTTGTGAATCCGGGATTCAACTTTCATCTCAATTGCCTTTCCCCCTGCCGGGATGCAGGAGCTCCCTATCTTGAAATTCCTCCAGGGGGAGGGGAGATAGTTGATATGGGAGCTTTTGAATACCTTCCCATATCCGGTGACGTAAACGGGGATGAGAAAATCAATATCCAGGATATCCTTTTTTTGATCGATTTCCTTTTCCGAAGCCAGCTTCCTTTTTGTGCTTATGATGCCGGGGATGTGAACTGTGATCACAATGTTAATATCTCGGATGCAGTATATTTGGTTAATTTTGTCTTCAGGAAAGGCCCTCCCCCCTGTCCAATTGCTGGATAAGTCTCATAACATATTTTATCAGGATTTCACTCTCAGATAACTAAAAATTGTCGATAAAGTAATGTATTCATGCAAGGAGGGTAAAGATGGAGAAACTTAAACTCTGGATGCTCAAACATTTTGAGAGCGTTCTCATCCTGGTAATAACCTTAGCCATATTGATTACCAACTACTTTGTTGTCCAGAAGATGGCGTTTTTGAATTTCTACTACCTGCCGGTTCTGGTGGCAGGCTATTTCCTAGGTAAAAAGCAAGCGGTTTTCACCGCTGTGTTTGTCATTGCCTTTGTGGTCTTTTTAGCTTTGCTTGAGCCTGTATCATTTATGGCTACTGCTGGTAAATTACCTCTGGTTTTCAACTTTATTGTCTGGGGCGGGTTTCTGACCCTGGCTGCTGCTGTGGTAGGCACCCTTTATGAACAAAAAGAGAGAAAAGTTCAGGAGCTGAAGCAAGCTTATATCGGAGTAGTCGAGATTCTATCCAAGTACCTGGAAGCTTCCGATAGATACACTAAAGGACATTCGGTCCGGGTAGCAGACTATGCCACCGAGATCGCCATTGCCATGCAGCTTCCCAGGTCTGAGGTGGAGAATATCAGAGTGGCCGGGCTTTTACACGATATCGGGAAAATTGAGATATCCAGCGATCTGATAAAAAAAGCTGCCAACCTGAGTGAGGATGAAAAAAGGATAGTAGATGAACACGCCCAAAAAGGAGCTGTGCTTCTAAGCTCGGTGGGTACGGTTCTGAAGGAAGCCATTCCCATAGTTATGTCTCATCACAACTATTTTATTCAGGAAAAGAATGGGGGAAGCAAAAACCTTAAGATCATACCTCTGGGTGCCAGAATAATTGCCGTGGCCGATGCCTTTGATGCCATGGTCACTGATAGGCCTTACCGTAAAGGAAAACCTTCCTGGCAAGCCGTTGAAGAGCTGGAAAAATGTGCCGGAACACAATTCGATCCTGGTATAGTGCAAGTCTTCAAAAAGGTGATCGGAGAAAAAGTGGAGGTGGTGTAAAATACTGCCCCTCACTTTTTATAAAATTCATTTCTTACGGTAAATCAAAAAAACTAAGAGTTACTCTCTCCCTTAAGTATCTGATTCCTTCACTAATTAAGTTTTTTAAATCAGCTTTATTCTTTGTGTTCATTTTTTGAACATGGGGTCGATCCCTGGATTAAAAAATCAAAAAGGTTACTATTTTACTAAGTCATTTTTGAAACCACTTTAAAGATTGACATAAAATGGATCAAGGTTTATATTTAAACTAATTTTTCAGAATCGATTATAACTTGACTTTCAAAGTAACAAACATAATTCCGTATAAGTCGATAAATATAAAGGAAATTTTTTTCGTTTAGAGTATTTCAAAGTGATCTAAAAATGGCTAAGAGAGATTACTATGAAGTTTTGGGTTTGGGCCGGGATGCTAACCAGGAAGACGTAAAAAAAGCATACCGGAAACTTGCCTTACAATACCACCCGGACAGAAATCCAGGGATCAAGGATGCGGAGGAGAAGTTCAAAGAAGCCACCGAAGCTTATGAGGTCTTAAAAGATCCGGAGAAAAGAGCCAGTTACGATAGATTCGGGCATGCCGGAGTCGGCACTGGAGCTGGTTTCGGAGGATTCGATTTCAATACATTTGATCTCTCCGATGCGCTGCGTGCCTTTATGCGGGATTTTGGCTCCTTCGGCATTTTCGATGAATTCTTCGGACAAACCACCAGAACCCGAAGAAGTGGAGGTCCCAAAGGAAGAGACCTTCAGGTGAAACTTAAACTTACCTTAGAGGAAATAGCAACTGGTGTGGAGAAAAAGATCAAACTCAAACGGTTGGTCAAATGTGATGAGTGCCGGGGAACAGGTGCAGCCAAGGGAACGTCAAAGGTTACCTGCCCCAGATGCCAGGGAGCTGGACAGGTAAGAAAGGTGAGCCGATCATTTTTCGGTCAGTTCGTTAACATAACCACCTGTGATTATTGCCAGGGAGAAGGTCAGGTAATCCAGAAACCCTGTTCAATATGCAATGGACAGGGAAGGGTCAAAGGCACAGGCACCATCTCAGTTAAGGTTCCAGCAGGGGTGGTAACCGGCAACTATATACCCATCAGGGGATCAGGGGATATAGGCCCGCGGGGCGGCCCAACTGGCGATCTGATCGTTCTCATAGAGGAGCAGGAGCACGATCTTTTCCAGCGTCACGAGGATGACATAATCTATGAGCTTCCCATTAGTTTTTCCCAGGCTGCAATGGGGGAACAAATAGAAGTGCCGACATTGGATGGAAAAGTTGACGTGAAAATCCCCTCAGGAACCCAATCCGGCAAAATATTCAGATTAAAAGGAATGGGAATACCCCATCTTCACGGATATGGCAGAGGAGACGAGTTGATAAGAATAGCAGTCTGGACTCCCACCAGGCTTTCCCAGGAAGAAAAGGAACTTTTTGAGAAATTAGCCCAGTCCTCAAGCAGCAAACCTCCCAAACCGGGCAAAAGCTTCTTTGATAAGTTAAAGGAAACCCTTGGAATGTGATATCGTATAAGATTTTGTGCTTGTTAATCTTAATTCCATCTCACAGATTCTGCAATTAAAGGTTGACAATTTTAATCAAAACCATATATTAAAAAGCTTAATGTTTAGGAGAGAAAAGTAAAAAAAATAAACTTCATTCAGGAGGTATGCGTATGATGCGCACCAAAACAAAAATCATCCTGCCGCTTTTTTTGATCCTCCTTATCTGGGTTTCCTTTGCTTTTTCCCAGTCCCGGGTGGAAGGGCTTCTGAAGGAAGCGGATACTTGGATATTAACCGACACCACGCGGATGATGGCTTATATCGACAGCTGTAATGCAGCCACCAACAATGCTTTAACCAAATCCCCATACTGGGAATCCACCTACAACGACCTGAGCTTCCTTTTAGGAATCGATTACATCGCAGAGCCTCAAATTGACAATACCGGCAGAACATACTTCTCCATGAGAATCACTGGCCAGTCAGCTGCCGTATTCTGGATAGATCAGCCTATGGGTTGGCCTAACCAAATCACGCCCAATAACTGGACCGATCTGGGGATGACTGTGGGCTATTTTTCTGTCCACCCCTCTGGTAAATACGTTCTGGTAGGAGTGATGAAACACGGCAATGAGAACTATGATGTCTATATTTTCAACCGGGATGGCTCATCCAGACCGCTTCTGGTGGATGAAAACATAATGTATATTGCTGAGACGTTCAAAAATGAGGACGAGTTCTTTGTGATGTCCGATAATCGCCAGACCCGAACCCTGTGCAAATATACCATCTCCACCGGCAAGCTGGACTCACTCTACACCGAGGCGGAATGGTTCGACGCAGCGGAGTATCAGGATGGCGATCTGCTCTGCATTCGATGGTTAAGCTTCTCCGAATCCCAGCTATTCATCCTGGACCCTATAACTAAGAAAACAAGGGATATCACGGAGAAGGGCTTGTACTACGGTGGAGCTTTTACCCTGGATCATAAAGTGGTAACTTTGACTTCTGCTCTTTCCTCAAAGGACGAGTTTCCCAAATTTGCTATAATAGATCCTGCAAAACCAAAAAAACTTGAACTTCTGTATGATCCCAAACTGGAAGTGGACAGTTATCTTCTGATTTCCCGGGCTAAAACAGTTTTAGCTGCACTTAACGAGGATGGTTATTCCAAATTTGTGGCTTTCGATCTAAAGGGGAAGTTACTGGATGTTCCCGCGCCTGAGATTGGAGTTATATCCGGACTTTCAGGAAATGATTTCGGAGAGGTGGTGTTCGGATTCTCCTCCCCTAAGACCTCACCTACCTGTTTTAAATTCAGGATGGGAGAAACCTCGCTGCGGAATTTAGCTTCGATTTCCACTTTCGGTTTCGATTTCTCCAAGATTGACGTGAGGAGTATTCGCTACCCTTCCACAGACGGAACTCAGATACCGGCGCTTCTTTATATACCCAAGAATGCCAAAAAAGACGGGCAGAATCCGGCCATAGTAAGCTATCATGGTGGTCCACCCTCCCAGACCCGTCCCTATTTTCAGCGGAATATCGCCTTTGCCTTGAGCAAGGGAATCATACTTATGTTTCCGAACATCAGGGGTTCAACCGGATACGGACCTACTTACGAAGAAGCAGACAACCTGGAAGGACGGGAACAAGCCAATAGGGACTGCATAAGCGCCATAGATTACTTAATAAACGAGAAATGGTCCAATCCTGATAAAATAGCCATCTGGGGAGCATCCTATGGTGGATATGTGGTGGATTGGCTGGCAACCAATGCCCCGGATAAATTCGCCTGTGGAGTGTCCGAGGTGGGTGTCTCAGACGTTGATTTCACCAACACTCATGCCAGTGTTAGCTTCCAGAGAGGCTGGGAAAAGGAGTTTGGCCCCATAGGAAGCCAACTCACCCGAAAGCTCTCCCCTATTTTCAATTCCGAAAATGTCAAGCGCCCCTTATTTCTGACAGGTGGATTTAATGACCCCAGAGTACCCGGCGCAGACCCCCGCAGATTCGGCTGGCTGTTAAGCAAACTGGGGAAAGACGTTCTCTACTTCGAGCAGACAGAAGCTGGTCATGGTGCAGCTTTAAAGACTCAACTCATAGAGGATTTCACCCGCTCCTACGTCTTCATGCTGGATCACATTATGCATTAAAAAATATCAGAAGAAGAACAATAAACAGGGCGGAAGAGACGATCTTCCGCCCTTTTTTTATCTGAACAAAATATTGCCAACCGGGTAAACAATCTAAAAAGTGCTTGACAAGCTTGCACAAATGCTTACGTTTACAATATAAATCGAATAGGTTTTCCCGGAGATCGGGTTAGAAGCAATATAACCTGGGGTGTTTAAAGGTGAGTGAGGAGGTAAACCACTTAAATGAGGGGAGTTGAGCGAAATCACAAGAAGAGACGGGATCTTCTTATACAGAAACAAACAGTCTGCGTTTCCCGTTTTATACAGATTGTATAATCATTGTTGGGCGCAAGATATCAAGATATAATGAAAAAATGTTGAACTGTATAAATGGAGAAACCATTGAAAACCATTCATAAAATAATAACCGGTGATAGCAGGCAAATGAACCTTTTGGCTGACAAATCGATTCATCTGGTCATTACTTCGCCTCCATATTGGCAATTAAAAGACTATGGAACGGATAATCAAATTGGCTTTCACGAAAGTTATGAAAGTTATATTAATAACTTAAACCTTGTTTGGAAAGAGAGTCATAGGGTATTACATCCTGGGTGCCGACTTTGCATTAACATTGGCGACCAGTTTGCCCGTTCGGTTTATTACGGGCGTTATAAAGTAATTCCAATCAGAACAGAAATAATCAAATTCTGTGAAACCATTGGCTTTGACTATATGGGAGCAGTTATTTGGCAGAAAGTAACAACGACCAATACAACAGGTGGTGCCACTATAATGGGCAGTTTCCCCTACCCCCGAAACGGAATTTTAAAACTTGACTATGAATTTATTATGCTTTTTAAAAAACAGGGAATTCCGCCCAAGCCAACCAAAGAGCATAAAGAACTTTCTGTAATGACTAAAGACGAGTGGAATACTTATTTTTCAGGTCACTGGTATTTTGCTGGTGCAAAGCAGGACGGCCACATTGCAATGTTTCCCGAAGAGTTACCTGCTCGGCTAATAAAAATGTTTGCTTTTGCAGGTGATACAGTATTAGACCCATTCCTCGGTAGCGGTACAACTTCACTTGCCGCCCGAAATTTGGGCCGTAATTCGGTTGGTTACGAAATCAACCCGGACTTTATTCCAATAGTTAAAGATAAACTGAATATTAATCAATCTGACCTTGCAGCAACAGAATATGTGTTTCTAAATGATAGGGTCAAGACTGACCTGAATAAAGAAATTCACAATCTGCCTTATATCTTCAAAGACCCTCATAAACTTGACAAGAAGATTGACCCAAGAAAACTTCAATTCGGCTCAAAAATTGATAAAAACAGCGGGGAAAGAGAAATCTACTATTCAGTTAAAGAAGTAATAAGCCCAGAGTTGGTTAAGCTAAACAATGATTTGGTTGTTCGCCTGCTTGGAGTAAAAGAAAAGGAACCTGCTAATGGACAAGCAATCAAATTCCTGATTGAAAAGACAAAGGGGCAAAAAGTGTTTATGAAGTTTGACAACCGGAAATATGATGAACGAAACAACCTTCTCTGCTACCTCTATCTGAGAAACAAGACTTTTATCAATGCCCATATAATCAAACAAGGGTTAGTAGACGTTGATAAATCGACCGACTTTAAATACAAAGATAAATTTTTAAACTTGCAGAGGCATTAAATGCCTAAAATTCGAAGATATTCAATGGAATTTGGCAAGAAAGAAAAAGTCCTGAACTATGCCTGTCAAACTTATCAATTGTCAAGGCCGAATAAAGTGGGTCCAGTAATGACTCTTATTAGAGAATGCCAGCCAAAGACAATTCAAGAATGGGAACAATGGTATTTTGAGAATGCATACACAGCGGCAAAAACGCCAACTAAAATTACCCAAGAGTGCCTGCGGGAACTTGGCGAACGGCTTTATGAGAAAATTACAGAAGTAGTTATTCCTGAATGGCAAGCAGCTTTTAGCCAACTGACACTTCAGGATTGCATGGATTACATTTACAATCTTACTATCAACAGGACATTTGATGGTTTCCTTCGAGAGAAATCTGTTGTTAATGACGGGTTAGCCAAAATCTTTCCAGACATAATTTTTGAGGAATCCGATTCTGAACTTGACCACGCAGGAGACATTGACTATGTGGCAAAAGTTGGTGGCAGAGCATTTGGCATTCAAATCAAGCCCGTGACAGCAAAAGCAAACTTTGGCAATTATTCTCCTACTGAAAGAATGAAAGCCAGTTTCGCAGAATTTGAAGAACAATACGGGGGCAAAGTATTTGTAGTCTTCAGCTTGGACGGAGAAATCGGGAACAAAGAAGTAATTGCACAGATTCAACAGGAAATCAAACGACTGAAAAAAGAAATATAACGCCCAACAAAACGCTCAAGACGGACGTGGCATAAAGCCGCCACGCCGCTTAGCTTAATCGTTAGTTGATATTTCTTGAGGATTAATATTTTTGAGACCTTCTGCAAACTCTTGAATGAAGGGTTGTGAAGGCCGGTTCCCTAATTCAAAACACGACGGGGTAAGACGGGGCCACAACAGCTTGACCCTGTCAATTCCGTTTCAATCAGGTTTCTTTTTTCTTGGTTTTTTATTGCTTATAATGCGTGGCCTCAATTGTTTCTAATTCGTTGTCTTTCTTAGTAATTACAAGGAAACCAAAAGGTTAGAACACCCCCCTTGATCAGGCTTCCGCCCTCTTTTTTATCCGAACAGCCAATCCAATAACCTTTCCAGAATCCAGATAACGATGACAATAAAGATTATGGCTATTATAGAGACAAACCTTTTGGGAGTTTTTTTTGACTCGTCCATATTTCTAATTTAAAATTCCTCAACCAGAAAGCAAGTGTTTACAATCTAACCACCAAAAACAATCAACCCTAAACCAACAGGGCGGAGATGAACTCCGCCCCTACGCAACAATAACTCGATATACACGCGTAGGGGTGAAGCTTGTTGAGCTTAGCGAAATCCCGATTTGTCGGGGTCTTCACCCTGTTCTTTGTTGTGTCAGGTCTTGCTCATGGTTTATTATGAGTGTGACCTGACACATAAACATAAGTTTTTGGAGTGCGAACCTTCAGGTTCACTGGTTTTTTTCTTAAAGGTCAAGCTGAAGCTTGACACTCCAATAAGCGGGTAGAACAAGGTCTCCTGATCTTGTTCACATGTTTCCATATTTCAAGATTATTATTGACATTATTATTAAAAAACATTATCAAATCCTGACAAAATGGACTCTCAACCCCTCAACCACAGGAGGAAAAAATGAACGAGGAATTTTACGTGACCGAATCAAACCTCAAAGACAAAGCTAAATTATGGGAAAAGGAGATAAAGCCTTATAATCTACATAAAATGGAACCTGATCTTTCCTCCACTGCTCTTATGGTAATAGATATGCAGAATTTCTTTCTGGATTCAAAAAGCCAGACCTTTACTCCTGGCGGCTTAGCCATCATTCCTAATGTTGCTAGGTTAATCAAAGCTTTTAGACAAAATAAAATGCCGGTGATCTATACTGCTCACGTTCACAAAAGTCCGGAGATGGACGGAGGCATAATGTCCTGGTGGTGGCAGGGAATGGTTATAGAAAACACTGCTGATGCAGAAATTCACAAGGAATTAGAACCTCGTCCAGAAGAGAAGATCATTTACAAACATCGTTACAGTGCATTCTATAATACCGACCTGGAGATAACTTTAAGATGCCTTAAAATTACAGATCTGGTATTCTGTGGAATAATGACCAACCTGTGCTGCGAGACCACAGCTCGAGATGCATTTATGAGAGACTTCAGGGTCTTTTTTCTTCTGGATGCTACCGGCACCGTCGATGAAGAGCTACACTTATCCACTCTTAAAAATTTAGCCTTCGGCTTTGCATATGTGACGAAAACAGATAATATTTTGAGAGAACTAAAATAATATAAAGAAGCCAGAACCTAACTTAAGTTAGGTTCTGGTATCTAATTCTATAATCGCATAACCGAGGATTTATCCCTCGGTATACATAAATTTTTGGAGTGTGAACCTTCAGGTTCACTGGTTTTTTCTTAAAGGTCAAGCTAAAGTCGCAGATCCCCCGCCTCTGGCGCGGGGCTTGACACTCCAATGAACGGATAGAACAAGATGTCCTGACTTTGTTTGAATAGTTCTGGGTCAGGTACCCTGCGCAGCTGGCACCAAGAGAAATCAAGAGCACGAAACTCCTGAACCTACAAACTCGTCGGGCATAAAGCCCGACGCTACATCCTTCACCGTGTAACCGATGGTTTATCCCCTCCTTCTTTGGGAGTCCACAAGGGGCTCCCCTACGTTATTAATACTTATCGAATAACTTGCCCCATTCCGTCTCTTTGAACTTTTTTATTATCCTCTTTCCTATTGTAGGATACCAAAAAACGTCGTGATAAATATTTGAGGCTAAAGGCGCCCAAACAACCAATGGGGATTTTAGTAAAATGCCCTCAAGAAAACCTAGAGGACCTAATCTTAACATCTGATCCCCCCAGATGACCAAGCTTTTCTTCACTTTAAATTCGAAATTCACCTTTTCTATATCCTCGCCTGTAATCTCGATTTTTTGGGGATCTGCCACTCCTAAATCTCTTTCCTGGCACATTCTGAGATAAGGAATATTCAAAGGATCAAACCCCATCATCTTTGCAGCTATTGCATCTATTGCTACCGAATCTGCTGATGCCAGGATGTAGTTCTTAATCTTAGGCTGCATTGTTCGGGGGCCAGCTCCGTCTCCGCATACCGTCCCGTCCATTACCGCAAAGACTGCTGGATGAAGCTCTTTTTGCATTAGCATCAGATCGACCAGTATCTCGTGGATGTATTTATGCGCATAGTGTCTGTACTCTTTTAGCAGACCGCCGAATGAGTTTTTTATCGCTCCGGTGGTTACCGAGTGCCCGTGAGTCTTAACCGTGGGCAGGTGAATCATCTGCTTGCCAACAAACATTTTGGGAATCTCGATCCCCTCTGGAAAGGTTAAATTCAATTTCAAAAATTCACTTTTGAACTCATATTTAATCCATTCCACCTGCGTTAAGGGTATGAAATCAATTCCGTTTTTATTCAAAACGCTCATCCACTTGTTGTTCTCAGCTCCTTTTATTGGATCAGTGACCACGGTTTTGTTCTCCACAGGTAATAGCTTTTTCTTTTGAAATCCGTCCTCCAGCAAGGTCTTCAAAAGACCCTCCAGCTGCCAGGGCTGAGAGGAACAGGCAGGAAAATACTTGGTCCAGGACAGGTTAAGTTTAATCAAGGTTTCCTTATCCTGGGAGATGAACTTCTGGTACTCAGATAGCTCCAGAAGCTTTTTGTAATCCTCTAATATTGTTTCAGGTGAGGTTTTTAGAACAGCAACTTTAGACATTTTCAATCCTTAAAGATAAAGGATAAGAAAAACTGCAACCAGCCAAAGAAGAATATTGATTAAAATCGGTTTATCAGTAAAAAGCATTTTGGTAGGTCTTCCCCCCTCTTTTTTCTGGTGAATCAGATAAAGGTAGCGGAATATACCGTAAAGAACAAAAGGGATGGTCAAATCCATATATTTTGTACCCAGTTTCTGCATAACCTCAGGTGACAGGGTATAAAAAGCGTAAGCCACAACAGTAGACGCAGTTACTACAGCGATCATTTGATCTAAAAAATAAGGGCTGTATTCAGCTAAAATCTTTCTGTGCCCGATGGCATTATCCTCTAAAAGTATGAGCTCGTGCCTGCGCTTGGAAAATCCTAAAAACAAAGCCAGAAGTATGGTGCAGACCACCAGCCAGGAGGAGATGGTGACTCCGATCACTAAAGCTCCTGCCACTGCTCTTAAGACAAAACCTGCAGCCACGCTCATCACGTCCAGGATAACTACGTGCTTAAGGTAGAGGGAATAGAAAAGGTTCAGCAAAAAATAGCTGAGAACAACCAAACCAAAATTTCTCTGAAGCCAAAATGATAATACTATGGATATGGTTCCCAGAACCAAAGAGAAAACCAGAGTTGAAGTAACAGATAGCTCTCCCGAAGCCAGGGGGCGTTTTGATTTTATAGGATGTAATTTATCCTGCTTCAAATCCAGAATATCGTTTAGAATGTAAACTGAGCTGGAAACAGTACAGAAAAGAATAAAGCCGAGAAATGATTTTGTGAAGAGTAAGGGGTCAAAGAGGTTCTGGGAGAAAATCAGTCCGGCAAAAACCAGAACGTTTTTCACCCAGTGTACCGGGCGCATGGATGTCCAGATTTTCTTCAACATCAGTTTGTGCTCTCAGGCTAATTCATTACAAAGAAAATGCAAAAAGTCAAGAAAAAAGACTCCTTACTTTTACTATAAGTTTATAGAAATACGAAGATTATGGTAATCCATTAGGGATAAACCTCAGGAGGTAGGCTTTAAAACGAATTTCTCGCTGCTGAACATCACAGATTGGTTTCGACCAGTATTTTTGGCTCGGAGAAGCGCCATGTCCGCACAGTAGACTAATCTATCCGTTTCCACAGCATCCTGGGGGTAAATTGCTCCACCTAAACTCACCGTTATGTGATGCTCGTGACCTAAATACTCATCGTTGAAAGGATAATCCTTTATGCTTTTTCTCAATCTCTCCATGAACCTGATGCATTCCTTATCATCAGCTTCCGGCATTATCACACAGAACTCCTCCCCTCCGTATCTGGAGACCACGTCCATGGAGCGGACCACTTTCAGGATGAACTTTCCCAACTGCCTTAAAACAGCATCCCCTGCCTGGTGACCGTAAGTATCATTATAAACCTTGAACTCATCGATATCAAATATGACCAGGGAAAGTTTTCTTCCGAACCTTTTAGCTCTGAAGATTTCCTCACTCAATCTCTTGTAGAAATAGCGATAATTGTACAGTCCGGTCATGCTGTCGGTATATGAAAGCTCCTCAATGATTTTAAACTGCTTTATGTTTTTCAAGGTTAAAGTAGCCATGTTGTTTAAAATCCCGAAATTGGCTAAATCCGTGGAGTCATATCTTATCCCTTCTGTTTTTTCTCCTGAGAAAACCACCCCGAAATTACCACCGGGCAGGTTTAATTTACATCCCAGCTGAATCCCTAAACCCAATAGCGAAACCGTTACCTTTTCCTTTTTCAATGACCTCTCCAGGTCATAGATTCTAAACGGATCAGCCCTCTTTCCCACCCAGGAGAAAAATTTACTCTGCTTCTTTATTACAACTGGATGAAAGGAGCTAAGTTCAATTCCTTTGGAATTCTGGGGAACTAAATCCCCGGATTTCTCATCCGGCAGAAAAACAACCACCCATTTGGAATCCATCTGTTTCTGGATTATACCGGCAAACATGAAAAACAGTCTCTCTTTATCCTTTATATTGTAGATCACCTCGGTGGCTTGAAAAAGAGAATAAAGGTCAAACAGTCTCTTTTTCAAATTTTGGACTGAACCACTTTCTCCTCTTATGTCTCCTGCGAGACGATTCTTTAGCTGAGATTCTGTTTTCTCCTTTTCTTTTTCCAGTTCCTTGCTTTTCAATCCCTGGCCTAACAGATCGCAAACTAAAAGAGTTAGTCTTTTTTCCAGATTGGTTAACTTCACCCTGGGTGAAGTTAAAAGAATAAAACCTGAGAGATGACCCCTGTAACCTAAGGGTAAAATCCAGTTGCACCCTGTCTTCTCAAGAAAAGATTGGAAGCTTTTGGCGATTTTGGAACTCTTATCTGTTCGGGCTTCTGAAAAAACCTCTTCTAATCTTTGAGGGGAGTTTAAGGATTTTATTCGAAACACAAATTTTTCATTGATCCTCAGGCTGCTCCACAGGGATTTTGATATCTGGTAGGCAAAAGCCACCTTGAACTCTTTGTCCTTTCTAATCCAGATAATTAATTTCTCCGCCCTCATAAACTCCTGAAATAGCGAAAAGAGGAACTTGGATTCCTCCTCCGCTTTGTTCGGGTTGAAGCTGATTTTATCCACCTGGGATGCTTTTTCCATAAGCCGGGTAATTCTATTTTGTTCATCTTCTGAATTTATAAAGGAATCTTCCAATGTCTTTTTTATCCAGATCTCATAGAGAAATCCAGCGGAAAAACACACAAAAAGAAAAATGAATTTAAGATAAGATTCCATCCTCATATAGACTATCAAAGCTCCCAGGACAAGCATACACAGATAGACCACAAAATCCGGTATGGGTTTTATAATTTCTTTCCGCATAATCTTAAAATCTTAAATCCTTTATCGGAGGTGAATTTTTTTTCTCCGAGCTTTCCAGAAAGATAAGGTTGGTTTTTGCCTTTTGAAATTTAGCATCCTTATCCACGGCTAACCTGAGCTGGTTTTGTGCCTCTAAAAGAAGCCTTCTCCAGAAAATCAAAAAACAGATCCCCAGATGATTATTAATCCCTGGATATTCCTTCCCCTGCTTATGTCTTTCCTTTAAATCTTCCAGGGCAGAGTCCAGCTGATTTTGGTCAACTTCCCTCTCGTCCATAAGAAAACTCAAAGCCAGATGGGAGAAAGACAAAGGCTCCACCTCAAGCTCTTTGACTTTTTGCAACACCGATTCCATTTTCTCCAATGATTTCGAATAGGATTTTTCAATCAGATATTTTATTCCTTCCTGGAAATCAGTATCTTTTTGGAAAAAAGGCATATCTTTCAATTTTTGAAATTCTTTTAGAGCTGAATCTAAAAGTTCAGATTGGGAGTCAATATCGCCTTTGCTTCTTTCCAGCAAACCCAGAAAAGAGCATCCTAAAAGAAAATGAGTTAATTTATCTTTCTGGTTAAACTTCAGAGAAGCTTGAAGATTTTTTATGGCAACAGGATACTCTCTTTGCAGAAGATATGCCAGACCCAGACCTCTCCGGAGTACAGTATTTTCGGTGTTTCTTAAGAGAAGTGACTCAATGAGTTCTCTAGCTTGATCAAGTTTCTCTGCCTGTTGAGCTACCCAGACCAGTTTCTGGCAAAGGTTCTTTCTCAGGGCATCTTTTTCAACAGCCAGAGCCATCTGAGAAAAAGCCTCCTCGTAATTATTTTGACTCTCGAAGTGAACAGCTAAAAGCGAGTTTAAAGCTGGGTCACACTCCTGCTTTATCTTTTGATACCAGACGTCCATTTTTAACAGTTTGTCTTTTTCCATCTCTGGATGCATTTAGATTTTATGCGTTAATTGCACTAAGGAGATCATCTAAGCTCTCCTCCAATCTTTCGGTAATTCGCAGGTTAGGAACGGATTTTGTCTCATCTTTCTCCTTAAGGAATCTTTCTCTGGCTAATCTGATGAAAAACCTGCTGTAGAATAGATAAGCGGTGGCTAAACCCGCTCTTAAATCTGGATAGTCTCTTCCCTCAGAGATTTTCCTGTTAAGCAGAATCAGATAGTCACTTAGTTCCTCTTCATCCAGGGAATCCTGATCATACCTGAATCGGAGATTAAAGTAATTGCACATGGATTTTATGGTGAAGGTCTCTTCCTCCTCCAGATTACTTTTCAAAAGCATATACAGCCGGGAGAGATCCTCCCAGCTATTGGCTTTTTGTATAGCCCTGCCTATTCTGGGATCTTTTCTCGAGCTGACTTTAAAAGCTTTTTTAAAATAGTTTAAAGCTGAAATCTGATTCTGATCGGAGAATATCTCACCCTTTCCCGTGCTTTTTATCAGGTAACAGAAGCCCAGATTCAGATGGACGTCCTCATAGCGAGGATTAAGCTCCAATGCCTTCTCAAACTGCTGGATGGCTTTATCATACATCTTCTTTTCCAAAAAGGCACACCCGTAGTTGTTCAGGTAGTCTGCATACAAGGGATTGGATTTCAATGCCCTCTCGAAATTTTTTAGGGCTTCATCTTTTTCTCCCGATTTCAAATAAGCCAATCCCAGGCTATTGTATGCCAGGGAAAAATCAGGGGACTTTGTAATGGCTTTATGAAACTGTTCCCTGGCTTCCTCTAAAAGATCCATTCCCAGGAATACCTCCCCCAGACTGTGATGAGCAACTCCATCCCTTAAGCTCTCTAATTTTTTATAAAGCTTGAAAACCGAATCAAAAAGGGCACACTCGATGCGATGAAAAGTCTTTAGTGTTTTTCTTAATTCTTTGTCTATCTCCTCTTGGGAAAACTTGATGTTCTTGGAGGAGGTCAGCTTGCCATTTTTAAATATTCTTATCCGGGCAAATTTCTCTTCCCGGTCATACTCAGTTTGAATTAGATATATATTATCCCTGAAAAATTTTCTTTCCTCAAAGCAAATACCCAGAATATTCTTTTCACCCCCGGAGATTGAATTTTTCGATTCATCCTCCCTGGGCTCCAGATACAGGTTTTTTACTTGTTCTGCACCCATCAAATATTTTATCGGCTTACCGAATGGATTGATATAGCAGTTTTTATGTCGCCCTTAGGTGAGAATTATAAATGACTTAGAAAGGCTGGACTATTTATTCAGGTAAGATTCCATCAGCTCTCTTAGTTTTTCCACCTCTTTTTTGTCAGATGCATATCTGGAAAAAATATCCAATTCCCTTTCCGCTTCATCCCTTTCTCCCTTTTGAGCATAAAGAAAGGCCAAGTGGTAGTGAGCTAAAGCAAAATCCGGCCTGTTATCAGTAGCTTTTCTAAACTCTGAAATGGCTTGATCTATCTGGTTCTGTTTAAAAAAAACTATTCCCAGGCCATAATAGGGCTCGGCAAAATCAGGATCTATGTCTATGGCCTTTTGGTAGTTAAAAGCAGCTTGTTTCCATTTCTTTTTCTTAGAGTAGATATTGCCCAGGTTGTTATAAACATTCCTATCCTGGCCGTGAAGTTTAACTGCTCTTTGGTAGTAATGAAAAGCTGAATCCAGGTTTTGGGAAAAAGCGTATATGTGCCCCAGATTAACGTAAGCATCTGTATATATGGGATAAAACTCAATGGCCAATTTGTATTCCCTCTCTGCCAGATGATATTCTTTTTGGACCTGGTGTATTTTCCCCAGAAGAAAGTGTGCTTCAGCAAAATTTGGCTCTATAGCCAAAGCTTCCTGACACAGTTTTAAAGCTCTACCTATCTGATTTTCAGAAAAAGCTTCAAATCCTCGGTCGACTAAAGTCAGCTCAGGAAAGTTGCTGGCTTGGACCTGGTTCTCCTTTTCCACCTCCTGGTATAAACCTTTTTTATCAAAATAAGCAGCCAGAGTATAGTGCCCGTTTCTGCTCTTTTTTGGATCCAGATCCAGAAGGTTTCTGAATCTTGCCACCCCTTTTTCTTCGGACGTATTTAAAAGAACCCAGAGCAGAGTACAAAAAGCAGTTGTGATTATCAGAATAGAACTTACATATCTGAAATTAACCCGTTTCCTGGCATATCTTGTAAACAGATATCCAGCTAAGATAGTATAACCGATTGCAGTTGAGGAAAACATATCCCAGTCTCTCGACATTCCCAATCCCGGATACATAATACCGTTAAATCCTATTCCCAAAAGAAAGGTAAAAAACAAAAATGCAGAGGTATTATCCTTTAGATGAAAAGCTTTTAAACAAACCCAGATGCTGATTAAAAGAATAAACCCCACAGGAGAAACCAGAAGCTGTTGGTTCAAAATATCCAGGATATGAGGGAAGGAAAAAAGGCTGTAGCCAGGAGCATAATAATCGCCCCCTGTAAACGGGACGTATTTTTTACCCACAGTCCAACTATGTTCCCTCATATAGAGAAGGATTATAAGGCTTATCATTATCAGAAACAAAATTGCCCAGGTCTCTTTTTTTACCAGAAATGAGGATCTCCCGCTTTTATTATATCCCAGAAAACACAAAAGAAAAGCTGAGGGCAAAAGATATGAAGAGGAAATATGAGAGAGTACAGCTAACCCAAAAAATAAAAGGGGTAAAAGGAGGTTACTCCGGGCCTTAAGGTATTTTATGGACAAAAAGACAAATGCGAAAATCAACGCATATGAAAAAGAATAGTGTTCAGCATAACCCAAGAACAGCTGGATGCTTCCCATAAAAATAATCAGGCAGAACAGGAAAAGCTTCTCCCATTTATCTTCGCCCAAAAAATCGACCAGAAGGAAAATCAGGAAAACAAAGATCACTCCATAAAAACAGCTCACCAACTCATAAACAGCGGTTGCGTCAATATTCAAAAGGGGATTCAGTAATTTGTATAGATAAATATAAATTGACGTTTCAACCGGCTCGGTCCATTTAATAAAAAACACCCCTTTCTCTAAATTTCCGATTATGTGATAACCATCTCCCAGGAAATGAGTTCTGGTCCTGAATAACCAGAACAAGGGAAAGCTAAGCAGAGGAAAAACCACAAACCACAGTTTTTTGGATCGATCGAAGGTGATATGGTACAGCCAATCAAAGGGTATCCTGAGTAAACTCAGAATCCTGGAATTTATCCCGGGTATCAACAAAACAAAAAAAACAGCGGTTAACACAAACCCGAACCCAAGAGGGAAATAAGCCAGATGATTGATCCCCCAGAGCCTGGAGAAGGGGAAAAAGGAGCTTGCCAGATGAGCCAGAATTATAAGGCTGCAGAAGACAACAATAAACCAGGTTAGACAGGGAGATTTCTCTTTATCTTCGTTTGCCATTGATGTTAGAGATACCTCTATACTCCGAATTCAACTCAACCCGAAACCTATGAAATTCCTCAACAAAACTGGACTATAAACGTTTGTTTAGAATTTACAATAAAAAAAGCTCTTGTAAAGAATTTTAATGAAAAACCTCAGTGAAAAGCAGAGGTTAAAAGCTTATTATACTTATTAAGAATTGAGAGAAAAAGAAAGTGGGATGGGTCTGGATTTTCTTATGGGGTTATTGGAAACACGGGAGAGGACCATCTCTGAAAAGATAATTGATAAGATAGATTACATCGGATATTGAAATCCGGCCATCCAGATTCATATCTGCACACCTGCTTACCGGCTGGCACCCGGGTGCAGGACCATAATTGTAGAGGTAATTGATCAAATAGACCGCATCAGCAATTACCATCTGGCCATCATTGTTGATATCTCCACAGGACAATGAGGTTATCACTACTTCCACAAGCTGGGAATCCTCGCAGAAACAATCACAAACCTTCACCACTACGTTATAACTTCCCGTATCACCATTTTGAGTCTGCCAGGTAAAGATGTTGTAATCTTGATCGAACCTGGGATCGCTGATATGATAGGTTAAGCTGTCATTCTCCTGATCCGTAGCCTCTAACTCTATCATTACCAAACTACCCTCCTGAATCCCCACATTATCCACTGGTTGGAGAACGGGACAGCGGTTCTTTATACCGGGTCCTATTATACCCTGCGCAGAATAAGCTAAGTAGTCGTCGTGGGACAGCGGTGTGTGCAGGAAAACCACGGCAGGCGAGCTGCTGGTACCGTAAACCAGTATTTCGGCAAGGCCAACTGGGGTCCAGGCACCCATATTCCACCAGAAATTAGGCTTCACCGGGTATACGAAATAACCTTCATCCATTGACTCCACCCCCAGGGTATATTGGTTGTCATGATTTTCCCAGTGCAAGACCCAGGCTCCACGAATTTTTATTCTAAATGTATTCTGCGAAACTCCGCCTCGATAAGTTGGGTTTACGGCAACAGAAACGTCCACATCAGGATAATTGCTTCTTATGTAGTTGATCTCACTGTCAGTCAGATTTAAAACCGCAATCACCGTGTCAGAATAGTTAGTGGCAAAGTACGGAGTTCTGGCAAAATCGATAACAACCCCATCCACATCCAGCGTTGCGACAGCGTCCACTTTCCTTTTAAACAAATTAAAAGCCTTCTGGTTAGGATAGATCCAATCTGGAATAATTGAAGAGAAGGGATCGGTGCAGCCATCCTCATTGCTGCCTATCCTATCGCAAAGGCTGGAGATAATGATGGAAACCTTCAGTCCGCAGCTTTTAGCAGCAGAGATTAAATACTGGGAGATTTTGTCATCCTTGAAATATCGGCTGAGCACAGTATCTCCGTTGGTGGGACCATACCAGCCCATTCCCAGTCCCTCATAATCCGGGTTATACTCATATTCAAATTCCAACATCAGCCCGGTAAAACCCGCCTCATGGAAATCCATCACTATCGAATCTATCTCCGTCTGAGTGTAATCCCATCCATTCACGTTATAGTAATACTGGGGACGGTCAAAAGTGTAAGCTTCAAATCCAGGCCTCATCATATCCTCTGGATTTTTAGCATATGGGGAACTGCTCGCCAGGATGCAATTGAAGAGAAACAATAAGGATATAATCCTGATTCGCATAAAAAAACGAAGTTTTTGTAACAACTACCAACCGGGTTTGAACTTTTATTTGAGATCCCGGATATTAAGTAAGAAATTGTGCAAGCCTCTCAGAAGTCAGATCAAGACACTATGGAAAGCTCAGTGTGAATATAGCCAAAATATAAAACAAGTCAAGAATTTTATTTGAAATAAGTTTTCTATTATATGTCAATTTAGATTAGTTCCTATGAGAAAATTGACGGAGAGTATAAATGTTTCCCTTACTCTTCTTATTTCCATAAACCAGCATCAAATTATAAATGGCTTTACCCTTAGATATATCTGTTTCATCTGTTGGGATATATATTATTAGGTAGTTCTGGGTCTCCTGACCCAGAATTAACCGGACAAGGTCAGAAGATCCTGTCCTGTCCACTTATCTGAACCTTAAAACAATAGCCCACCTTGAGGACAAGGTGAGCTACTGAAAATAGATTTTAAATTCAACTTTTGATTGCTTTTACCTTCATTTTGTTACCCAGGAACCATTTTCATAGAAATCGAATTGATTGGTTGAAGTATTGTAGATAATCATGCCATTAACTGGAGTTAAGGCATCCCTTTGGGTTGTTGTCATTCTTGGCAATATAAACGCTCCCGTGGTTGAACTCACATCCAGGGCACCCTGGGGGCTTTCGGTTCCGATGCCCACATTGCCCGTGTTGGTCACCAACATCCGATTGGTTGCATTTGTCCGAAATTTAATACCTTTATTATCCACTGTGCCGATAAATAGTTCGCTATTGGTTGACTTTCTGATCCGGGCTTCGGTCACTCCCCCGAATTTGAAATCTAATACATCCTGTCTGGGGGAGCCTGTGCCATTGTCTATGGCAATTGCAGCTGAATTGGAATTAGTATTATCGTAGTAAACATCAAGTTTCGCACCCGGACTGGCAGTACCGACGCCCACGTTGCCGTCCTTATCTATCCTCATCCGCTCTGCCAGGCCATCGTCACCGGCGTCAGTTGTGAAAAACGATAACACACCTTCCTCGCTGGTTGCGGTCTGGTCGGAAAGAAATCCCGAGATACGAGCGGCATCCTTTAAGGCAGAACCGCTGTTCAATCCCTGAAAGTCAATTGAGGCTCCACTATTTGTTGCTCCACTGAGATTGCAGAGCCTTAAATTGGTTGGCTGCCCAACTCCATTGGTTCTGATTACTGTTAACCCCTCTATCTGTACCCTCTGATTGGTGGAGCTGGTTTGACCAACGTGAAGGTCAAAAAGAGGATATGTATTGCCAATTCCCACATGGCCATTGTATAACATCGACAGTATGTATTTGCTGTCATCCTGATTAATGAACGAGAACAGAGCTTCTGTGGGTCCAGTATTAAAATTCGTTATGAACTCCAGAGGACCTGCACCATTGGAGCTTTTTCCAATTTTATGACCCACTTCGCTACTACCTATGCCATATTCCCATCCGATATAACTATCATACGAAAGGGTCAATTTTTCGTCCGGGCTTTTTGTTCCGATTCCCACGGAATTGGTGCTGTCCGCCAATCTAACAGTGGCTCCGTCATCCACCCATCCTCCCCCGCTATCAGCGGATATTCCCACAATTGCGCTATCGGCAATTAAAGCCCGGTAGGCATATCCCACACTGGTAAGCTTGAGCCGGGGTGAAAGGGTATCTGTTCCATCAACAATTATCTCTAACCAGTAACTTTCGTCAAAAGTTAAATCGATGGGCGTGGAATCGCCTAAATTCAAATTAAACAAACCCTCTGTGACCAGAACATCATACTGAGTTTCGCTCCACTGTTCATTCCCAGTAGTTGAATCGTTAAAGATCCTGAAGGTCAATTCGAAGCTGCCATCTAAAGGCTGACCTACGTCATCGGTGAGCATCCCCTGGTAATTGATCCTTTGGGGAATCCCGGACCAAGAGAGGCTGGCACCCAGGGTTAAAACAACTATGATGACAAGTGCAAGAAGTTTTCTCATCATACACCTCCTATATAGTTAAAGGTTAACATATTTGTCTAATTAAATTAAATATTCTTTATAGGGCAAGCAAAAAATGAACTTTTCTCAACACAAATCTATATCAGCACGAATGAATTCGTGCCTACAAGTTCGGATTTGATCGAAAAAGCAGGAGCTGAAATCAGTCTCCGACTGGCTATTTTTTGGTAAATTGGTTTTTAGTAGTTAGATAGATTTCGTTAGGTGCGGAATTGTCAAGAGGATCTCGCTAAATGCAAATGATTTCCACCACCATACAGGAAGTAGGACAGACATTCTTGTCTGTCCTGGACAGGTTGGTCATGCCTTAGCCAGATCCGCCTTGGCGGGAAAACCTGTCCTACCACCTTCGGGAGTCCACAAGGGACTCCCCTACCTTTTTATGTTATGAAGCTCATCTTTATAAACTGACCCATCTGTTTCCTCTGTTGGGAGATTTATTAGCGGTTAATTCTGGGTTTCCTGACCCAGAATTAATCAGACAAGGTCAGAAGACCTTGTCCTACCTGCTATTGTGTATTATCCCAAACAAAAAGCCCACCTTGGGACAAGGTAATCTAAATTAGATTTTTTTGTAAGATGGAAATTGTTCATTTGAAAATTAACATGATATTTTCTGTTTCCCAGCGGGAGCGGACCGGGATGGTGTCCGGAAATATGGTGTATGGCTCTACAGGGATGTAAGGGAAAATTTCTCCGATTCCGTGTTTTTTGTCTTCGTCCTGATCAATGAAAGCTTTTGCCAGATATTTTCCGGGAAGAACCATATCAAAAAGAAAATTCCCTGGATCCTTTAAGACTTTTTCATACCTAATTTCATCAGAGTCAATTTTCTTAAGAACTACAACGATATTCTCTTTTTGTATATTTCCCAAAATTATCACTCCACCGGAAACTGAACCTAAAGTGTCCTGGTTCAAGGTGGTAAAGCTTATTTCAAAAAGGGAATCGCTTAAAGGATTATCTGAGATATCATAAACATCCTTTAACTTGACTTTATAGATAGTCATGCTCGAAAGAAGTGAGTCGGGTATGAATCTAAAGACCACATCCGATTCCCACAAAGATATCCCTTTTACTAACTCCTCATTTTCCTTCATAAAGATGAAGTTTGACTCCAAAGATTTTTTAACCGGAGGTTCCGAGAAAAAGATTTTCACATCGCTTTTCAATGGAACATTTATTTCTCTATCCTTCGGCTGGGTATCTAAGATCGTCAATCCGATAGTATCGGGAAGCCCTGTCCCCCGGAACAAACAGGAATTGGAAGCTGAATCGATTTCGTTTCCTGATTCATCCCGAAGATTCAAAACCAAAACCTGGTAATTCTCCCCTTGTTCCATTTCCTCTGTTACCAGAAAAACGCTTTTTGAATTGTCACCCTGAAAATAAACTGAGAAAACATCCAGTGCTTTTTCTGGATTCTTCTGTAAATGGATCAGGTAATTATTAACAGCTGGTATTGATTCTTCTTGCAGTTTTTCACTAAAATCCAATCTGATCGTGTTTTTGTCCAATGCCTGGCAGTTAACCAGAGCGGGGGCAATTGTATCCCTTTGAGCAAGAATGAAATTTATGTGCTCCTGGGCAAAGGTCACTGAATCCAATATCACATCCTGGGTAGTTACGCCAATGGGCTCCTCATCTATGTCCCAAACCAGATCTTTGTTTTTATCCTTTACAGCGAATAAACGGTATTTGCCGAGGTGAAGATTTTGCAGATTATACTTTCCCTCATAATCTGTCTGGGTTATGTAAGCTGGTTTTTCTTTAAACACCTGAATTTCGGTTTCATCTTTTAAAAGGTAAGCCCAGATGCTGATTCCCGCTTCCTTATTCTCCTGAATTTGAGCTTCACCTGAGATCTTACAGGAGTCGATAAAATCTCCAGTGGAAAAGGCAAAGGAATATGATTCTTTCATCCTGTTACCTCGCAGGTCCCTTGCGTCGGTGCCAACGGTTATGACATAGGTTGTTTTCATCCTGAGAGGTTCTGGAGGTTTCAAACTCAATCTATTCCTGTGCCAGGAGAGCTCCCAGGGAATTTCAGGTAACGGGGAGACAAATATTGATTCCTCGGTCTTTTTCCTCTCCACTCTTTCGCTGAAAGTTACCTCCACTTCCACATCCGGGGCAACTTTTATTGAGTCAGATGAAGGAAAAGCAAAGACAATCCGGGGTGGGGTTTTATCCTCTGGCCCTCCCGGCGGCATACCCTCTTTGGCACAGGAGAATATAAAAAAGAATAAATAAATTAAGGGGACAAATCCTTTTATCTTCATATTTCGCTAAAATGAATCCAAAACCTTATGCTGGAAATCCCCTTCCACCACTAACCTTAACCAATGGTCTATTCTCTCCAGAGAAATCCAGTTATTGGTTTAGCTTTTCTCTCAAGCTCTTATTCTCCGGGTCTAATTCTAAAGCTTTCTTCCAGTATCCTTTGGCTTCATTTATATTCCCTTTCGTCTCCATAATATCTCCCAGATGTTCGAAAATCACAGCATCGGACTCCAAAACCTTTAGAGCTTTTCTTATCTCTTTTTCCGCCTCATCTATTTTTCCCATTTTGAACAGAACCCAGCCATAGCTGTCCAGATACGCCCCATTTTCCGGCTCCTTTTCTAAAGCCTTCTTTATCATCTCCTGGGCTTCATCTAACCTGCTTCCTTTTTCCGCAAGCATATATCCCAGATAATTCAGAGCCTGGTCGTTTTCTGGCTCAATTTTCAAAAGCCTTTCAAAGGTGGAGACAGCGCTATCAAAGTGACCTCCTCTTTCATAGGCTGCACCCAGAGCGAATAAAACCTGTGTATCATCCGGCTGTAAAATCAAAGCTTTTTCTAAAACCGAAATAGCCAGGTCGAATTTTTTGATCCGATTATAGGTCAAGCCCAGCGGATAATAGATATTTTCTTTGTCCTTGACCTTATCCAGAGATGCCTCATAGACCTGGATGGCTTGATCCAGACTGTCTTCCTGAATGTAAGTTAAAGCCAAACCTACCCATCCATCTGATAAGGTTTCCCTTAAAGAGATCGCTTTTCTGAAGTTATCCTTGGCAGGAATGAAATTGCCTTTAGCCAGTGCGATCCTTCCTAAGAAAAGATACCCCATAACATCTGAAGAATCTTTTTTCAAATCCTGAGTAAAAAGACTCTCCGCTTTTTCATACTCCTCCTGAAGCAAATATAAAGATCCCAGTCTTCTTGTGTTCTCCTCGTCTTTTGGGTCCAACTTGTGAATTATCTCCATCTCTCTTCTGGCATTCTCAATTTGCTCTGTGAAAATGTAAAGGGAACTCAATTTTTTGTGTAAACCGATATCGTTTTTGTCCAGTTCCACTCCCCTTTCAAACGAATCAATGGCTTTGTCAAATTCCTTTTTAGCCAGGTAAGCAGTTCCCAGACCTATCCAGGCTTGAAAGTTCTTGGGGTCAAGTCCGATAACTTTCTTGTACTCCTCGACGGCTTCATCATACCTTCCATTCTGCAAAAGTACGGAAGCCAATCTGATTTTGATACCTTCGTCAAAAGAATATATCTCTGATATCTTTTTCCAGGCGGTAATGGCTTTATCTATTTCTCCTTTTTTCTGGTAGAGAAAGGTCAAACTCCTTAAAGCGTGTATGTCAAGAGAATCCAGTTGCACGGTTTTCTCATAGGAAAAAACAGCATCCTCAATTCTTTGCAGGACACTGTAACAATCCCCTAAAAGATTCCATACCTCCCTGGTTTTAGGTTCGACTCTAAGACCCTGATCCAGAGATTCGTCCCATTTCCCTGACTTGAAAAGCGCCCGGGCCAAAGCCAACCTGATCTCCGGCATCTCCGGAGCATAAGATAAAGCTAATCTGTATTGTACCACTGCCGAGTCAACCTGGCTAAGCTGGTCATACCAGTCGCCCTGTATGAAATGCTGATATGCTTTAAAGGAGGAATCTTGATCCAGATTCTTTTCCTGGCTCTTTATTCCTTTCAAAGTGGAGGAACAATTAAAGGAGAAGCTCAGAATGAGAAGAAAAAGCCAGAATTTGATTTTCCCTGAACTCAGCATATTTAATAAATTAACCCATTTTTTGCAAAAGACAAGTGGAAAAATAAACTAAAGTTTTCTCTTGACACCACTTGTGATTGATATTAGTTTTACCAAATTATTGTTCTGATCTATTGGATCCCCTGAGAGGAGGTTAAATGCCAGAAAACAAAGCCAATAATCAGTTTGAACCCTATATAAAACCCGAGCAGAAGATGGCCGAGGTCACCTTACGAGCCGTCATCCTGGGCGCTTTAATATCGATAATCTTCGGAGCTGCCAATGCCTATATCGGTTTGAAAGTGGGAATGACGATTTGCGCATCAATACCTGCAGCGGTTATTTCCATGGCAGTTTTAAGAGGAATATTAAGGACGGGAACTGTTTTGGAAAATAACATGGTGCAAACAATTGGCTCAGCGGGTGAATCTTTAGCTGCCGGGATCATCTTTACCATCCCCGCATTTTTCATCTGGAATGAAACTATTCCGGGTTTTCACCACCCCATATCCACCTGGGATATTTTCTTTTTGTCGATGTTAGGAGGATGTTTAGGCATACTTTTCATGATACCATTAAGGAGATACTTGATCGTCAAAGAGCACGGCAAACTGAGATTTCCCGAGGGAACTGCCTGTGCTGAGATAATCAAAGCTGGAGATGAGGGCGGAGGGAAAGCTAAAACGGTCTTCTGGGGAATGGGTTTAGGCGCATTATATAAAGTTTTAATGGGAGGAATAAGGCTCTGGCCCGAAAGCCCTCTGCATAACCTTCACTATCCCAAAGGAGCTTATCTGGGAATAGATGCCACACCAGCGCTTTTGGGTGTGGGGTACATTATCGGTCCTCGTATATCAGCTTTAATGCTGGGAGGTGCTGTCTTAGGATATCTGGGATTGGCACCTCTTATAGCTTATATCGGTAATTATATTCCAGATGTTGTTCCCCCGGCCACAAAGTTGATATCGGAAATGACTCCTGCAGAACTAAGAAATAATTACATAAAATACTTCGGAGTTGGCGCAGTTGCCATGGGAGGATTTGTAAGCTTGATAAAATCTATGCCGGTGATTATCCACTCCTTTTCAGTCGGAGCAAAGCAGATCTTCTCTAAAAAAATAGAAAAATTCAAAGTGACAAGAACAGAAAGGGAGCTTTCAATGGGGGTGGTTTTGATCGGCTCCCTTTTGGTTGCCTTAGCTATCTGGGCTTACCCAAAAACAGAGCTTCATTTTTCAGGAACAATTCTGGTTCTAATCTTCGGATTTTTCTTTGTAGTGGTGGCAGCCAGGATCGTGGGGATAGTTGGCTCCTCTTCCTCACCTGTTTCAGGAATGACCATCGCCACCCTTTTAGTCACCAGCTTGATCTTGCTTTCATTTGGAGTCTCAGGGTTTCAGGGTATGATAACGGTGATGTCCATAGGTACAGTGGTATGCATTGCGGTTTGCCTCTCAGGAGATATAGCTCAGGATCTAAAGACCGGATATCTTTTAGGAGCAACACCTGAAAAACAGCAGACTATGGAATTTGTAGGTCTTTTAGCTCCGGCGCTGGTTATGGGATTCGTCGTATTTTTGCTGGGTTCTGCTTTTGGATTTGTTCGTACTGAGGCTCATCCTACGCCCCTTCTGGCTCCGCAGGCAAATGTGATGGCAACCATTGTCCAAGGTGTGATGACCGGAGGTATCCCCTGGCTTTATATAATAGTTGGTATTATGCTTGCCTCTGCTATCGAGCTTGTAGGCATCTCCTCTTTGCCTTTTGCCATTGGTCTTTATCTGCCTTTGGAGCTATCCACGCCGATTATGGCTGGTGGGCTTATCGCTCTTTTCGTGGGAAAGATGGCAAAACCGCAAGACCTATGGAAAAGGCAGGAGCGGGGAATCCTTTTCGGGTCTGGCCTTGTAGCAGGGGATGCCTTAATCGGAGTCGGGATAGCGTTTTTAGTGGCTTTCTGGACCAAATACAGGGCTTTCTACGAGCTTCACGAGGAATTTCCCATTGCTGGCTCAATTGCTCCCTGGCTGGCACTTGCAGCCTTTGCAGTGCTTGGACTTTTCCTGTGGAGATCAACTATTTTACCCAAAATTAAAAAGAGGTAATGATAATGAAAGAGCTTCAAAACTCTGCAAGAATAGCTATCAACAACTGCATGGGGGTAAAAAAGGGTGAGAGGGTACTGGTTATAACTGATGAACCACTGAGAAAAATTGGATTTGCCTTGTGGGAAGCTGCCAAGGAGGCATCCTCTGAGGCTATGCTTCTGGAGATCCTTCCCAGAAAATCGAACGGAGAGGAACCGCCTTATCCGGTTGAGGAATTTATGAGAAAATTCGACGTGATCCTGATACCCACCTCCAGATCCATGACTCATACCAAAGCCAGACGGGATGCCTGTGAAAGCGGTGCCAGGATTGCAACTCTCCCTGGTATCTTAGAGGATACAATGAAAAGAACCCTCTCCGCTGATTATAATAAAATATCGGAGAGGTCAAAAAAGTTAGCCCAAGCTTTGCAGGGAGCAAAAGAAGCTAAGGTAACCACGCCTTCTGGAACCGAGATAACCATGAGCCTAAAAACCAGAAAATGGGAGATCGATGATGGTCTATACTTAAATCCGGGTAACTTTGGCAACCTTCCAGCCGGAGAGGTATATATTGCCCCCCTGGAGGAAACAGCTAACGGCGTGATTGTCGTGGATGGAGCCATGGCTGGAATAGGCTTGATGAAAAAAACCCTGAGAATAGTGATTAAAGACGGTTATGCCACTGAAATTACCGGCGATGAAAAGGCAGAGAAACTGAAGAAGATGATTGAGCCCTTTGGAAAACCTGCCACAAACTTAGCTGAGCTGGGCATCGGAACCAACGATAAAGCCACACTCTGCGGAAGCGTTCTCGAGGATGAGAAGGTTCTGGGAACAGTACATATGGCCATAGGCGATAACAAATCCATGGGAGGAAACGTATCCGTAGAAAGTCACCTGGACGGAATTCTCACCAAACCTACTCTGGAGATCGATGACAAGATCATAATGGAACAAGGCAAGCTAAAGATATAAATATCTTTTCTCATATAAAGGGGTAAATATTAGGAGTACAACTCCTCAATTACATGAATCTACTTATATTGGCAAATTTAACCCATTATATTTCTCCTAATTAAAAACTTTTTAAAATTAAATCGAACGATATTTCTCTACACTCTATACAGGAAAATTAGGGTAATAACATTATTTTATGCTTGACAAAACCATCAATTGTGGTTATATTATTATGTAAGGTAGAAAAATATCTATACTTAGAACACTTTACAATTAACAGATTTTTGACAAGTTAAATTACTCTTCTTTTTAAAAGAAAACCGAAGACAAACATGGAGGTGATAGCTTTTAGAAACTCTTAGCAGGAGAGAAAATCTACAAGGAGGGATGATCATATGTAAAGTTTTATAAAGGAGCAAGAGATGACTAAGAGACTTATGCTGGTTCCAGTTGCAGTCGTCCTGGTTATTTTCTTTGCCGGAACCATCTGGGGAGCCAGGGTAGACCCCAGAAAGACCGTTCTTCCGCCTTCTCTGCCCAGAGGAGATGAATCTCCCGATTATTTGATCACCAGAGCACCAGGAGTTTTGTGGGAAGCTTTTTGTGGGGAGGATACCATTATCTCGCCCTACGATACGGTAATCGGATGCACCTATTACGAGTGGCAGGCGGCCTGTCGCATGCCCCGGATGATCGCCAACGACTATCAGGACATTACTTCTGGTGGTCATGGGCTGCATTTTACCTTTATGTATCAGGATAGTTGGGGAGTAAACGCCAAAAGATACGTGAATTACACCTACTGGGATGCTGATAATGGCTGGGATTCTCTACCAGCACCTATGATTACACTCCCGGGAAGCAGGGCTGGTTATACTGGCCTGGATATTTTCCGTCCCCTTGATGGATATTTCAAGCCTCACTCTCGGGCTGTGATCTGCTACCATGCCATCGAGCCAGTTTCCCCCAATTATGATGATATGGGGACGGTTATAAGCATTGAACCGAACACTCCTGGAGCAATAGAGATGGAGGGTGGAGGGTACTGGTATGATATTCCTGACAGTGCAGACTTTGAGAGGTTTTTAGGCAAAGGGATGTGGGCCGAATGTGCTGTGGACAGCCTGAACCGAATCCATATTGTGATGCAAGAGGGTAAAACTTCTGCTGGATTCGGCTGGATGGGATACGTTCGCTGTGAGGAGAGAGCCGCGGACAAACTGATGTGCTGGGCTCCTGGAAAGGATAGCGTGATTCTGGATAAAGAGACTCAGTATTTCGACCCGCATAATGTAGTAGTTGTATTTGATAAATCTGGAGTTGAAAGCCACAGCGTGGTCACTTCCAAGGTTTCCAACAAAGTCGCAGTTTTCTGGCCAGCCTTGGCCCAATCGGAGACCGACTCCAGCCTTTATCAGATTGCTAACGACATCTACTATTTCGAGTCCACCAATGGGGGTGATGACTGGTTTGCTGCCGGAAGCTTGCCTCAACGAATAAACATTACCAAATATCGACCCGAAGATAAGATGCGCGTTTATGGATCTGTTTCTGCAGTATATGACATGAACGATAGCTTGCACATCTTCTGGCATACACACTATTATGATCAGGATTTACAGGAGATTGACATTCACAATGTTAGCTTATGGCACTGGAGCAAAGCCACAGAAAGAATGTGTGATGGGGAAACCCTGGTGGCTAACCAGATCGCCCATGCACAATGGGAAGCTAATGCTGGTGCCTGGAACAGGCTTCTTGATAAAATGCAGGCTGGTGTGGGCTATGATCCGGGATTGGATAGTTATAATTATCTCTATTTGCAGTGGATCCAGTTTGATTCAAATAAAACATCCCAATCTGGTATGACTCAAGGCGATATCTACATGTCAGTCTCAACTGATGGCGGACTGGTCTGGCAGGACCCGGTTAATGTAACCAACAGCACGGTTCCCAGTTGTACCACAGGTGGATGTGCCAGCGACCACTGGCCATCCATGGCTGAAAGAGTGGATACAGCAATTTATATGCAGTGGATTTACGACCTGGATGCAGGAGGCATGGTCCAGGATGAAGGAGGACCCACCAATAACCCGGTTCTTTTCTATCACCTGCCAGTTAGCTCGATTCCTATCATTGATATTGTCAGGATGGATTGGAGCCCTAAACACTTCGTCCATCCTTATATACACTTGTCCTTAAACCAGATCGATACGGTATATTTAACCATTGAAAATATGGGAACCCAAACCTTGAATATCTCCAGTATATCCTCCGATGCTAGCTGGTTGAGCAACAATCCAACCTCCGCAACCATACCTGCTGGTGACTGCCCAGCAAATGTTGAGTTAATAATTACCGGAGGAAGCGAAGAAACATTCTTAGTGGATAGCATAAGGATTCAATCCAATGACCAGGTGGGGAATAATGATATTTATGTTAGAATGCATGTGGTCGTTTCCGATGTCTATATGGAACCAGAGTTTGCCGTGGTAAGTAATCCCAATTACCATATTTCCGAATCCAATGTGGGCAATTTAGGTCATCAGAACGACACTGCCGGATTCTTCTTGCACCAAGATGTCAATGAGCCCCATTTCCTGAATGATGGTTCTCCGGTTTTAGCTTTTACCAGTCCGGATGGTGACTCTTTGGTGGGAAGATACATATTCGATGAACATTATTTTCTGCCTGAAACTGAACTGTCAGTGGATACCTTTCCCCATCTCAAAACCATCCTGGTGGAGGCAAAGTTCTCACCGGTTACTCCCCAGGCACCCTTACCCTGGCACCATCAATGGTGGTGGTGGACCATCAGGATGAAGGATTACATCTTCTATAGTGGTGCTTCTAATGACAACAAGGAACAATATGTGGCTTTAAAGGTTTACCAACTGTACTATAATCCACCTCCGGAATGGTGGCCGCTTCAGGATCCTTTACCCAGCGTCCCTGAAACCTATCTGGGAATGGCATTGGATATTGACTGTCCTTCTGACTCAGACGCCTGGAATTATCCGTTTGTCGACAGCACCAGGAGAATGGTTTATCTCCAGGGATATGGTGGACCCAATATGAACTACCGCATGGCCATAGCTCAGAAGGACACTTGCTACACCTATTATCATGGTGGTTTTCCCGAGACCTGTTGCTGGCCAGATCCAAATGTTATCGAACAACCCGATCAGCCTTATGCCATGCATATCCTGAGAAACGATGCTTTTACCTATCCTCAGGGAGGATATGTTGATGATTCTCTTTATAAATACATGAGCATGCCTGGCTATTCCATTTATGGTACTGGAAACGAAGCGGACTACAATATAGTCACCACTGGCAGGGTAATCCCTGCCCAGAGTTTCCCGCCCGCAGATACTTACTCAGTAGCATATGCTCTGGCTGTCTCGGATCGGTATGATGTGGCGCACCTTGATTCTCTGGTGGATATGGTTATGTGCGGGAATTACAACCGGGACAACACAGTGAACGTTGTGGATATTGTGTATCTCATTAATTACCTGTTCCGGAGCGGACCTGAGCCCTGGCTGTACATGGGCGACTGTAATGCTGACGGCGAAATATCCATTTCTGATGCAGTGTGTATGGTTCACTATGTCTTAAAGAGCGGTGAACGTCCTAAATGTGCCAGCTTGTGATGATCGGAGTAAAGTGATAAATTAGAACAGGATGGTGAAAATCCCTTTTCAGTTTGCTACTTTTTGAAAGACTGGGAGGTGATAACTTCTAAAAATTTTAACAGTAGAGACAATCCGCAAGGAGGGATAAGGGGGCTATAAGGGCTTTTTGAAGAAAAGGATCAAGAGATGAAAAAGAAATTAAAGCTGGTTCTGGCAGTTGTATTATTGGTTATTCTAAATATGAACACTATCCTGGGAGAGAATTCTGACCAGAGAATACCACAATCACTCCCAGATGGCAGGTCAATTAATAATCCTCTCTTTTCCCTTGCTGCTGTTGTTTATTCTATTGAATCTAAATCTCGGATATTCTGGAGTCCCACAGACTTTGTTCATCCCCCTGTTCATGTACCTTTAAACAGTGTTGATACTGTATTTTTGACAATTGAAAATATCGGAACGGATACTTTGTATGTATACAGTATATCCTCAGAAGCCAGTTGGCT
>CAYURP010000005.1:0-33613 GCA_964447175.1 uncultured Ignavibacteria bacterium | reverse complement strand
GCCAGTTGGCTGCTGCCCCCTGAATGTAGAATTAACCATAACCGGAGGAGGTGAGGAGACATTTTGGGTAGACAGCATAAGGATATTGTCCAATGACCAGGCAGGAAATGACGATGTCTATGTGCCAATGCACGTTGTAGTATCGGATATTTATGTGGAATCACAATGCTCCACAGTAGCAAATCCAACCTATTATATTTCTGAATCAAACTTGGGTAATCTGGGCAGACAGGTTGATACTGCTGGATTTTATTTGCATCAGGACCCCAATAAACCTAATTTTCTTTATGATGGCTCACCGATTTTAGGATTTACCAGCCCGGACGGTGATTCCCTGGTGGGAAGGTATATTTTCAATGAAGCATACACTTTACCTGAGACCGAATTATCTGTGGACACCATAGCCGGGCTTAAAACCATAGTTGTGGAAGCTGAATTTGCACCCATTACTCCTCAAGCACCTTTACCCTGGCATCATCAGTGGTGGTATTGGACAATCAAAATTAAGGATTACATCTTCTACAGCCAAGCTCCTGGAAATAAAAATGAGCAATATATATTATTAAGGCATATGCAGCTTTATTACAATCCGCCTCCGGACTGGTGGGAGCCAAAGGATCCTCTACCTGCAATTCCCGAAACCTATCTGGGTATGGCATTGGATATCGACTGCCCTTCTGACTCAGACGCCTGGAATTATCCATTTGTCGACAACACCAGGAGAATGGCTTTTCTCCAGGGATATGGTGGTGGCACTAAAGAAAATTATCGCATGGCTATAGCTCAGAAGGACCCCTGCTATACCTGTTACCATGGTGGTTTTCCCGAGACCTATTGCTGGCCAGATCCAAATGTTATCGAACAATCCGATCAACCTTATGCCATGCACATCCTGAGAAACGATTCCACGGTCTATTCTTACGGAGGTTATTATGATACAGACCTTTACAAATGGATGACCATACCCGGCGATTCAGTCCAGACTGATACTCTGGGTAATGCTCCACCCACTGATTACAATATAGTTACCACCGGTAGGGTGATACCTGCTCAGAGTTTTCCACCTGCGGATACCTACAGTGTGGCTTATGCTCTGGTTGTGTCAGATGAAGAGAATATGAACAAACTGAATGATTGTGTGGATATGATAATGTGCGGAAATGTTAATCGGGATAATACCGTCAATATTGCTGATGTGGTTTACATGATCAATTTTCTGTTCAGAAACGGACCTGAGCCCTGGTTATATATGGGTGATTGCAATGCTGATCGTGTGGTAAGTATTAGTGACGTAGTTTATCTTATTGGTTATCTGTTTAAAGGTGCTAAACCACCTGAATGTTCTGCTTTATAAAAGATTAGCTCTGAAGAAGAGATAATGTGAAAAGGGACGGAGAAGGTTATCTCCGTCCCTTTATATAACTTTTTTAAATATTTAAAATCTAATATTTCTTTCTTCTTTCCACCACGTAGTTGGAACCAGGTAAGGATTTGGTATATTTTTTCAGGTCGACCAACATGTGGGAGAGCTCACCCACATGAGAGAACATTTTCTCTTTATTTATTATCACCGATATGGAAAGGGTCATTATGGAAAAACGCTCCATCTCACCCCTTCTATTTCTGGTCTCGATGAATCCTTTTTTTAAATCTGCCTCTTTATATTTGGTCTGAATTATTTTGTCGTAGGCAGTGATGATGGATCTGCAGATTTGATCCACCTGGTTTGCGGGGATTAAAAAGACGAAATCGTCTCCGCCAATATGACCCACAAATCCATTATTGGTGGAGGAATAGACAATGTCCCGGATGATCTCCGAGGTAAGCCGGATGAGCTTGTCCCCGTAGAAATAGCCGTAGTAATCATTATAGGCTTTGAAGTCATCTAAATCCGCATAACAGATGGCAAATTTTTCACCCTTTTTTATCCTTCTCTCCAATTCATTTTGGATCATAACCATTCCCGGAAGCCTGGTGGTGGGATTCATTCCCAAATCCCGGTAACTTCTTTTAAGAATCATTCTCAGTTTAGCTAAGACCATTTCCTTGTCCCACCTCCCGAAAAGAAACTCGTCTGCGCCTGTTGATAAACCAGCTATAGCGGTTTTCCTGTCAGGTGCGGGGTGATATAATATCAAAGGCACCAGGGAAAGGATGGAATGCTTTTTGATTTTTCTTATTATACCTAACTGGGAATTGAAGCTTTTGTTCCCGGCAATGAAAACCAAATCCAGGACGATAGATTGAATGAACTCCTGCAAGGTGCCAATGTTATCAAACTCATGCCAGACCACTCCCCTGGATGGGAAACAGGACTTCAGCTTGTCCTTTATATCTAATCCTTTTTGATACAGGGCACAATGGAGCATAATATTCCCCTATACTTGTCTATATAAGATTATCGAATCAACAGGCAAGGGAATTTACTTATTTTTAACCTTTTTCTCGGGGATGGTAGTCCCTAATGATCGATTTCAAGTATTCCCGATCCAGGTGGGTATAGATTTGAGTGTTGGAAATATCCGTATGCCCCAACATCTCCTGAACTGCCCTTAAATCAGCTCCCCCTTCCAGAAGGTGGGTGGCAAAAGAATGCCTAAAAGTATGGGGGGAAACCCTCTTTTTTATCCCGGCTAAAACTACATATTTTTTTAGTATTTTCCATACGCCCATCCGGGATAAACAACCCCCTCTGACATTCAAGAAGACTATATCTCCGGAATTCTGGCTTTTCAAATGTGATCGTACCTCCCCAAGATACTTCCTTACCCATTCGATAGCCACTTCACCAATAGGTACAATTCTCTCCTTTTCCCCCTTTCCCCAGATCCTGATAAATCCCACCTCAAAGAGAAGATTGGATCTTTTCAGGTTTAAAAGTTCAGATATTCTTACTCCAGTAGCATACATAAATTCCATAATGGCTTTATCTCTTATCCCTAAAAAAGAGGACACATCAGGCTGTTTTAGGATTCTTTCCATCTCGTGTTGGTCCAAAACCACCGGCAGCTTTCTCCACAATTTTGGCGATTCCACAGGCCGGGCAGGATTGGTTTTGGCATAATTTTCCATCAAAAGAAATTTATGAAATGATTTGATCGCGCTCAGATTCCTGGATATAGATGTGCTGGACAAACCCAGATTATGAAGAGTATGGATAAATTTGGTCACATTAGAAATTCCCACTTTTTCCCAGGAAGATATTTTAATATTTTTCAGGAACTTGCAGTATCTCTTTAGGTCGATCTCGTAACTCTTTATGGTATTGGAAGATAAATTCCTCTCCAGGGATAAGTGGTTTAGAAATTTCTCAATAAACTCTTCCATTAATCCTAAAATCCTTCAGGAATCAACATAAAACAGAGAGGTCTTTGTGTCAATCCCTTTTTGAGATGATAATTAAGTAGGGGCGTATAAGCTATACGCCCCTACAAAACCCCAATTCACGATATCAACCAACGATGTCTTTCTCAGGAGATAGAGGAACTATTTACCGACACCTCATTATATTCTACGCAAAATTGAAGCATAAGTTCCGAAAAAAATGATTGTAACTAATACTTTAATAAAATGCTTTATTGATTTGTATCCCTTTATGTTATGGAATTATATATATAGAGAATATGTGATTATCAGGTTCTGAATAATACCTGTTCTTTTTCAAAAAGCCTTCTGGTGATGAAGATGGAAAAGGAGGCATAGATAAGGGTGGAGAGAAAGATTAAGGCGATAAATCCAAAGTTATATGTGCCCAAAAGAACCTCCTTCAAAGCCAGGGATACGTTCACAATTGGTACCAAGGCTAAAATCCAGTTCAATTCCACCCCGGGCATAAAGGAGATCATAGCCGGCATAATGACTACAATCATCAAAGGCGTAATATAGCTCTGGGCTTCCTTATAGGATTTGGCAAAAAGGGAAAGGGATAGAAGAAGCGAAGAAAACAAAGCTGAGATGGGCAAAAATAAAATCAGAATTATCAGGATCGAGGTGAACTTTATAGATAATTGGGCATTCTCAGGTGTAAAAGGATTCATTTGAGCAAAGCCTAATCCTGCAGATAGGCCCATACTAAGAGTAGCCAAAACTGCTGTTATTACCGATGCGGTCATCACGCAGAAGAACTTTCCTAAAGCCAATTCCCCCCTGGTTACCGGAGAAACCAAAATGGTTTCCATAGTCCCCCGCTCCTTCTCACCTGCGGTTAAATCTATGGCTGGATACATGGCTCCGGTTAATGCCAGAATAATTATCATATAAGGCAAAAACATGGACAGCATCAATCCCCCCATTTTCTCCTTGGGAGCAACGTTTTCCTTTTTGATATTAACCGGATGCAAAAGGGATTTCTTAATTTCCCTTTTTTCCAATCTATGGCTCACCACGCTGTCCTCATAATCTCTAAGCAGGTTCCCTATTTTCTCCACCGCCATATCCGACTTTATCTCGGCCATGTCATAATAGATAACAGCTTGAGCAGTATCCTCATTTTCAATTCTTTTCTCGAAACTTTCCGAAAAGACCAGGGCAGCTTCTATTTTCTTTTCCCGGATTGCATTTTCAAAATCTTCTTCCTCAACCATGGTTAGCTTTTCACTCTGAGAAAGTTTTGAGCTAAGATGGGGAGCATTCTCTTTTCCTAAAATTGTAACCCGGGCTGGCTTCTCCTCTGCTTTTTTAACAAAGACAAGCACCAGGCTGCTCATTCCGAACATCAGGACAGGGAAAAGGAGGATGGGTACCAGAATCATTGAGATCAATGTCCTGCGATCCCTCAATGTATCCAGCATCTCCTTTAAGTAAACTATCTTAACCTTTTTCAGGTTCATCCTTACTCTCCAATTATCTTAACAAAAATATTATCCAGATCAGTTATGTTAGTTTTTTTGCGATACTCCTCCAGAGTTGCTACGTCCAGGATTTTCCCCTTATGGATGATGGCAATGTCGTCGCAGAGCTTCTCCGCCTCGTGCATAATGTGGGTTGAGAACATAACACATTTATTCCTTTTTTGGGAATCTTTTACAAACTCTATGATATTCCTGGAGGTAATCACATCCAATCCTAAGGTGGGCTCGTCCAGTATCAAGACATCGGGATCGTGAACCACAGTCCGGGCAATGGAGACCTTCTGCTTCATACCCTGAGAGAGTTTATCAATCTTTCTGTTCTTGAACCCGTTCATGTCGAATCTCTCGAAAATCTCATTGATCCTCTGATCTATTTTTTCCTCTTTCATCCCATTGAGTCGGGCAAAATACCTGACAATTTCCTCAGCAGTTAACCTGGGATAAAGCCCGGTATCCCCGGAAAGAAATCCGATGTTTGCTTTTACTTTCTCAGGCTGGGTCAGAATATCGTTTCCATTTACCTCTGCGGTTCCCGAGGTAGGTTTCAAACTGGTGGCTAAAAGTCTCATCAAAGTGGTCTTACCAGCGCCATTCAAGCCTAAAAGCCCGAAGATTCTCCCGGGACGGCATTGGATACTAACATCGTTAACCGCAACTATTTTCCCTCTTTTTTTATCCTGAAATATTTTGGTGAGATTATGGGTTTTAATCATAAAATAACAAGGAAAGTTTGAAAACAGATGTTATTAGATTTGATATTTTTGATTTAAAATAAGATTATCTATCGAAATCGGACTCAGATTTAATCGAGTCGTACCATCTCAGGTTTTGAATCTCACCCACTGCTGTTGAATGAATTAACCTGTATACTCCAAAGCCATCTTCATCCACAAAGATGAAAATTACACCACTCTGACGGGAGTGAGTTAAACTTTCCTCAATTTCATCGTAATGCCACTTTTCCCAGGGTTTGGAATCCAAGCTGTGAGGATGTCGTTCTGTGTCATCCGGGTGCCCATATTTTATATATGTTCTACCCATATCTGTCTGCCATCCATCATCGGACCCCTGATATCGGGAGAACTTAGAATTAGCATAATTCCATCTCCGATAGTGTTCAATTTTTGCCTCATTTTCCGGGGTAAGAGGATCAGGGTCTCTTTTTTTCCAGAACTCCTCGAAAAAATTTCTTTTCCCCTCTAAGTTGAGTTGATCCCACATCTTAAGCTCAGCCCTGGTAGCAATGTAGCTGATTTCACTTTTCACCTTTTGGGCCTGATCCTCATTCACCAAAAATTCGAAACTTAGTTCCTCAGGTAACCTTTCCTCTCGCCAGATTTTGAAATCCTTGATACTCTGGACTTTTTCACCGGTTAAGTGATCCTCTGTAGTTATTCTCAATTTATAATTACCTCTGGCTAAGGTGGAGATATTTATGCCGCTCATTATCACAGCTGAGGTCCCCGGTTTTTCCAACACCTGGGTTCCAAACTCTTTTAATTTCTCGCCATTCTCATCCAGAACGTCAAAGCTTAAAGAGTAATTATCCCCAAGCCCATTCCTGAAAGCAAGGTTATATGCTTCAGCGTAAAAGTAGAGCATCTGTCCCCGCTGGGTAAAAAGATCTGAGGGATTGGGCATAATCTTCCTTGCCCCTTTGGTGAATTTGGTGGTTAGAGTTTCCGGTTCTATGTTATAAGCCAACTCAATTTGAGAAAGCATAAGACCTTTCGCCGAGAAATCCGGGACATTGAGATTTATCTCAGAAATGCCTTCTTTCTTGGAGTTAAGGTCTTGCACCGAAAACTTGAGAAAATAATTGCCCGGCTTTAAGGTTGTGCCCAGAACATCAATAATTCTGTAGTTGATATTTTTTTCCTCAGCTGTTCCGATGGTGGTAGCCACCTCCCATTTTCGCGATTCCACCGTGTCTCCTTCAAGATCCTGAATCAATAAATCCATAGCCAGGACTGAAGCCAAATAACTACCGCTTTGCGGGTAGAAATCAAGCTGGGCTCTATTCAGGGCATAATATATCTCCACATAAGACTTAATAGTGTCGGGTTGATATTGAAAACTGACGTAGTCCACCCAGAGGTCCAGCCTTTCCTGTGACGAAACCCCGATCAAGGGTAAAACCAGCAAAGAGAGAATGATCAAGCCGATAAAAAGCTTTTTGAATCCATTCATAGGTTCTCCTCCAATATAGAATTGAAGTTTTACCGTCATCATCTTTTTCTAAAACCCCTCTCATATATACTCTCTATCTCATATTCCCCATAGCCGCTCTGGTCCACGAATATTATCTGTATATTCCTTTGATAGTAATACCAGATCTGATAAGGCTTTGTTTCTCTTTCAAAGGGATGACGTTCCACTTCATCCGGATGCCCATAAATGATATAGATTCGACCCATATCCGTTATCCAGCCCTCTCTTTTGAAAATACCAAAATTGGCATTGGCGTAGGCTATTCTCCGGTAATATTCCTCCTCAAGCTCATTCTCCATTGTCTGGGGAGTAGGATCTTTGGATCTCCAGAAATCAATCCAGGCTTGTAATCTTTCCTCCTCTTTGGCTTCCTTCAATTTATCCATTTCCTCCGTACTGGCTATGTACCTTAATTGCTCTATGGCTTTCTGGTAATCTGTCTTCAAAAGGGAAAGAACTGATTTTCTAATGTAAAATTTCTCCTCTTTACTGTCCAGCACTTTTCCATCAGGACTTAATAGCTTCAGATTAAAAACATATTCACCCTCTGGAAATTTATCTATATCCCAGCTTTTGAATATCCGGTGTACTTTGTCTTCTGCCTCCAATGTATCCTGTATGTTTAAAACCTTCTTTCTGCTCATTATCTCCTGAGCCTGATATTCCAGAATGTATTTTTCTTTTTCTGTCTCGTTTTTATAGATTTCATAATAGAGGTGTATCTTTGAATCAGGATCCCCGAAAGCCCTGTCGACAGAAGGGATTACCTCTTTGCCATTTTTCTCAAACTTTGGATTTACCAAAGTATCGGAGATGCTTCTCGCAAACTCCACACTGGAAAGGGTCGTCTTCTCCCGGATTAGCTCCGGCACCTGCAGATCCATTTTCTTGGACCATCTTTGAGTGGAATTCAAGTCGTTTAATGTAAACTCCAGCTTATATTGGCCCGACAGGAGGCGGGTTTCCAGCTGATTTATCAGAAAACTGGATTGGGAACTTGTCTCAAGATAAGAGGCTACGTCATAATTCTCCTCAATTGAACTGGCGGTAACCTGACGATTGTGGGAATCAAAGACTATTAAATGCATCTCGTAGGAGGCGCGATATTTGTCCTTTTGTTTGAGAAAACTGAGCTTATGGTTAAATATCTTAAAGTAAGCCTCTAATCTCCATCTGTCTTTTTCTCTGAAAAGAGTCATATCCGTATAGAACTCTTTTCCTCTGGGTTCCTCCAGAAAGCCAAAATCTGTTTGGGCGAAAGCCAGGTTGCTGAGAAGCAAAGATGCCAAAATGAATTTGAAAAAATAGTTCATTTTTAAATCCCTTTTTAAGATAAACATTCTTCAAGGAATTAGCAAATAAAAAATCACCCCTTTTTATTCATATCTTAAGGATACAATAGGATCCACTCTGGCCGCTCGATAAGCCGGGTAGATTCCGAAGATCAAACCCACTGAAACAGCTACGGAAAAGCCTAAAAAGATCCAGAAGTAAGGGATCCCGGAAGACAAGGGGGTTACTGCTCCGATAAGCTGGCTCAAAGCCAGGCCCACAATAATTCCCAAGACTCCACCGGTTCCGGAAAGGGCCATGGCTTCAACCAGAAATTGCCAGAGGATATCCTTTTTCCTGGCACCTATGGCTTTGCGAATACCGATTTCTCTGGTTCTCTCAGTGACTGAAACCAGCATGATATTCATCACCCCTACCCCACCGACCATAAGTCCGATGGAGGAGATAACCACCATAACCAGATAGATCGCGCTGGTTACCTGATGATATACCTGCATAAGATCCTCTTGCGTAGCAACGGCGAAATCATTAGGCTTATCATAGGGAACGCCCCTTCTTATTCTCATAACTTCGGTAATTTCATCAATGGCTTTATTCATAAGCTCTGCTGATTTGGGTTTAGCCACCAGAAGGAGCTCCTCCTCCTCCGGGTAAAGGGTCATATAGGTGTCGTAAGGTAAAAGGATGAAGTTATTCTGAGACTCGCCCAGAATGCTGGGCCTTTCCTCCATCACTCCGATCACGATAAACTTTTTAGGGGCAAAACTTGATCCGCCCAGGGAAATAGTTTTGCCTATGGGATCCTGATACGGAAAAAGCTTGTCCTTAACATCCTTACCTATAACCACAACTCTGGTTTTATAATGAACATCTGTATCGGTGATGAATCTCCCCTCTTGAATATAATTATTATTAACTTCCTCATAAGATGGCAGGATGCCGATCAATTCGAAGCGGGTCACCTCATTCTTCTCATATTTGGCGATTTTCCTTCCAGGACCCCAGTTCTGTGGAGAAACTGCCGCGACTGAGGGACAAAGCTCCTTTACTGCCAAGGCATCCTCATAGGTGATAGGTTTCCGGTTCCTTATTTCCTCGGGCAATCTTCCGAATTGAATTCCCACCTCAAACCTGGTTACCCAGATACTGTTGGAGCCCAGAGATTCAATCTGCTTGGCCATGCTGTTATTCAAGCCCTGAATAATAGAGACCATCCCGATGACTGCGGTTACCCCGATTAAGACTCCCAAAATGGTCAAAAAGGATCTCATCTTATTATCCCTGATCGCAGCCAGAGCCATGGAAACATTCTCTTTTATCTCGTGAACGTTCATCTTTTCAAGAGCTTTCGGAACGAATTTTTACAGATAATATTGATGTATTACCTCAAGAGAGGTTTACTCATATCTTAATGCCTCGATAGGATTCAACTTGGCAGCCTTCATTGCTGGAAAGATTCCGAAGAAAATCCCCACAGATGAGGAGATCAATAAGCCTAAAACCACTGACCAGAGTTCCACCGCTGAAGGAAGCGGCGTGGTAGCTGAGACGATTTTAGCAATTACCGTTCCTATTAGGATTCCTATAATACCGCCCACCGCTGCAATGGTAACTGCCTCAACCAAAAATTGCCATAAGATATCCCTTTTCCTGGCGCCCATAGCTTTTCTTATCCCCACCTCTCTGGTCCTCTGAGTTACCGAAACCAGCATAATGTTCATGATCACGATTCCCCCCACAAGCAATGCAATTGAGGATACCCCTATCATCACTAGATAAGCTGTAGAGGTGAAGTTACGGTAGAGCTGCATGAATGTATCACTGGTCATAATGGCGAAATCATCAGGTTTATCCTGGGGGACTTTGCGTCGTAATCTCAGGACAACCCGAGCCTGATCCTGAGCTTCCCGCATGGACTCCAAATCAACCGTTTTGACCAGGATGTCAAGATTGCGCCGAGTTCCAAAAACCTTAAGGAAGGTGGTTATTGGAATGATCACAAAGCTGTCCTGATTTTGCCCCAGGAAGGAACCTCTTTTTTTAGCCACACCCACGATTGTGAAACGGCGACCTCCAACCTTGATCTCTTTTCCTATAGGGTCAACATTAGGGAAAAGTTTATCGACAATTTCCCAGCCTACGAAAACCACCTGCCGCCGATGGAGTTCCTCAAGTTCAGTTATATGCCTTCCATACTCCACATCAATGTTGGAAATCTGATGTAGATTGGCTGTCGCTCCGGCAATACCAATATCTGAAAGGTATTGGTTTTTATATTTCACTTTTCTAAGTGTATACATCCGGGCTCCTACCACCTCACAGGCCGGGCAGTTCTCCCTTATGGCTTCCATATCATCCAGGATTAACCTTTTTCTTTTCATGGCCTCCCACCACTCCTCATCACTCATAATAATGCCCATTCGGTCTATTATAAAAGTTGTGGAACCCATGGTGGAGATTTTGTCGGATACATACCGATTCATACCGGCAATAATGGAAGCCACCGCTATGACAGTCATCACTCCGATGATCACCCCGATTAAAGTCAAAATCGATCTTAATTTATTCGATTTGAGGGAACTCAAAGCCATGAGTATGCTTTCTATGAATTGCATAGTTCTACCTAAAATAGAAAAACTTGTGCCGGGATACTACTTTTCGATCCTCTCTTCCCTCTCTATTTTGCCGTCCCTTATGTGTATGATCCGGTTAGCATATCTAGCCACATCCAACTCATGAGTAACAATCAAAAGGGTATTGCCCTGTTGATGGAGTCTGCTCAGAAGAGCCATTATCTCGGTTCCGGTAGCAGTATCCAGATTTCCGGTGGGCTCATCTGCTAAAATCAGCGAGGGGTTATTGGCCAGGGCTCGAGCCAAAGCCACCCTCTGACGCTGTCCACCTGAGAGTTCATTAGGTTTGTGAGTCATTCTGTCCTCCAGATCCACCATCTTCAAAGCAGTCTCTGCCATTCTTTTCCTCTCTGCAGGTTCGGTTCCGTTGTAAATCAGCGGAAGTTCCACATTATGTAAGGCGCTGGCTCGGGGAAGTAGATTGAAAGTTTGAAACACAAAACCTATCTCCTTGTTGCGGATAAAAGCTAGTTCATCCTCGCTCAGTTCTGATACCAGACGACCGTTCAGGTAGTACTTCCCCTGGGTGGGAGTGTCCAGACATCCAATCAGATTCATCAAAGTGGATTTACCTGAACCCGAAGGACCCATGATAGCCAAATACTCCCCTTTTTCCACATCCAGGGTAATTCCCTGAACAGCATTTATCTTCTCCGCTCCCACCTCATAAACTTTCCACAGATCCTCTGTTTTAATCAGCACTTAAAGTCTCCTTTTTAATCCTTTCCCTTTTTGCCTTTGGACTTTTCCGTTACCTTGACTTTGTTACCGTCTTTAATTGTCCTTAAGGTTTTGTAGGGACCTATGATGATTTTGTCTTTTTCTTTAATACCAGATATGATTTCAATGTTCTGCTCGTCAGATATCCCGGTTTCCACCGGAACGAATTTCGCTTTATCCTTTTCAATTACAAAAATACCTTCAACGTCCTCCTTCTTTTCCTCTTCCTTGACCTTTTCTTTCTCCTCCTTTTCAACTTCCGATGCTTTAACTTCAGACCCTTTTGCCTTCTCCTCCTCTTTTTTCAGGCTGTCGGAATCGACTTTTCTCATTACCATACAGGCTATAGGGGCTCTTAAAACTTCCAAACGTTTATCGGTGGTTATATCCACCGAAGCGGACATACCCGGCTTGATCCCTTTTGCTTCCTCTAGAAGAAGAACCTTAACCAGAAAATTGGTTACCTGTTCCTGGGTTCCATAGCCGGATATTTGAGCTGTATTTCCAATCTCGGTTACCTCACCTTTATAGGTGGTATCGGGGAAAGCATCGATCTCGATTTTAGTATCCTGCCCCAGTTTGACATTGGCAATGTCTGTCTCATCTACCTCCACCTCCACCTCGATTTCTGAGAGATCGGAGATGGTCATAATCACCGTGCCCGGATTGTTCATGGTTCCGATCATCACGATCTCCCCCACCTCGGCATTCAGTTCAGTAACGATACCTGTCATAGGGGAGGTGATTTGCGTTTTGGAAAAATCATCCCTGACTTTTTCCAGAGCAGCTTTGCTCTGTTCAAATTGAGCCTTGGCTACATTCAGAGAAGTAAGGGCCGCATCATATTGTTCCTTTGAGGTGAGATTTCTTTCAAAAAGCTCCTTTTGGCGGTCGAATGTCATCTGAGCTTGATCCAGATTAGCTTGAGCCACCTTCATCTGAGCTTTATACTGATCCATTGCTGCCTGGTAACTGGTAGGATCCAGTTGAACCAGAAGTTGTCCCTTTTTGACCCAATCCCCTTCTTTCACCGGAAGCTCAACTATCTTAGCAGGAACATAGGCGCTGATTTTGACCGTGCGTTTGGGCAAAACCCTTCCACTGGCAGAGACCACTGCTGATATATCGCCCTTTGTGATCTCCTCTGCTTCCACCTTATATGTTTTTTCACCAGATTTCAAAAGGTTAGCCAAAACGAAAATGACCACCACCACAATCACAGCCAAAATTATGAGTATCTTTTTCTTCTTCATAAGACCTCCTGAAGCAAAGTATCCATAATTTATTCGTATCTAAAAAAGTTCTATTTGCCCATGGCTTTTTCAAACCAGGCAACCGCCAGGTTATAGTCATAGAGAGCGTTAACTTCGTTATTCTTGACGGTTTTGTAGCTAACACCAGCATCCAGAAGTTCCAGCATGGAAGCAGCTCCTAAGTTATATTTTTCCTGGGTGAGCTTCAAATCCTGTTCCGCTGCTTTGAGCGCCTCCTGGGTTACCTCAATTTTTTGCTCTGCTTCCTTAACTGCCAGATAAGCTTGCCTTATCTCCAGTTCCACATCCCTTTTCTTCTGCTTTAGGCTTTCCTCAGCGGACCGGAGGCTTGCCTTTCCCGTTTGAATATTGGCTATACTCTGAAATCCATCAAAAACGTTTAGACCAATAGTTATACCTATTCTCCAGGAGTCATTCACTTTCCAGCTTGACCAGCTGTCGGGTGCCCTTCCATCACTCCAGGAGTAATTGCCATCAAATGATATGGAGGGTAAAAGAGCGCTTCTGGCCATGTTAATGCCCGATTTGGCCTGATTCACCAGGGATTCAACTTTTCTGATCTCCGGATGCACACCCAATCTCTGTTGAATTACCTGATGCAGGTTTACATCCAGCTTCTGATATCCCAATTCTGCAGATACATCCACCGTCGGATCCAAATCCATCCCCAGATCGTTGTTAAGATTTGCTTGAGCCAATTTCAAACTGTTTTCCGCTGTGATCAGAGCGAGATTATCATTACCCAGCTGAACTTTGGCCTTGAGGTAATCGGACAAAGACGCAGAACCCAGATCATATCTGGCTTTAGCCATATTCATCTGCTCCTCTGATCTTTTTACTGCATCCTTCTGAATATCCAGCAAAGTCTTTGCCTTAAGCAGCTCATAACAATCCTGCTTAATCTTTAAAGCCACAGTTTGCTGAGAAAACTGGTAATCGGCATAAGCTCCCCTCTCTCTGGCTCGGGCATTATTAAGATTTGCCCAGTTGTAGCCACCATTAAATATGGATTGACTCAGGCGCAAACCATAGTTATAGAAGTCCCGGGAAAAATAGGGATCTCTTCCCTCTACGTAGATGAATTTCTCTGCATCATACCGGGTCCAACCGGTATAGGTAGATACATTAGGTAAAAGTCTTGATCTGGCACCCACCACCTCTGCCTCAGCTGCTCGATGTGCTTCATGGGAGGCTCTGATCTGGTAGTTGTTTCTCAAGGCTATCTCGATACACTCATCAATGGTCAATACTCTTTTTTGAGGAATTTGTTGAGCAAAAACTAACAGGGGTAAGAACAGGAAAATTGTGAAAAATACAATAGCTATTTTATGAATCCTCATTTAAAACCTCCTTTTTATCCCAACCTGAACATCCCGCCAAAAAGACTGGAAACTCCAGCACCAACCACAATCAGAAGCACCCAGAGAATTAAAACCACGGTGAAGCTCTTTTTGGTTGTATAGTTATACATCACTGCCAATCCTAAAGATAACACTATCACCTGCCATAGGGTGAAGATGTCAAAACCTCCCAGAACTTTGTAAAGGAAACTGTCTTTAGCATCCGGGGAAAGAAGAATTGCCAGGCTGGTCTGAACATTAGCCGTGTCTCTGGCAAAGGCTAAGGGTATGTGGACTATGGCTTTGGGAATGGCAATCAGGGAGGAGTAGGAAAAAACAGAAAGCACCCTTTTGAAGGATGAACTCCCACCTAAAAGCACGTTGAAGACAAAGTACAAAACAGCTGAGATAAACACAAGGTAAACCAGAGTCCCCGCAGGTGCAAAAGCCAGCTGATACACCGGGGGATGTTCTGCTTCTCCGATTCGCTCGATAATCATCTCCTTTTGCTCTTCAGTATACCTCTCATTTTCCTGGATATTGGTAATCACACCCTTCATAATCAGAGGGTAGGTAAACCAGAAAGAAGCCATTCCCAGAACGGACACTATTATAAATGGAATCAGCCAGGTGGGCTTGATCTTCAAAGATTCAAAAACCTTTCTGGGCTCAAAATAGGTATTTATAACCTTGGAGAATCCACTCATTGTTGTTTTTTCCTCAGGAACAGGGCTTAATCTTTCCTCCATCTGTTGCTCCTTTGTTATGTGTTATCAATTCAATTAAACGGAGTTAAGCAAAAAAAGTTGCAAAAAATCAATAAATAAGAATTTAAAATTTATGCTAACTAATATACGTTTTAGGTCCAAGATTTTCTGTCAGAGATCAAGCTTTGGACTTAATTCTTTTTGTGGCAAGAGCTGCTAATACAAATTCAAAAAAATCGACAAATATACAATCTATACAAATAGTGGAGCTAAAACCAGAGAAACCATAGCCATCAGTTTGATCAGGATGTTCATAGAGGGGCCGGAAGTATCCTTAAAAGGGTCCCCCACGGTATCCCCCACCACTGCTGCCTTGTGAGCTGGCGAGCCTTTTCCCCCTAAATTACCGGCCTCGATGTATTTCTTGGCATTATCCCAGGCTCCACCGCTGTTTGCCATCATTAATGCTAAAAGGACACCGGTCAGGGTGGCACCGGCTAAAAGCCCGCCTAAAGCTTCCTTGCCCAATCCTAATCCTACAACTATGGGAGCCAGGATGGCTAAAAGTCCGGGCAGGATCATCTCCTTTAAAGCAGCTTCAGCTGAGATAGCCACACACTTTTCCGAATCCGGCTTGGCTTTACCTTCCATTAAGCCGGGAATCTCCTTGAATTGACGTCTCACCTCGTGAACCATCTTAAAGGCAGCTCTGCCCACTGCGGTCATGGTTAGAGAGGCAATCAAAAATGGTAAAACACCTCCGATGAAAAACCCGATCACCACCTCTGATTTAAGGAGATTAATCAATTCCAGCTGGACTGCCGTGGAATAGGCGGAGAACAAAGCCAGAGCTGTTAATGCTGCCGAACCTATGGCAAAACCTTTTCCAATAGCCGCAGTGGTATTTCCTAAGGAATCCAGCCGGTCGGTTATACTTCTCACCTTGGGTCCCAGACCCGACATCTCGGAGATTCCTCCGGCATTATCAGCAATGGGTCCATAGGCATCCACCGACATGGTGATCCCGATGGTGGAAAGCATTCCCACCGCGGAAATACCTATACCATAAAGGCCAGCCAGCTTATATCCCACAAAGATGGCCGCACAGATTGTCAGGATGGGTAAAGCCACGCTTTCCATTCCCACCGCAATCCCGGTGATGATATTGGTGGCCGCTCCGGTCTCAGATGCTCCGGCTATCTTTCTAATGGGAGCAGAAGAGGTATAGTATTCAGTCAAGCCTCCCATAACAATTCCGGCCATGGTTCCAGCAAAAATAGCCCAGAAGATGCGAAGGGGCAGATTAATCTGTCTGATTATGAAGTAAGTGGCGATTAAAAGCAACACGGCAGCCACGTAGGTAACAATTCTCAAGACAGCAGCTGGATTCAGATGAATGAAAAGTTTGACCGAGAGGATCCCCAAAATGGAGGCAAAAATGCCAGCCAATATGATCCACAAAGGCAAGGACATATAAGCCGTACTCAAGCTGGCATAGGCTGCTCCGGAAGCTGCTATGGCAATGGAAGCTACCACCGAGCCCACATAAGATTCGAAAAGGTCAGCTCCCATTCCTGCGACATCTCCCACATTGTCTCCTACGTTGTCAGCAATAACCGCCGGATTTCGAGGATCGTCTTCGGGAATACCCGCCTCCACTTTTCCTACCAGATCCGCCCCCACATCAGCGGATTTGGTATAAATTCCCCCTCCCACCCTGGCAAAAAGAGCAATGGAGGATGCTCCCATGGAGAATCCCACCAGAACCGCTGGATTTATGTCTTTAAAGAAATGATAATACAGGCCCAATCCCAAAAGTCCCAGACTAGCCACGGACATCCCCATCACCGCACCACCGGAGAAGGCAACAGAGAGGGCCTCAGCCTGACCGGACTGTTTGGCAGCCTGGGCCGTGCGAACATTAGCCTTAGTGGCAGCACTCATTCCTAAAAAACCCGCCAGCATGGAGCAAAAAGCACCGGATAAATAGGCCAGCGCAGTCCACCTTCCTATCTTCCAGAAAAGCAAAAGGAAAACTATAAGAATGAAAATAAGTAAGATGGTATATTCTTTTCTCAGAAAAACCATAGCTCCCCGATGGATAACTGCGGAGAGATTCCTCATGCTTTGATCACCAGGGGATTTTTTTAATGTGTTAAGATATAATCCAAAAGCAAAAGCCAATCCCAGGATGCCCACCAAACAGGCGAAGATACCTAAATCCATAAACCAACCTTTTCCTTTTGATTTTAGCGGATAAAATTAAAGGCAGTTTTATACTCAAACTGCCTTATTTTGAATTTACATACTTCTGTAAAGAGATGCTTTTTGATCCTATGTTCCAACTTTATTGATTTAAAGGATCAACCTCCTAATCTGAAATGAACCGGGTATGTTACCCACACTGCAATAGGTTGACCATTGCTGATAGCTGGTTTGTACTTGATGGTATAGGCATGCTGTAAAGCTGCTTCCTCAAATCCGGCTTTAGCCCCTGACTCCTTGACAACAATCGTATTCCTGACCTTACCGTGTTTATCCACCAGAGCTTTGACCCACACAGTACCCTCGATTCCGGCTTTTCTTGCCAACTCTGGATAAGGGGGTATGCCGGGATTTATGGGAACGGGCAACTCATCAAAAGGCACGAACTCATCTGGAGGGGGAAGATACTCCGCCTCCGGGATCTCGATGGCAATGGAATCACCTCCACCACCCTGACCTAAAATGCCGGCCTTCAGATCAGAGAGCTGTCCCAGCTCAGCCTGGGTAGCGATAGTCACCTCCTCAGGAGCTTCCTCATCAGGAACAGCTTTGGGAATACCTACCTTTGGAGCTGCTGCGATCTGGGGTTGAGCCACTGCCAGCTGAGGAACCTGGGTTTTTGAAATGGAAGGAGGTGCACCCAGCTCTGACAATGTTCTTATCCTGACAACATGGGCAGCTTCTACCTCCCCCTCAGCGGTAAAAACAAAATACAAATGGACCATACCGGTAATGCACAGTAAAGAAAGCCCGGCAATCAATATGGCTAGACCTAAGTTCTTCTGGTAAACCCTTTTAAGCTCAAATGCTCCATAAGGGAAGGTTATTTCTGGGTTACTCGGGTTTTTCATGATCCACCACCTCCAGCCTTTTTCTTGTATTCAGCCATCACCCTTTTATCATACTCTGAAAAAGGGGTAAGGCTGAAACGATAGCTAAAATTAGGGTCGGTTTCTTTAAAATGCCTTTCCACAATCTGTATCTCGTCGATCACATCCACCATCTTAACGAAACGAGATCCTTTATCTATCTTGACCAGAGTTACCAGCTTGGGTTGTTCTTCATTCTTTCTTAAAAGCAGAGCTCTTAAGGAGTCAAATTCCAAGGGCTGGGGGGTTTCCCGGGCCATGTTCCAAAAGAGGTTTTCGTCCTCGTCCAATCTAAGGGTCAGAAGTTTGGATTCTGCGATGGGCACAGAAGCATCCTTATCCGGCGGTAAACTTATCTCCATGGCTTGAGGCATACTGAACACTGTGGTGACCATGTAAAATATCAGAAGTAAAAAGGCAATATCCACCATGGGAGTCATATCTATTCTTGTCCCGATCCTTCTTTTAGCCCTTTTGAAACCGGATGCGCCTTTTTTAAACTCTCTTTTTCCTGGTCCGCCTACCTCAACTTCGGTTCCACCCATAACTTATCACTCCCAAATAAATACGTTTTAGATTAAATAGACGTTTATATCTTTTCGGGTTCGGGTTTCGGCTCTAATTTCTCTGTTTCCATCTCGGTTACCAAACTGAACTTGTTAATATTTATTCCCTGCAGGGCTTCCATTAAAGTAGCCATGGTTCCATAAGTCACATCTTCATCCGCTTTGATTATCAAAGGTACGGTCCGAGCAGCAGCATCACTAATTCGCATTCTGGTTATCACCTGGGATACATTTTGAAGGTTAGCTTCCTCATAAATCCGGTCCGGCACGGAGATTTCAGTTTCTTTCCCGGTTCCCTCATCCACCACCTTCTTTTTCCTGGAGACGATATAATCAACAAAGACACTATCCTCTTTGGTAACAGTGATGGTCATGAGATTACTCTCGGGAAGCTTGATCTCGGAGTGAGAGGAGGGAACATTCACTGATTTATGTTCAGGTGGTTTAAAGGTGGTCGTGGCCATATAGAAGATCAATAGCAGAAAGGCAATGTCCACCATCGGAGTCATATCGATCCTCACAGCGACTCTTCTTTTCATTCTTTTGAGCATAAAGAAAGCTCCTTATGGCTTAATTTGCTGCAACTTTTTCCGATTCCCTGCTTTTGAGAAGCTGAATCACTTCATAGGTAGCTTCATCCATGGTGTAGTTGAAGGCGTCCACTTTATTCACAAAGAAATTATAAGCTACAATTCCAATGATGGCGTTGAAAAGCCCTCCTGCGGTATTTACCAGAGCTTCGGAAATTCCGACAGCCAGCTGCTGGGCGTCGATGACTCCCCCTACCCGGTGTCCGGTAGCTGCGAAGGCTCGGATCATACCGATAGTGGTTCCTAAAAGTCCGACCATAGTCGCAATAGAGGCAATTGTGGAGAGGACAATCAGGTTTCGCTCCAGAAGCGGAACCTCCAGAGCATTAGCTTCCTCTATAGCAGTCTGGGTTTCGGTCAACCGCTTTTCCGGATTAGGTTCGATCTCGGAAACCTGTTTGTACCGCTCAATACCTGACCTTAAAACATTAGCCAGAGAACCTCTCTGCTTATCGCAGGCTGCAATAGCTTCATCCATGTTCCCATCTCGAACCAGCTGAACCACATTCTTAAAGAAGGCTTGCACAGATGCTTTACCCCTGGCCTTGCGCAGGGTAAACAAACGCTCCAGTATGAAGCACAAAAGCATGACCACAAGGGCAATCAGAACCGCCACCAGAGGTCCTCCTTCCTGAAGATAAACAGGAAGCTGGCGCCAGATGATGAAACCAACCACCAGTGACACGATCAGCACCAGGCTTACAAAGACAGATTGTTTCACTTAAAATTCCTCCTTAAACTTAGGTTAAAGTTTTCCAAAAAGTCATTGCAAAGTTCAGATCAACTCATCCAAACCTCCTTTTCGCAAATCACACTATAGATCATTTACTTTCCAGACATTCACAATCAAGCAAGCTAAGGTGACCCACATTCCGAAACTGGTTGCCGTCATGAAATTAATAAAACTAAAATTCTCTCCGATTTCCTTCGTTCCAAAGGCACTGCCAAAAGGAGAAGGAAATCCGATGATGGACATTATTACAACAATGATCCAGAGAACTATGGGAAGATAGTTAAAAATAAGCATCCTCTTTAATGACCTGTAATACTTCTCCAAGGGATTGGTCTTTTTGTAAAGAAAAAGAAGAGTTCCCATGCCCGCCAGAAAGGCTGTGATCAAAGTGATAAATAAAAGGGTGACAAAGAAACCAGCCAGCCCTCCGGATAAAGCCGAGTAATTGGACAAGAAACCGAAATTCAAAATATAACCCAGCCCACTATATTTGAAAACCACGCTCCCCTTTTCCAACTCAAACCAGGGCAAAAAGAAACAGATAATTATGATTAAAGAGGAGACGGAAATAATTGCTTTTTCAAACCGGTTAAAGATATTTACATAAACCAAACTGTGATCCTGATCCTCCCTTTTTCTTCCCTTTTTGGCTTGTTCCACATAGGTTTCTTTCTCCTGATCTGATTTCCAGAACTTCTTAGCTTTCCCCGGGTAAACATCGAAGCCAATATACTGGTAGCGATCCACCTCTTTTCCTTTTGATGATTTTTTTTCTTCTTCCATTTATTTACCTCTTAATCCATACGAGTTAAAATTAATACGAAATTTAACTTGAAATTTTCTAATACCTCTGCATATCTATCCTGTCCCTTCCATCCCGGGCTACCTGGTTTCCGGGGTCTCTTTTGAGCACCTCCATATACCATTTATAGGCATCATCTAAGTTCTTTCTTAACTCCAGAGCTTGAGCCAAAAGCAACATATAGCTGGTATCGTTGGGATAACATTTGACCGCCTTACTCAAAGGGGAGATTGCCTCAGCCGGTTCCTCCAATCTCATTAAGGAATATCCATAGGCTGCTATCATCTCGCACTCCTCCGGGGCATTTTGGAGAACCAGCCTGTATTGTTCTGCAGCTTCCTTATAATTCTCCTGAGAAAAATAGACTCGAGCCAGGGTCTTTCTTATATCCACATTTTCCGGTTGTATTTCAAGGGCTTTTAACAACGGATCCACAGCCTGGGAGTATTCTTCTAAACCTATATAGGAATAAGCCAGATAAACCAGAGGATTGAAATTATCAGTGGAATCCAGTTCGATCTTGGTCAGAAACAGAGGAATGGCTTCCTCGTATTTTCCCTGTTTATAGTAGGTATAACCCAGGGAGGTGAAAGCTGAGAGCATGGTGGAATCCAGCTCAACTGCCTGGTTCAGGGCTTTGGAACCTAAAGCCAGATTAATCGAGTCCCCCAAAGCTAAATGAGCTCTGCCTTTCCTCATCCAGAACTCTGCATCCTTTGTCTCCCAGTCATTGGGATTTCCCTTCTGGTGCAGATCAACGTATAGATCATAAGCTTCCAGGGCTTTCTTCAACTCCTTATTGTCCTGATAAGCCATTCCTAAATAATAATAAATAGCCTCGTTTTTAGGATCAAGCTCCCTGGCTTTCTCCAGATTTTCTATAGCTTTATCCATCTGTCTCAAGTAGAAATAAGCCTTTCCCAGACTGAGAAAAGCTTCGCTGTTTTTATCATCAAATTTCAAGTATTCCTCATACATCACTGCTGCCTCAGTGAAATGCTTTCTATCTATCATGTACATATCTCCCAGTCTGAGAAAAGCCACCTTGTAAGCTGGATCAAGGTTGATGGCAGCCTTGAACTCCTTAACCGCACTGTTGAAATCACGATTCAAAAAGTAAGTTTCACCCAGACTGTAGTGGACATCCGCTAAGCTGGAATCCAGGGTCAATGCCTCCATATAAGCATCTATAGCCAGCGGGATAACCCCTTTTTTTAGGTAAAGATCTCCCAGGTTTTTGTGGAATTCTGGGTTTTCCGGATCCTCGGCAAGAGCTAATCTGAAGCTCAAATCAGCCTGGTTTAAATCCCCCTGTTCCATCTGCAGTAATCCCAGACCATTGTGAAACAGACCCTCCTGTTTCTTAAGCTTCAATCCCCGCTCAAACATCTCTTTAGCTTTTTTATATTCTTTCTTTTTGATAAGAACCAGACCTAACTGATAGATAACTAAAGGATGTTTGGTATCCTGTTCAAGAGCTTTTCGATATTCCTCCTGAGCCTGATCCAAAAGACCTTTTTTAAATAGAGCATTACCCAGAAAATATCGAGCCTCTACATCCTGGGGGTTGTTCTTGAGATACTCCTGCAGGGTTTGGATGGCTTTATCATATTCCCCCTTTTGGTAGGCATCTATTCCTGAGTTTAGATCCTGACATCCAGCCACCAGAGGAGAAGAAAGAATTAAAAGGGATAAAAATATTAGATGATAAAACTTAGGGGTGGTCATCGATCTGTGGCGTTTACCTTTCATCCGGTCACTCGGAAAATTTAAATATTCATAATACACAAGTTTTTTTTTATGTCAAGATTTTTTTTAATTCTTAATCTTTATTTTTTAAATCCTCGTTTCTGTATTTGAACCATAAAATCAAAAACCTGAGAATTCCATAACCCAGTATTAACCATCCAAATATAATACGAAACCTGGGATGGATATTAAAAGTATTCAAAAGAACCATAAATCCCAGAATCGAAATAACAGCACAAACGGAATAATTGAATACTTTTTCGAATTTAGTAGAAACCTCTGTTGTTTGCAATAATACCTTCTTGCTGAGGTAAGACTAACGATTTTCATAATCAAAGTTAAACAAAAAAAAGATTTTGTCAAGACATTATTTCGATTTAACTCTTTGATTTTTAACCAAGTAGACCACACAATCATCTGAATTGGATGAACAAAAACTGTGCCCATTTTTATGGCTTTATTCTACAAACTAATCTATTGAAGAATCAGTGTTTACCTTTTAACCAATTTAAGTCCCTCGCAAAAGTTTGCGAAATTGAATATTTAAGAGAGTAAGTCTCGCAATTTTCTGCGATGACTTCAATAACTTTTCTGTGATACACTATATTTTATTATGCGTTATTTATAAATTCAATAACCCATTAATTTGAAAATCGAGACAAGATCAATCAAAAAACCGTCTGTGTTGATAAATAGAGTTTTTCGAATAGAACGAAAAATGAGAAATGTAGAAATCTTTGTCTTCGCCTGAAAATGCAATGGCGAGCTTCAGCTCGCTATAATAAGGAAATATAGAGGAGCCCCTTGTGGTCTCCCTTTTTTGAACGAAAAAAGTGAAAGCCAGAACCTGACTTAAGTCAGGTTCTGGATCTTCATATTCGGTATCACAGGTTATCCTTAACCTGTGAGAATCCAAATGGGTAGTTCTGGGTCTCCCGACCCAGAACCAGGTTTACAATGTCAGGAAACCTTGTTTTATCCATCGTATATCACAGAACAAAAAATGATGAAAATGTAGAAGCCGACCTCTGTGTCTGCCCTAAGAGATATGCATACAAATATAATCAATGGTAGCCGCAACCTTCAGGTTGCGAAATTATTTAAACTCAATGTAATATTTGCGTCCCGCTTCATGCGGGATGGCTACCGCTTGACCTTTCGTTTCGTGCTTGACAGGTTACTCGGCTGGGCAGGCAACCCGTCTAAGACGACAAATTCTTGTTGGTGGTGGAATTGTCGTCAAGACCCGTTTCGGGGATTTCCACCACCATTAAATTAGGCATTATAGATTGTTCCCAACCTGTAATAGCAAGATAAATTCCCACCCCTATGATCCAAACTGGTAATGCCAGAAGTTCGCCCCACGCGGTCTTTTTTATCTAACCACCAAAAACCAATCGACTATACACCAACAGGGCGAAGACAAACTTAGCCTCTACGCGTTTAAATCTATAGGAATACCAAAAATTAAATAGCAAAAAAACGGGCGAACACACAGGTTCGCCCCCACATATCTCTTTACTCTTTACTCTTAACTCTCTACTCTCTACTTCTTTACTCTACCCTCTTTCTGAACCTCAAAACGCTCAAGCCTAAAATCACCACCCCGATAACTGCCAGGGCTAACATCTGATCCCAAAGGTATTCTATGCCTACACCCTTTAAGAATATGTCACGGATGATTATCAGGAAATACCTCAAGGGGTTTAAATAGGTTACATATTGAATCAGCTGGGGCATATTGGCTATGGGGAACATAAATCCGGACAGGAGAAACGCTGGCATCATGAAAAAGACCAGGGTTAAAAGGGATTGCTGCTGGGTGCGGGACACGGTGGATATGAAAAGCCCTATCCCTAAGGTGGTTAAAAGAAAAAGACCAGTAGCAAATAACAGTAAAAGGAAACTTCCTCTAAAGGGTATCCCGAACCAGAAAATGCTCACTCCCATTACCACAAATACTTCAAAATATCCAATGATAATAAAGGGGATGGTCTTCCCCAGCATTAATTCGACGGGCTTGATGGGAGTCACTATCAACTGCTCTATGGTCCCTATCTCTTTTTCTCTTACGATAGCCAGTGAGGTTAAAAGAATGGTAGTAATCATCAGAATCATGGCTATCACTGCAGGAAGATTGTAATTCTGTGATTTTAAATCGGGGTTATACCATGCTCTTATTTGATTTTTTAAGGAGGTCGATTTCAAACCCATTATCTCAGGTCTAAGCTCAAAAAAGGCACCTTTGATTCTGGTGGTTCTTTTTTGCATTTGAGCCTGAGAGTAGTCTCCGAGAATCCTTTGTACGTAACCCTGGATGACGCTGGCGGTATTGGAATCAGTTCCATCAACAAGTATCTGGATTTCGGTGGATTTTCCTTTTCTCAGTCCTCTGGAAAAGGAGCGGGGAACCTGGATAATGCAGGATATTTTCCCCTGATCTAAAAGCTCAACTGCCTCATTCTCTTTTTCTGTATGAAGTAATATATCAAAATACCCGGAGTTTGTAAAAAGGGCGATCAGCTCTCTGCTTTTCTGGGTGTGATCCAAATCCACTACTGCTGTGGGAATATGATTGACGTCAGTGGTGACCACATATCCGAAAACGATCAGCTGAATCAGGGGAGCTACCAGGATTATGAAGCGCATCCTCTTATCCCGCCTGATCTGGGTGATCTCCTTGATCAGTATGTGTTTTATCCTTTCCCACATTCTTATTTCATTCTCTTTTTAAAGGATAAACTGGCTAATGAAAACATAGCTAGGCAAAACAAAACCAGAAAGACAACTTCCCCCTGGAAATAAACAATACTATTTCCTTTCAGGAAGATATCTCTTAAAATCTTGATAAAATATCTGGCTGGCACTAAATACGTGATGGCTTGAATGGGTTTGGGCATATTGAAAATAGGATAGATGAAACCGGACAAAAGAAAAGTAGGTAAAAAGGTTGCCAGCCATCCAATCTGGTTAGCCAGAAGCTGGGATCTGGTCAGAACCGAGATCAAAATTCCCAAACCGGTTGCGCCTAAAAGGTATAATAGACAAACTCCAGACAAAAGATATAGATCCCCTCTTAAAGGAACTTTGAACACAAAAATCCCCAGAAGAAGAACCATAATCACGTCCATCTCCCCGATCACAAAATAAGGGATGAATTTCCCGAAGATCAACTCCAGGGGCTTTACCGGAGTGGATAACAACTGCTCCATAGTCCCCCTCTCCCATTCCCGGGTAAAGGTCAGGGAAGTGAGAAGCGCTACTATAATCATTATAATACCAGCGATTAAACCCGGGATGATGAAGTTGGTGCTTTTCAAATCAGGGTTATACCATACTCTGACCCGGTAATCCAGAGGTGGCTTTAAGCTCAAAAATTTCTTTTCCCCCTGTAAAACATTTAAGGTATAACTTGAGATCAATCCGGAAACATAACCTGATCCTATGGTTCCGGTATTACCGTCACTTCCATCCAGAAGTGTTTGAACCTGTACCTCCTCTCCCGAATATATCCCTTCAGCGAAACCAGCAGGGATGACCAGGCCAATTTTAATCTTACCTTTATCCAGAAGCTCCTGCATCTTTTGATAATTGTAGATCCCACCTTTTACCTTGAAGTATCTGGATTCTTCGAATTCCCTGATGAACTCCTTACTTTTCTGAGTATGATCCTGATCCCGGAAGGCTACCGGAATATTTTTGATATCCAGAGTAATAGCATATCCGAATAAGAGCAAAAGCAGGGAGGGAAGTGCAAAAGCCAGAATTAAAGATCTCAGATCTCTTTTAATCTGATGAAATTCCTTTTTAGCTACAGTTTTAATTCTTTTCCATTTCATTTTGTCTGTGTGAGTTTTTTCGTTTGCTCAGCTATCAGGGAAACGAAAACATCCTCCAGGGAGGGAGTTATCTTTTCCAGTTTAATTATACTAATTCCCTGTTTGTTCAGTACTTTTTGAATCGAGGGTAAAGCCAGATCAACATTTTCAACCACCAGATGTAACCCCTTGCCAAAAAGACCCACCTCATTAACCTTCTCCTCCTGCTCCAGAAAAACCATAGCATCCAGGCAGCGGTCGCATTCCAGATATATTACCTTCTCAGACATCAATTCAGTTTTCAAATGCTTAGGTGAACCGCGAGCAATTATCTGCCCTTGAAAAATCAATCCTATCCGATCGCAGTGCTCTGCCTCATCCATATAATGAGTGGTTACAAATATGGTTGTTCCCCTCTGGGACAATTGATAGATTAGATCCCAGAAATCCCTTCGGGATGAGGGGTCCACCCCCGCAGTAGGTTCATCCAGAAAAAGAATGGGGGGGTCGTGCAGAAGAGCGCATCCCAAAGCTAATCTCTGTTTCCAACCCCCGGCCAGCTCTGAAGTAAGGTGGTTTCTTTTACCGGTTAAACTGGCCATACTCAGCACCCATTCTTTTCTTTCCTTTTTTATCATTTTTGGTACTTTGTAAATTCCGCTATAGAAATCTATGTTCTCCTCCACTGTCAAATCCTGATATAGTGAGAATCTCTGAGACATATAGCCAATGTTGGCTTTGATCTTTTCCGACTCATTCAGAATATCAAATCCCCCGACTTCACCCCAGCCTGAGGTGGGAATCAAAAGTCCGCAAAGCATCCTGATAGTGGTGGTTTTACCTGACCCATTGGGACCTAAAAAGCCGAAAATCTCGCCCTTATTCACTTCAAGGTTTATCTTATCCACGGCAGTGAAATCCCCGAATTTCTTTACCAGGTCTTTAACTTCCACCGCATATTGTTTTTTTTCTTCATTCATAGGTTTTCAAAAATGAGAAGAAAACATCCTCCAGAGTGGGAGAAATCCTCTGCAGATTATCTATTTTTATATTGGATCGAGTAAATTCATTCTCAATTATTTTCATATCCTTCTCTGGAGCCTTAAGTAACAGGTGAAGCCGGTCACCAAACAGAATCGAGCTTATTACCACATCCGATTTCCGTGCCAATTCCCAGGCTTTTCTGGGTTGGTCAGTTGAAACCTCAAAAAGAAAACCAGTCAAAAGTTTCTTAATCTCATCCGGGGTGTCATCAGCTAAAATAGTCCCTTTGTAGAGCATTCCTACCCGGTGACAACGTTCTACCTCATCCATATAGGGGGTGGAGATAAAGATGGTCACCCCTTTTTTTAGCTCTTGAAATAGTATCTTCCAGAAGTCACGTCTGGAAGAGGGGTCCACACCGGTGGTGGGTTCATCCAGCAATAAAACCTCAGGCCTGTGAATCAGAACACAGGAAAGGCCTAACTTTTGTTTCATCCCTCCAGATAGATTTCCAGCAAGATATTTTCTGAAAGGATGAAGTTGAGAGAAGTTCATTAATTCCTTGATCCTTTCTTCACTTTCCTTTTTTGGTACCTCAAATATATCAGAGAAAAAATCCAGATTCTCCTCCACTGTCAAATCTTCGTACAAACCGAACCTTTGAGGCATATATCCAATGTGCTCTTTCAACTTTTCAGATTCCTGGATTATGTCAAATCCTGCCACTCTTGCAGTTCCTGACGTAGGTTCCAGAATACCTGATAGAAGCCTGAGCATAGTCGTTTTACCTGCTCCATCCGGTCCCACCAAACCAAAGAGCTCTCCTTGTCTAATCTTTAAATTTAGTTTATCTACGGCAATGGTCTTGCCAAATCGTCTACTGAGGTCAAATGTTTCAATCTCATCCATTGAATTCAACCTTGCTTAGAGGAATTATCCACCCTGTAATTGCATCTACTCAATACTCCGGATAAATTATACTGGATAATGAGGACTGTATACTCTTTACTCTCTACTCTTCACTCTTTACTCTCTACTCTCTACTCACTACTCTAAAACAATCTCCGCATCTGCAGGCATACCGGGTTTAAGCTCCTGTTTTGGATTCTCTAAACTTATCTTTACACCGAAAACCAATTTCACCCTTTCCTCTTTTGTCTGAATATTCTTGGGAGTAAACTCAGCTTTATTGGATATATAAATAATTTTGCCCTGAAAGGTTTTTTCCGGGTAGGAATCGACTTTTACCATGGCTTTTTGACCCAGTTTAACCAGTCCCAGCTTTGGCTCATTAACATAAATTTTCAACCATACAGTAGAAAGGTCAGCTAAGGTCAACAGAGCTATACCTGGAAAAACCACCTCCCCCAGGTTGGTGCTTTTTTCCAGAACAACACCTTTTACAGGCGATCTTATAATAGTATTTTCCAGTTGAGCTTTGACTAGTTCTACAGTAGCTTTGCTCTGCTCATACTGATGGGTGACCAGTTTATTTTGATCCAAAGCTAACTTATGTTTTGTTTCCAGATCATCCAGTTCCTTCTGGGTGGCAGATCCAGCCTTGAAAAGTTCTTTTATCCTTTTGAGGTTTCTGTCAACATTCTCCCATTCGGATTGGGCTTGATCCAAGCGGGTTTTTGCTATATCCACAGAAGCCTTTGTCTGGTCAAGTTGAGCATCCAGCTCTTTATGATCCAGCTCGACCAGAACTTCTCCAGAATCAACTTCTTCCCCCTCATCCACCCGGAGTTTCTCCACCCTTCCGGCGATCTTGGAACCGATCTCGATCTCTTCAACCTCAATTGTGCCGGACCCGGATATGGAGACAAAATTCTCAGGTTTCTTTTTACCCAGTATTGATAAAACAACGATCAATAAAACCACAAGAATTAAGACAATTATAACTAATCTTTTCAATTAAATACCTTTCTTTGTTACATCCCGAATTTGTCTTCCATCAATTCCTTCACTCTTAATATATCGCCCATCATAACCCTGTCCTCTATCACCTTCTTTACCCTTGTTCTTATTTTTCTGTGTATTTTACCTGTTCTATCTCCTGGTTTTAAAGGGGTTCTGAAATCTATTCCCTGACAGGCAGACAAAAACTCAATCGCCAAGACACTCTCGACATTATCAGCAATCTCCCTTGCCTTTCTGGCAGCAATAGTACCCATGCTCACGTGATCCTCTTGATTAATGGAGGTGGGGATAGAGTCAACTGATGCCGGATGAGCCAGGACTTTGTTTTCGGAGACCAAAGCAGCAGCTGCTATCTGCATCATGCCAAAACCAGAATTTACACCTGGATTCTCCGCAAGAAACGGTGGCAGGTCAGATATATCCGGATCCATCAAAGCTGCTGTCCTTCTTTCCGACATATTAGCCAGATCTGAAAGAGCTATTCCTAATAGATCCATAACCAGAGCAACGGGCTCCCCGTGAAAATTACCCCCCGAGATAACCTCCCTCTGATCCGGGAAGATCAAAGGATTATCTGTGGCTGAGTTAATCTCTATTTCAAGGACATTTCTTACATGATTCAGAGAATCCCGAACAGCTCCGTGGACCTGGGGCATACATCTGAAACTGTAGGGGTCCTGCACCTTGGGACAGGCTTTGTGAAACTCTCTTATCTGGGAGTTTTTCATCAAATTCCGCAAGTTCTTAGCTGACTCGGCCTGGCCCTTAAACTTTCTCACCTTCTGAATCTTCTCGTCAAAGGCGACCGGCGTGCACAATGCTGCCTCAGCGCTTAAAGCACCAGACATATCAGCCAGATCAATCAATCGCTCTGCTCTTAATAGAGTAAGAGCTCCTACAGCCGTCATCACCTGGGTTCCGTTTATCAGAGCCAGCCCTTCTTTGGCTAATAGTTTTAATGGTTTGATCCCGGCTTTTTTCAGAGCTTCCTTTCCACTGAAAAGCTTATCTTTATAAAAAGCCCAACCCTCACCGATCATCACCAGGCCAATAAAAGCTAAGGGAGCTAAATCACCGGATGCTCCTACCGAACCTTTTTCAGGAATCATGGGATGGACTCCTTTATTCAGCATATCCACCAGAGTCTGGACCAACTTCACCCGAACTCCTGAATTGCCTTTGGCCAATACATTTGCCCTCAAAAGCATTGTAGCCCTTGTCTCCTCCTGGGAGAAAATCGGGCCAAAGGATATTGCATGGGAAAGGATCAGGTTCCTTTGAAGTTTCTCGATCTCATCGGCCTTGATTTTAACCCGACAGAGTTTTCCAACTCCTGTATTCAGTCCATAAACAGTCTCACCACATTTTATAACTTCTTCAACATATTTTCTGCACTTTTTTATTCTAGTAATGGCTTTTTTAGAAATCTTTACCTTCGCCCCTCTCAAGGCTACCTCCTCCACATCCTCTAATTTTAGATTCTCTCCATCTATTTGCACCATTTTCATATCAAACTCCTTTTAAAACACAATCTTCCTTAATATTTTGCTACAAATATTTTGCAGGGCTGGGAGCCCTGGTTACGGTGAAAAATGTCATTGTTTTCCGTAGGTCAGGCACCTTGCCCGACCACACTTTCACGTTTTCTAATAGCTCTCATGTTATTCCTTTAGATTAATAACCACCATTTTTAAATCTGTCATTTCCTCAATGGCGTATTTCAGACCCTCCCTTCCCATTCCGCTTTCCTTCACCCCACCGTAGGGCATTTGATCCGCTCGGTAGGTGGGAACGTCGTTTATTATCACACCACCGACTTTTATCCCCTTCACGGCCTGAAATGCCTTATCAATATCTCTGGTGAAAACACCTGCCTGTAGCCCGTAGATAGAATCATCAGCCATCCTGACTGCATCCGAAAACTCATCGAATTTTATCAAAGATACTACCGGAGCAAAAACTTCCAACCTGACCACCTTCATATCTGGTTTCACATCAGTCAAAACAGTGGGATAATATATGCTTCCGTCTCTTTTCCCTCCTATCATGATTTTTGCCCCATCCTTTTTGGCTTCATCGATCCATTCCTGAGTTCTTATGGCATCCTGCTCAGTTATCATGGGCCCGATATCCGTCTCCTCATCCAGAGGGTCTCCGATTTTCAACTTCTCAATTCCATTCAAAAACCTGCTTGAGAATTCTTTAAAAATGTCTATGTGTATATATATTCTCTGAACAGAAATGCAAACCTGGCCAGAGTAAGCAAAGCTTCCCATAATACACCTGGGAATAGCCAAATCCAGATCCGCATCCTTATCCACAATGCAAGGTGAGTTGTTTCCCAATTCCAGGGTTACTTTTTTCAAACCGGACCTCTCCTTGATTTTTCTTCCCACAGGGGGGCTTCCGGTAAAAGTGATCATAGACAACCTTTCATCTGCGACCAGCCAGTCACCCACAGTGGATCCTGAGCCAACAATAACATTTAAAGCTCCATCAGGAAGACCCGCTTCCATCATAATCTCTCCCAGCTTCAGGGAGGTCAAGGGAGTTGTGGAGGCTGGTTTTAATATAACCGAACATCCAGAGGCAATGGCAGGTGCTACCTTATGAGCTACCAGATTCAGAGGAAAATTAAAAGGGGAAATGGCACCAATAATTCCCACAGGAAACCTGAGACAAAATCCAATCCTTTTTTCGCCCCCTACCGAAGCATCCATGGGGATAGTTTCACCGTGAATCGATTTAGCCTCCTCAGAGGCAAATTTAAAGGTCTGAACTGTTCTTGCCACCTCGCCTCTGGAGAACTTCATCGGTTTTCCTGCTTCTTCTGCTATGATTTTCGCCACTTCATCTTTTTTTTGATCGATTAACTCAGAGGCCTTTTGTAGAATCTGGGATCTTTTATAGGCGGGAACCTGGGAGATTATCTTAAAAGCATCCTGAGCAGATTTCACAGCTTTCTCATACGACTCCTTGTCAGCCAGAGGTACTTTTCCAATCACCTGGTTTGAATATTTATTGGTTACCTCAAGATTCTCTTTGGATTTAACCCACTTGCCACCGATTAACATCTTATATTCTTTGGACATATCTACCTCGATTTTTATCTCTAAACTTAATCAATATAATTATTCAAATCTTTTGGTCAAGTTTTAAACCTTATTATTTTGAACTTGACTAAAACTCTCAAAGATTTATTATGATAAATCAAAAGGCTTAAAAAGGAGAAGAATAAAATTATGAAAAACTCTGAAAAGATTGTAATAATAGGAGCTGGTCCTGCCGGCTATGTAGGCGCAATAAGGGCAGCCCAGCTGGAAGCAGAGGTTATTTTAATAGAAAAAGAGGAAGTGGGCGGAGTCTGTTTGAATGTGGGGTGTATCCCTACCAAAGTCCTGACCTCAGCTGCTCACACCTTATCCCAGTTCAAAAGATCAGACCAGTTCGGAATAAAATCAGAAGCTCCAACTCTGGATTTATCTCAACTTATGAAGAAAAAGGAGCAAACAGTCAGAAGATTTGTAAGCGGAGTAAAACATCTTCTTAAATCAAATAAAGTAACCCCGATTTCCGGGACAGCAAAGCTATTAGACAAAAAAACAATTGAGGTTACCCAAAAGGATGGTAAAAAAGAAAAATTTAAAGCAGATAAGATTCTCATTTGCACCGGTTCAGTCCCCATAGTGCCAGATATCCCTGGAATAGAAGCAGAGGGAATAATGGGAAGTACAGAAGCTTTAAAAATTCGATCTCTTCCGGAAAAACTTCTGATCATTGGAGCTGGTGCTATAGGCTGTGAATTCGCCTCGATTTATCATGCATTTGGATCAGAGGTGATTTTAGTGGAGATGCTCTCTCAAATCCTGCCAACTGAAGATGAAGAGATCACAAAAAACCTGAGAAGGCTCTGGGAGAGAAAGGGAATTGAAATTCATACTGACTCAAAGGTCACAAAAATTGTAGATTCCAAAAACGGAAAAAAGAAAGTCACCGTTTCCATTTCAGAAGGAGAAAAAGAATTTGAAGTGGATAAGATCTTGGTCAGCGTGGGAAGAAAGGCTTATACATCTGATCTGGGAATAGATGAAATTGGCATAAAAACTCAAAAAGGAGCCATCCTGGTAGATGAATATATGAGAACCAGTGTTGAGAATGTTTATGCAGCTGGCGATTGCATCGGGGGGTGGTTTTATGCGCATGTAGCGTCTATGGAAGCTGAAATTGCAGTCGAAAATGCCTTAGGTGAAAACAAAAAGATGGATTACACTGCAGTTCCCGGATGC
>CAYURP010000004.1:0-84705 GCA_964447175.1 uncultured Ignavibacteria bacterium | reverse complement strand
CTCTCAAGCTGAATCCTACCAGCTTTCGGATTTTGAAAAAGCTAAAATTCTGATCGAAGACAACAAAGCCGACTCTGCAATTACGCTTTTGAGGAAATTTAATAGTGAAAATCCCCAAAACCTTTCAGCCCACCTGGTTTTATCTGACATCTTTTCCCGAAATAATGATTTTCAACAAGCGATTTCAGAACTTGAAATGGCAATAGAATTTGACAAAAGAAACGACATCCTGCACTACTATTTAGGTTACCGCTACTTTCAACTATCAGATCAGGAGAAAAACAAGCTTTACTGGGAGCGGGGGATTAAAGCCTGGGAGAAATCCTTAGAACTCAATCCCAGAAACACTCAATTAGCTCAACAGCTCAGAAAAGTCAAAGGGTATTAAAAGGGGGCTTAGCATTTACATCTCTTTATTTGTGAAACAGGTGGGGTAAAATAACCATGCATAACCAATTATAAACTTTCTTTTTAGTGCTGAACTTTAAGTCCCCTTTTTGCGTTAAGTTTACTATTCATTAATCTGAAAATGTTAAAGACCTCAAAAAGATTAAATACTTTTACAATTGCTTTTTTGATTTACTTAAATTGGGTTTAGTAGAATCTTGGGACCCCACTCAAAAAAGTCTATCTAAAAAATAACCATAAAAAAAGCCCTCAGCTTTTATAGCTGAGGGCTTGAACAAGAAATATCCGAATGACTATTTCAACATGACCATCTTCTTGGTCTGGGTGTAATCTCCAGCTACCAGCTTGTAGAAATAAATACCGCTTGAAGTTACGCTTCCATTGTCGTTGGTTCCATCCCATTCCACGCTCTGGAAACCAGCAGTCTGGTATTCATTCACCAGGGTTTTCACCTTCTGACCTAAAACATTGTAAATTACCAGGTTCACCTGAGCATCCTGAGGAAGTGCATAACCAATTATAGTGTGAGGGTTAAAAGGATTGGGGTGGTTCTGGGAAAGTGTAAACTCAGTTGGAAGCTCCTTTGTGGGTTTGGCTACAGGAGTTGGATTAAACTCAAATTCCAGATCATCAGCCTCCTTGCTTATAAGGCTGATACCATCCTGATGGGAGATCTTTGTGGTCTGTAAGGTTATGGGGTCATTCCCGGTAAATCTCAATTTAACAATCGCTCCTTCACCAGCAGGAATGTAGTTCTCCGTAAAGGGAATGGCGTAGATCAATACCGTCTTATCCTCATTATTTACCAGTACCTCTTTGAATTCGATGTATTCCACCTTGGTTCCCTCAAAGGAAAAAGATTTTAAGATAACATCAGAACCCGGTTCAGCGAATTTCAAAGCCAGAACAACGGCTCCCAAATCCTGATTACTGTTCAGGTTTAAGGAAACCTCCTGGGATGAACCCACCACGGCTATTTTATTAGCCCACGCAGGAGCAACTAAAGCCAACACCAAAAGGACTGCCATTAGTAGTTGGATCCTTTTGAACATTACTTACCTCCTTTCAAATAAGGGACCCATAAAGCCTTTTACCCCTCTGAATTCCCTCACCTCCTTGATAAGGGGCATAAATAAGTTTAAGTTTTGTCTGGTTTAGATAAAACCCAGCTATCAACTCCTTTATTTATTTACGATACTAAATCATAAATAACTAAAAACTTTTTTACCTCCACAAGTTCCTGTTGCTGGATCAACTTCTGCTTATTTACCCCACACCCGCAGAGGGGAACCACCCATTTTCAATTTAATCCTAAAATGGGCTTTTGTCAACAAAAAAATTCAAAAAAATAAAACTAATTTAATAATCCAAGTAATTCACCAAATAATCTTAATTAGATTCTGCTTCTTCTTATTACATAACATCCTGTATATCAAAGAATTACATAATACAGTAACTCTTACTGAGGATGATACAAAATCATAAACTGTTTAAAAATCCTTACTATTAATTTAACTCAAAAAAAAGCCCACCTTTAGGTGGGCTTCGAAAACGAAAGTGTAGAAAGTTCTATTCCTTCTCGTATACCTTGGTCATTACGATTTCCTCTTGCGGCTTCTCTTCCACAGTAGGCACTTGGGCGATTTTATCCACCGTATCCATACCATTGATGACATGAGCGAAAACAGTGAAACCTGCATCCAGGTGAGGAGCAGCTCTCAAGCAGATGTAGAATTGGCTGCCAGCGGTATTGGGGCCCGATTTCGCCATGCCTAATGCCCCCCGGACATGGTTTTTCTTCGTCGGCTCATCAGGTATCTGATATCCCGGGCCCCCGGTCCCGTTGCCCAATGGGTCTCCTCCTTGGACAACGAAATCGGGCACGACTCTGTGGAAGATCAGGCCATCATAATAACCCGCATTAACCAGATACAAGAAATTCTCAGCTGTCTTAGGTGCCTCCTTCCAGTAAAGCTCAAGTTCTATTGTTCCAAAGTTGGTCTCGATCACCACCACAGGATTCTGAGTCCTCTTAATGGTTCCCCAGACCGGTGGTTCCATTGCCATCTTCTCCTCGACGCTCATTCCCTCCTCTGCAGGGGTCTCAGCCTCGGTCTTAACTGCAGCTTTTTCCTCCTCCATTTTTGGAGTCTCTGCTTCCTGATTAGTTTTTCCACAGGCCAAAAATACAAAAATTAATAACGATATTAAAATAGTCAGTTTCTTCATACCATTGCTCCTTAATATAAAGTTTGTATGTTGAATATTACACTCGGATAAAGAAATCATCACCTCCTTTTTTATTCTCTAATTCCACATCTCAGGTGGAAGATGTTTTTCCAAATATAAAATGGGCTAATTATATTTGTCAAGAAAAATAGAAGGTGGGAGGGGGGATTTATGGGAAAATACCTCTTTCTTTATATACTGTCTCCAGGCGTAAGAGAGCTACGATGTAAGCAGCGGTACGCCAATCCGTACTGTACTTCTTGGCTGTATCCCTCACCCGAACATAAACATCCACTATCTTTTTGTGTAATTTGCCATCTACCTCTTCTAAGTCCCAGGATTCACTCCGCTTGTTCTGAAGCCACTCAAAATAACTCACTATTACTCCACCTGCATTACATAAAATATCGGGAATCACGTCAATACCTTTTTTCTGCAAGATGGCGTCGCCCTCCGGATCGGTGGGACTATTAGCTCCTTCAGCTATTAGCTTAACATTCAATATAGGCGCAGTTTCAGCGGTGATCTGGTTCTCCAGGGCACAGGGTATGAATATATCAGCCTTTGTACTCAAAAAACTGCTGTGATCAATGGATTTACTATTGGGGTATCCTTTTACTCCGCGATTCATTCTAACATGTTCGGACAACTGGTCGGGATCGATACCTTCTGGATTGAAGACTGCTCCGGTGAAGTCCTCGACCGCCATCAATTTTAGCCCGCGCGACTTTAAAAGGCGAGCTGTCCAGGAACCAACGTTTCCAAATCCCTGAACTATATATGTAACTCCATTTAAGTTAAATCCTTTATCCTTAGCCCACTGCTCGATCAAAAAAGCTACTCCCTGACCTGTCGCCTTATTACGCCCAAGGCTTCCACCAGATTCAACTGGTTTGCCCGTCACTACATGGATGCAAGCTAATCTTTTACGGGGAGGTATAGTTGATAGATAGGTGTCAAGAATCCAGGCCATGATCTGGGGATTGGTGTTAACGTCCGGAGATGGAATGTCATACTCCGGTCCAATATTATCTCCCAGAGCAAAGGTGAAGCGGCGAGTTATTCGCTCCATCTCTTTGAAGGTGTATTTTGAGGGATCAAATTGGATCCCTCCGCTGGCGCCACCCAGGGGTAAATTAACCAGAGCTGTTTTATAGGTCATACACCAGGCCAGAGCTCGGACTTCATCAATGCCAATTCCTCGATGGAAGCGTAGTCCTCCCTGAAAGGGACCAAGCACATCGTTATGCTGTATCCGGTAGCCGGTGAACATCTCAATCCGATCATCGTCCATCTTTACTGGAAAGTTGACCACAATCTCATTGGTTGTTCTTTCAAGTATCTTTTGAATATTCTGGTCACTTCCTATATAATCAGCTGCCTGGTTAACATTCTTAGCTACAAAACCGCAAAGACTCGTTTCTTTTATCATACTTGTTATCCTGAGTGATTTTTTTATTTTTATTTATGGAAAGATACCACGTTCTTTGTACACTGTCTCCAGGCGTGAGAGAGCTACAATGTAAGCCGCGGTGCGCCAATCAGTGTTATAGTTTTTTACCGTATCCCTCACCCGGACATAAGCATTAATGATCTTTTTGTACAACTTGCCATCCACCTCTTCTAAGTCCCAAAACTCGCTCCGCTTGTTCTGTAGCCACTCAAAATAACTCACAACCACACCGCCTGCATTGCACAAAATGTCAGGAATCACATCTATTCCCTTCTTCTGCAAAATGGCATCTCCCTCCGGGTCGGTAGGACCGTTAGCTCCCTCGGCGACCAGTTTAACATCCAACAGTGGCGCAGTTTCTCCCGTGATCTGATTCTCCAGTGCAGCAGGCACGAAAATATCAGCCTGAGTCTGCATAAGAGATTTGCTGTCGATGGACTTGGCATTTGGGTAACCGGATATAAGACCCTTGTTCTTGCTGGCATAATCAATCAGATCATCCGGATCGATCCCCCCGGGATTAGAGAACGCTCCGCTTACATCCTCAACTGCAATCAGCTTACAACCATGAGGCTTCAGCAAACGAGCTGTCCAGGAACCAACGTTTCCAAAACCCTGTACTGTGTAAGTAGCTCCCTCTAAATCGAAACCTTTATCTTTGGACCACTGTTCAATGGTAAAAACCACTCCCTGACCTGTTGCCTTGTCTCGACCTATACTACCACCCGATTCTATGGGCTTACCCGTCACCACATGAACACAAGCTTGTCTTTCGTGGGGAAGCATTGTCGATAAATACGTATCTAAAATCCAGGCCATAATTTGAGCATTGGTGTTCACATCCGGAGCGGGAATGTCATACTCCGGACCTATATTGTTACCCAAAGCAAAAGTGAATCTCCTTGTTATTCGCTCTAATTCGTTGATTGTATATTTGTAAGGGTCAAACTGAATTCCTCCCTTGGCTCCACCAAACGGTATATCGGTTAAAGCGCCCTTCCAGGTCATCCAGGTGGCTAATGCCCGAACCTCATTTATATCAACCGCTGGATGAAAACGTAGTCCACCTTTGAAAGGACCCAGGGCACTGTTGTGCTGAACCCTATAGCCGGTGAACATCTCGATTCGACCGTCATCCAGCTTCACCGGAAAGTTAACTACAATCTCATTAGTTGTCCTCTCCAGAATCTTGCGGATGTCAGGATCCAGCTGCATCAAATCTGCTGCTTTATTGAATTGCCAGATTACGTTATCATAAACATTTGCCTTTCTTTTCGTCGGTATGTATCCAGTGTCTGCCTTGCTCATAATCACCTCCTAAAGATCGGTGTATTCCTTATCTGGATAAAATTAACAATAGTCAGAAGCCACCCTCATTTTTCTCATATACAGGGTGACTCACATGACTTTACAATTCAATCGATTTTTTACGCTGGAAGAAGATGTTTAGTTTGAATTACTATTCGTATTCTTCACAACGCCAAACCCCACCTTCTGGTTTGGGGAAAGTACACGTTATCCGTTTGTCGCAGTTCTGGCATAGCCCTTTATATCCGGTCTTATCATTCCCCTCGTCCCCAGAGCTTATTTGTGGTCGGGACTTTTTGACAATATCATTAACAGTGGTCCTATCCGAAGGATATTCGAAACCTTCAAACTCCTCACACTGCAAAATAGGTCGATTAAGATTCCTGGGGTAGGTACAGTTGCGAGCGTTCTGACAGGTTGAACAAAGACCTCCATATTCTGGCTTTGTTGAAACAGCTGGTGCCTTTTCAACTTTCTTTGTATTTTGGTTTGTAGTCATTATAACTACCTCCTCTCATATTTTTTGTTCGCTCCAATAAAAGATTAAGCAATATCTGTGCCAGTCATTTTCAAGTAAAGATACCCCCTTTTCTGAAGAATTCTAAGCTCGATTCCACTTAAACATCCTTTTGCTAACTCACAAAAAACCAAAGGGTTTCGAGCAATTAAACATTCCTTTTACAATAAACTGAAGCGAACAAAAGGATAAGTTAAAGATTTATGTCTTTCAGGATTTTCGGAGAAATTTGAATCGGTGGAGAGAATTTCCCCGTATTGGATTTTTAATATGAGAATGAGCCCCTAAGGATTTTAGCTGTCTATGGAATAGCGTTTTAGCTTTTCTCTCAATGTCTTGCGGTCAATACCCAGTATCTTTGCTGCACGGGTCTTGTTGTTACCCACACTTGCCAGGATGTTGCGAATATATTCTGTTTCCACCTCAGCTAAAGTTCGATTCAAACCCGCCTCCCTCAGTGCCGAGAAACGCATAAGTGAGGGGAGATCTGAAACCTCTATGAGCTCCCCTTCGGTCATTACAATTAAGCGTTGAATCACATTCTCCAGTTCTCTAACATTGCCCGGCCAGTAGTAGTTTCTCAGAACTTCCAAAGCTTCCTCTGAAAATCGGGGTATTGGTTTTCCGAATTCCTCAGCAAATTTGGTCGCATAATGATGAGCTAATAACAGAATATCATTTCCCCTCTCTCGCAAGGGCGGAATGGCAATAGTAATGACATTAAGGCGGAAGAACAGGTCTTCGCGAAAAATACCCTTCTCAACCAAACTCTGCAAGTCTTTGTTAGTTGCTGCGATTATTCTAACGTCTACTTTTCGGGAACGGCTGGCTCCCACCATATATACTTCCTTATCCTGGAGTACCCGGAGAAGTTTTACCTGCATGGAGAGACTTGTCTCGCTAATCTCGTCAAGAAAGATGGTACCACCCTCAGCTGTTTGAAAAAAACCTGCTCGCGATTCGCTGGCTCCAGTAAAGGCTCCTTTGAGGTGTCCAAAAAGTTCACTTTCCAAAAGTCCCTCTGGAATGCCCCCGCAATTTACGGGAACAAAGGGAGCCGAAGCTCGAGGGCTGCTGTAGTGAATACCCCGGGCTACAAGCTCCTTCCCAGTTCCGCTCTCCCCGGTGATGAGTATTGTAGCTGAAGTTGATGCAGCTTTGGGTATAACACTAAAAATTTTAAACATTACCTCCGATTGACCAATCATTCCGTGAGGGGTTTGTGGAGTCCGATGTGATTTTGCCTGTGCTGCTTTACGCAAATCCAGTTTATCCAGTGCTCTTCGGACAGCAGTATAGAGTTCTTCATCTGTAAAAGGTTTAGCCAGATACTCCTCAGCTCCGGTCTTGACTGCCTGGACTGCTCCGTTGATTGATGCATAACCGGTGATCATCATTACCTCGGTGTCTTTCAAGTTCTCTCGGATATGCCGGATGAGGTCAAGGCCACTAACTTTGGGCATTTTAAGATCAGTTATAACCAGATCAACTGGCGTTCCCTCAAGGACTTTGATCGCCTCTGGCACTCCCGGTACAGTTAATACCTGGTATCCCTGAGAGGTCAGGTTTCTTCTGAGCACCTCCAGCGTATCCGGAGCATCATCAACAACCAGGATGCGTTCCTGCTTAGATGATGAATCCAACTTAGTCATTTTTCTTCGCCTCTGGCGGTTTGGATATGGGCAGTTGTATCTCAAATCGGGAACCACGACCCACCTTACTCTCAACTTTAATAGTCCCTCTATGGGAGGTCACAATTCCGTGAACCACTGATAGCCCGAGCCCTGTGCCTTCTCCAACTTCCTTAGTTGTAAAAAAGGGATTGAATATCTGTTTCATAACCTCATCGCTCATACCGCTACCCGTGTCTTCCACAATCAAGGAAACGTGGTCTTGACCGACAAGAGTTTGTACGGTCAGGATGCCTCCTTTTGGCATTACCTGTAAAGCATTCACTACTAAATTTACCAGAACCTGGTGCAATTGTCCGGGATCTGCAGTGATCTTTGGTAAGTCTGGCAAAAGTAAGCGAACCAGCTCTATCCCCTCCTTAACACACCTGGACTCAAAGAAATACAAGCCCTCTTCTACCACCTGATTTAAATCGACTTGAGTTTTGTGGGGAGGCATTTGATGGGCGAATATCATCAATTTCTTTACTATTTCCCGGGCGTGTAAAGAGGCATTGACTATTTTCTCAATGTCCTGGATAGTTTTTTGGGGGAGTTTTGCACTTTTGTTGATAAGCTGAGCAAATCCCAATATATTGCCCAGAGGTTCGTTCAGCTCGTGTGCCACACCAGCAGCAAGCTGTCCGATGGTGGCCAACCGATCAGCATGCATGAGCTGATTCTGAAGTTTCGCTTTCTCGTCCTCGGCTTGTCTGCGTTCGATTATAAGTGCTATCTCCCTGGCTATGGTATCTATCAGGCTTCGCTCCTCGCTGAGAAATGGACCTTCATCCAGCTCTGGCTTATCCTCTGAGTATGTCACCTGGACCAAACCTCGTCCTTTTCCACCCACAATTATATCTGCACTCTGTTTGTGTCGGCCCTCCTGGAAACCTTTTGTGGTAAAAGAGTGCTCGTCCAGAACGATCTTGCCAGAAGCAATCTCAGGATATAACCAGGAGGGAGGAAGAATATCTGCGATCCTTTGCAATATCTCTTCCAATGCTATATTGGATTGTGCTGACAGCCGGGCTATCCCATAAAGACAGGTGAGTTCCTTGATTCGTTCACGCAAAGCTACCTGTGCTGTTCGGTGCACCAGCGCCACTCCCAGATTTTGGGCAAAGCCCTCATAGAATTCAATTTCCTCTTCCGTAAAGTAGTTACGTTTCTTGTTTTGCAGTTTCAGAAGTCCCATGTTATTCTCATCCGGCACCAGGGGAAAAAGAGCCATTGATCTGTAATCCTCGTCAATATCAATGTTCTGAATGTCAAATTGAATTTCCTGCTTAGGAGTAAAATTAAAAGAATTCTCTATGTCGCCTGTCCAGAAACTCCCATTTTTGGTGAAAAAAGGCAGGGAGGGATCAAAACGTTTCAGGAGAAGCTCTCCGCACAGTCTTTCCAATCCTGAATCGTCCTGGGAGCAGGGGATCAACCTTCCATCTTTAGCCTGGGTACAAGGCAGATGCTCCACTCGAAAGGATTTCCTGATACCTTTCACGATCTGGCACACAAAATATTTTTCACGTCGTTTAATCCGAAGTTCGACCGCATCGCACCCCGAAAAATCTAATAGCATCTTACAGACTTCCTGCATGAAATAAATTCTTGGTAACCCACGGCTGGCATAGTGTAATACCTTAAGTGACAGAGCCCGAAAGTCCTCAGCCGCTTTGCGACCGGTATCGTGGGCACCAATTCCTTTTGATAATTTTTTAGTCATAACTTTATAATTTAATAAACCCGACTAAAAATGTAAAGTAATAATAACAGACAAATTTCGTTATTGGATTTTTGATCACATTTCTATCCTGCCGCCCGTGTCTTAAAGGATATTAATTTACAACATTGACTTCACAAGTATAGGGTAAAGCTATTCCCCCTTAAGATTCTTTTAACCCCCTTAATCTATTTCTCCCCATCCCTCTCCTCAGCACTGTTCATCGTTTTAATGAAAGCTCTCACTGCAAAAATGGGGAGTGAAGACAGAAATCTATTTCACTATATTAGATTAACTAACCCACCCCCTTAGTCTCACTGCTTCAGCCACGCGAGCAACGGCTACCATATAGGCAGCCAGCCGCATATGGACGCCTTTTTCCTTGTGCATATTGTATACAGAGTGATATGCTTTGGTCATTTTATCGTCCAGCTGTTTGTGAATATCTTCTAAAGTCCAGTAGTAGTTATAGGTATTCTGAACCTGCTCGAAGTAACTGACCGTCACCCCGCCTGCGTTAGCCAGGAAATCAGGGATTACGTGAACGCCCTTCTTATGCAAGATCACATCTGCTTCCGGAGTAGTTGGCCCATTGGCCAGCTCGCAGGATATCTTGGCTTTGATATTAGCAGCGTTCTTCTCGGTAATGACGTTTTCCAGGGCAGAAGGATACAGGATGTCAACGTCAAGTTCAAGAATCTCCTCATTGCTTATAGGCTTGGTGCCGGGAAAATCCTTCACCGCTCCAGTTTCCAGCTTGTAATCCACGATCTCTTTGGGGTTGATACCAGATTCACTATAGATACCCCCACGAGAGTCGGACACAGCAACCAGCTTTCCCCCTCCCAGGATCTCAGGATGCAAAAGAGCTGCAAATTGGCCTGCATTTCCAAATCCCTGAATGGCGAATTTGCCTTTGGGATTGATATTGAGTACTTTACAGGCTTCCCTGATAGTAAAAACACCACCCCGAGCAGTTGCATCTCCCCGCCCCTCACTTCCACCCAACGGTATGGGTTTTCCCGTAATCATTCCGGGATGAGAGTGATTGACTAAAGTCTCATATTCATCCATCATCCAGGCCATAATCTGAGGAGTCGTGTAGACATCAGGAGCCGGCACGTCTTTGTGGACTCCCAGGTGCGGTCCAATCGCCCGGATATAAGCTCTGGCCAGACGTTCTTTTTCAGTTTCCGACATCTCTTTGGGATTGCAGGTAACACCACCCTTACCTCCTCCCAGGGGAATATCCACCACAGCACACTTCCAGGTCATCCAGGCAGCCAGCGCCCGGACCGTGTCGATAGTTTCAGCAGGATGCCAGCGAAGGCCTCCTTTTGTTGGTCCACGTGATGAGTTGTATTGAACGCGATACCCTTGAAAAATCTTGGTGGTTCCGTCATCCATCTTAACCGGCAGGGTAACTCTGAATTCGCGTTGTGGCCAGCGAAGCAGTTCATGAGTAGCTTCGTCCAGTCCCAGCTTTTCAGCGGCTTCATCTAATTGCTTCTGAGCAATCTCAAATGGGTTTAAGGAAGCCATATTCTCTCCTTTTGTTTAGGGTTCGTTCTTGCTTAATCTCCATTTCTCAACAACGGATTTGTGTAATTCGTGAAATTTTTCACAAATAAATATATACTTTTTTTCCTTTTTGTCAATAGAATATGGAGATTTTTTCAAGAAAATCGGAGAAATATGAATCAATCGGGGATAATCTACCCAATATTAGACCGTAAAAGGCGGGGTATAATACCCCTTATATTAAGCTACTCTGGAATAACATTTTGCGGTCAATACCCATTATCTTTACCCTCCAGCATTGTTGTTATCCGCACCTGTCAGCTTCTCTCTGTGCCGAGAAACTCATAAGTGAGGGTAATTCTGAAACCTCTATGAAAAAAGGATTAGCTAAAAAAGCTTAATCTCCTTGTATTACCTCTTTGAATATCTTAATCCTGTTCAAAGCTCGGGTTAAGGCAAATTCCGCTCTGGGAACATCAACTTTTTCATCTCTGGATCCCAATCTTTCCTTAGCTCGCTTCAATGCCTCTTCTGCTCTCTTGATGTCTATTCCCTCTGTAGGCTCTATTGCATCAGCTAATATGGTTACGTTGTTTTTCAATACTTCCAGAAAACCTCCGGATATGGCAAATACCTTCTCCTGACCTTTAGAATCCTTTACAGTCAATTTCCCTGGAACCAGTTCCGTAAGCAAAGGTGCATGATCGGTTAATATGCCCAGATAGCCCAAAGATCCAGGAGCTATAAGGGAGTTTACCTCATCTTCATAGAATTTCTTTTCAGGTGTGACAATGCTCAGTTTATACATTTACTTTTTCTCTTCCTTGTGGCTTTTCAGTTTATCTGCTTTTTCATGAACCTCTTCAATCGTCCCTACCATATAGAACGCCTGCTCGGGCAGATCGTCCAGCTCCCCATCGAGTATCTTTTTAAATCCTTTAACCGTATCCTCAAGTTTGACATATCTACCCTCGGTTCCGGTGAACTCAACTGCCACAAAGAAAGGCTGGGTTAAAAATCTCTGAAGCCTTCTGGCCCGGGCCACAATTACTTTATCTTCATCTGACAGCTCCTCCACGCCCAGAATGGCTATGATATCCTGCAGGTCCTTATATCTTTGCAAAATTTTCTGCACTGACCTGGCTATCTGATAGTGCTCCTCACCCAAGACCTTGGGATCAAGTATCCTGGAGGTGGAGCCTAAAGGATCAATAGCCGGATAAAGCCCTAACTCAAAGATCTGCCGGGATAAGGCAGTTACCGCATCCAGATGGGCAAAGGTGGTGGCCGGAGCGGGATCGGTGAAATCATCCGCCGGAACGTATATGGCTTGAACCGAGGTGATGGAACCCGATTTGGTGGAGGTAATCCGCTCCTGCAGGTCACCCATCTCAGTTCCCAAAGTGGGTTGGTACCCTACTGCCGAAGGCATTCTACCTAAAAGTGCGGACACCTCTGAGCCAGCTTGAACGAATCTGAAGATGTTATCAATGAATATGAGAATATCCCTGTGTTCCTCATCCCGGAAATATTCTGCCATAGCTAATCCGGAGAGACCCACCCGCAATCTGGCGCCTGGCGGTTCGTTCATCTGTCCAAAGACCAGAACGGTTTTCGCTAAAACACCCGATTTTTTCATCCCCAGCCACAGGTCGTTTCCTTCCCTGGTTCGCTCACCCACACCGCAGAAAACAGAATACCCGCCGTGCTCAGTAGCGATGTTTCTTATCAGCTCCATCACGATCACAGTTTTACCCACCCCGGCTCCTCCAAAAAGACCCACCTTGCCCCCTTTAGGAATGGGCTGGATTAAATCGATGGCTTTTATCCCGGTCTCCAAAACGGACATCTTGGTTTCCTGTTCCTCGAAGCTGGGTGGGGATCTGTGTATGGGATATCTTTTTTTGGGTTCCTGAATAGGTCCCAACTCGTCAATGGGCTGACCCAGAAGATTGAATAGACGACCTAGAGTCTGAGGTCCCACCGGAACGGTGATAGGACCACCGGTATCTATAGCCTTCATCCCCCGCACCAGTCCATCGGTTGAAGCCAGAGCCACGCACCTGACCATGTTATCCCCCAGATGCATTGCCACCTCGACAGTCAAATCGATTTTCTTATCCTGATCCCGGATTTCAATTGCATTAAGGATCCTGGGCAGTTTATCTGCTGGAAATTCTATATCTGCTGTGGGTCCGATAACCTGTCTGATCTTACCTATGTTTTTGTCATTTTCTGCCATCTTCCTCTCTTTTCTTTTTGATCACATTTGAAAGTCCATGTATATAACTACAGATATATATATATCAAGTTAAGCTAAAGCTTCACATTCCAATGTTCAACTCCTGAAAATTGTAGGCACGAATTCATTCGTGCTCTTTTCAATATAGATAAATCTGTACTTACAAATCCTTTTTCAACGGACATACAAAACACTTACGATTTCACCATTTTGTGAAGCTAAAGCTTCACACTCCAGCGTTTAATTTTTAAAATTGTAGGCACGAATTCATTCGTGCTCCTTTCAGCACAGACAAACCTGTGCCTACAAATCCGATAACATCTGTCGCATGTACCATTTGGTATTGCACTGAAGCTTCACGCTCCATTTCCCTGAATTTAACCTTTTAGTGCTTCTGCACCTGATGCTATCTCCAGCATCTCCCTGGTGATGGAGGTCTGTCTTATCTTATTGCGAATCAAGGTTAAATTCTCTATCACCTCCTCGGCATTTTCAGTAGCTGCCCTCATAGCCGTCATCCTGCTTCCCTGCTCTGAGGCAAAAGACTCCAGCAATACCTTCTGGATGACGTTCATACAGTATCGGGGCAAAAGCGCATCGAATATCTCTTCTGAGCTGGGCTCGAATATGTAATCTATCTCCGCTCTTTCCGCCTTCTCCCTGGGCTCAATGTTTAGAAACTTCTCCAGCACTATCTTATAGGATATGGGGTTGACAAACCGAGTGTAAAGAAGAAAAACCTGATCTACCTCCTTTTTTAAGAAAAGCTGGGTTAGGTCCCCGGTTATCATTTTCACCAAAGACAAATCAAGCCTGCCATCTAAGTCAAGATATTTATGCCTTATCTCCCATTCCTTTTTAAGGAAATATCTGTACCCTTTTTTCCCGACGATTACCAGCACTGTTTTTTTAGGGTCTGAATCTCTTAAGAATTTCCCCGCTTCGCGTAGGATATTAGCATTATAAGAACCACAAAGGCCTCGCTCTGAGGTGACCAGTATTAACGCTTTTTTCTCTGTTTTTTCTCTTCTTTCAAACAGAGGATGGGTTACCAAACCGGTAGACCGGGAAAGGTTTTCCAGCATTCTCTCAAGCTTTTGAGCATAAGGCCTGGCGGATATGGTCTTGGCCTCTGCTTTTTTTAACTTGGCAGCAGCCACCATTTGCATGGCTTTGGTTATCTGCTGGGTATTCTGGACCGATCTAATTCTTCTTCTTATTTCACGAAGAGCTTGCATAATCAAATTTGGGTTTTAAAGACATTCTTAAATTCCGTGGTAGCCTGATTCAGTCTTTTTATGATTTCTTCATCGAAATCTTTTCTCTGAGATATCCGGTGACACACATCCGGATATTTATCATCCATGAATTTGTGAAAACCCTCTTCGAATTTCTTCACCTGTTCCACAGGAAGATCGTCTAAATATCCCTGGGTAACCGCATAGATGATCATCACCTGATGTTCCAGCGACATGGGAACGTATTGGTCCTGCTTCAGAATTTCCACGGTCCTTTCCCCTCGGGTGAGCTGGGCTTTGGTGGCTTCGTCCAGCTCAGCGCCAAATTGGGCAAAAGCAGCCATTTCCCTGTACTGAGCCAAATCCAGTCGTAATCTTCCTGCCACCTTTTTCATGGCTTTGGTTTGAGCATTTCCCCCTACCCGGGAAACAGAGATTCCGGCGTTGATAGCAGGCCTGACCCCAGCGTAAAACAAATCGGTCTCCAGGTATATCTGACCATCGGTTATGGAAATGACATTGGTGGGAATATAAGTTGTAATATCGCCTGCCTGGGTCTCGATTATGGGTAAGGCGGTGAGTGAGCCTCCCCCCAACTCATCCGATAGTTTGGCAGCTCTTTCTAAGAGCCGGGAATGAAGATAGAATATATCCCCGGGATAAGCTTCTCTGCCCGGTGGTCGCCTTAAGAGAAGGGAAATCTGCCGATAGGCCTGAGCATGCTTGGAGAGATCATCATAGAAGATCACTGCATGCTTACCGTTGTATAAAAACTCCTCCCCCATGGCACACCCGGCATAAGGAGCCAGATATTGAAGAGGAGCTGGGTCCGTGGCAGTAGCTGCCACCACCGTGGTATAGTCCATGGCTCCATAGCTTTCAAGAACCTTCACCACCTGAGCCAGGGTGGATGATTTCTGACCTATGGCTACGTAGATGCAGTAGATATCGGAGCCTTTTTGATTGAGTATGGTATCAATGACAATGGCTGTTTTACCTGTTTGCCTGTCTCCGATTAACAATTCCCTCTGTCCTCGTCCAATAGGGATCATGGAGTCGATAGCCTTTAAGCCGGTCTGGACAGGTTCTTTAACGGGTTGACGCTGCACCACATTGGGTGCCCCTCCCTCCATAGGACGATATTTATCGGTGACAATGGGTCCTTTCTCATCCACTGGCTGTCCCAAGGTATTAACCACCCTTCCCACCAAAGCTTCTCCCACCGGAACAGAAGCGATCCTTTCGGTTCTCCTCACCGTGTCCCCTTCCCTGATCTCCTCGTCAGAACCGAAGATGACAGCTCCCACATTGTCTTCTTCCAGGTTTAGAACCATTCCCATCACATCATTGGGGAACTGGATCAGCTCGCTCATCATGGCATCTTCCAGGCCCCAAATTCGGGCAATACCATCCCCCACCTGAAGCACCGTACCCACGCTCTCCATTTTTATTTTGCTTTTATATTTGTCAATCTCCTTGGCTATAATGGAACTGACCTCCTCTGGATTCAATGGCATAAATTTTCTCCTTGTTTTAATAAACTTTGATCTGAGATATTTTCTCCCTTAACTGGCCCAACTGGTATTTTATGCTGCGGTCAATAACTTTATCTCCTAAAACAACTGTTACCCCACCAATGATGTCCGGATTAACTCTTTTCACCATCTCAATTTTCTTTTTTGTCATTATCTCCAATTTACTTCTTAGACTCTTAGATAACGCATCATCCAGAGGAATAGCTGTGGTTACCTCAGCCATCACAATTCCCTGATTCTCCTTCACCAATTTCTCGAATTCCGGAAAAATGTCAGAAAGATATTGTATTCTTTTTTTATCCACCAATAAGGTCAAAAAGGAAAGCAAAACCTCCGGGATTTTTCCCTCAAAAAGGTCTTGCAGCAGTTTCTTTTTGTCCTTGTCCAGAATCTGGGGAGTCTCCAGCAAGTTCTTAATGGGAAGATTTTCCTTAAGAATCTTCATAATGGACTGGTAATCCTCAAGAACAATACCTGCTATCTTTTCCCTATTCGCTAACTTAAAAAGAGCAGCTGCATATTTTTTCCCCACCTCAGATGAAATCATCTTATTCCCTCCAGCTCATCTATGAAACCCGAGATCAAGCCTTTGTGCTTTTCTTGATCCAGCTTTTCGGCGATCATCCTTTCGGTAGCTTTTAAGGTCATGGTGATGATCTCATCTTTTAATTCCACTTTAGCTTTATCTACTTCCCTTTGCAACTCCTCTTTGGCTCTTGAGATCATAGCGCTGGCTTCTTTTCTGGCATTCTCTTTGATTTCGGCTGCCATTTCCTGGCCTTCCTTGGCTGCCTCCTGCAGTTTCACCCGGGTCAAGCTGTCGATCTCTTTCAGTTTTAACTCATAATCTGAAACCAGCTTCTCCATCCTGTTTTTTTCCTTATCTATACTCTCAAACTCCGATTTAATTTTTAATCTTCTTTGTTCCAGCATCCCCAGAAGGGGCTTCCAGGCGAACTTCTTTAAAAGCCAGAGGGCAATGAGAAACCCGATTATCTGGGTGATTATCTGACCAAATTCCAGACCCATAAAAACCTTTCTTTTTAGGGAGGCAGCCACTTAAATTAAGTGGCTGCCTTCTGGTTATCAAGCAATTTTCCCCTGGAGCACGAAAACAGTCACCAAGGCATAGATGGTCAGAGCCTCCAGAAGGGCACAACCGATGATCATTCCCACCTGGATCCGGCCAGCAGCCTCAGGCTGTCTTCCCATGGCTTCCATTGCTGCGGATACAGCCCGTCCCAGACCAAAAGCGGAGCCAAAGGCTGCAATGGCCAGCCCAATAGGCAGGGTTAATGCCAGTGCGATCTGATAGGTCATTCAACCTCCTTCCTTCATAAATAATTAGAAGTTCACTAACTCTTTTTTTCTGTTATTCCTCCTCATGGGGCATCATCAGGAAAAAATAAATAGTCGAAAGCAAGGTAAAGACCAGTGCTTGAATGGTCCCGGTTAACAAAGCTAAAAATATAAAAGGCACCTGAAAGGGAAGTCCAATAGGCAAATGCAGAAAGCTCAAAGAGGCCACTCCCAGGCCCACGAATACGGCTATCAGAATGTCCTCCCCGAAGATGTTTCCGAAAAGTCGCATGGACAAACTCAAAGGCTTGATAAACTCCTCCATTATATGTATAGGCAAATTCAAGGGCACCATAGCCCACCCCACAGCATCCTTAGGTTCTCCTGCCAGATGGAAAAGATATCCCAGAAGACCAAAGGACCTAATTCCGGTATACTGCACATAGAAAAAGACACAAATAGCTAAAGCCACCGTGGTATTCAGATTGGAGGATGGGGATTTCATACCGGGAACAAGGCCAAAGAAATTCATGCACAAAATGTAGACGAAAAGTGTCCCTAAAAAAGGTGTGAACCTTCTGCCCCGGGAGCCCAGAATACCGCAGATGAAATTATCCAGTGTCTCCACTGCCATCTCCACGAAGTTCTGAAGCTTTCCTGGAATAAGGTTGCTTTTTCTGGATGCAAGGTAGGCCACAATGCTTATAATCAAGACAATCAGCAGGGAAAAGATAATATTTTCCCAGTGATGTAAAAATTCAACAAAAGCCTCCTTGCCATATTTATCATAAAGCAAGGTTATGAAATTGGGAAGCTCGGGCGTACCTCCGTGTTCGGTTTTACCACCTGTATGCTCTGCCACAATCTGAAGATGATTCAAAAAAACTTTGAAAAACAAATCGCCTCCAACTATCTAAGATTTTTGAATTGCATTTATCCTATGAGACACAATTTATTAAGGAGATATGGTTTTAGATTTAGGTTTTTTCCTGTTTCCGGATAAACTCAAGGGAGCCTGAATTTTTTCACCACCTTTTCGGGGTGATGAAATTACTATTTTCCCTAAAGCTTTTAGTAAAACCACCGCAAATATCAGAGTGAATCCCACAAGTAAACTGGTGACCGGGAAATAGTTAATTCTCAGAAGAAAATATCCCGTCAGATAAAGCAGAGGAAATTTAAGAAGTACTAAAAGCAAAACTTTTTTTCTATTGATTCCTTCAAGATTAGTAGTTTCCGTTATCAGATTGGTCAAAAAAAACAGATTCAAACAGCTCCATACACATCCCATGAAAATCCCAGAGGCATAGTCGAACCTGTAGTAGAAAGTAACAAATAAAAATATCAGAAACGAAAAGATTAAAGAGGTTTTGATCACCCGATGAATAAACTCAATTCCCATTTAAATGCCTCGGTAAGCTACTTTCCTTAGAATTTGTATATTATTTCTTTTCCATCTCTTTTGAAGCTCTTACTATCAATTTATAAACTTGCCTTCCGCTAGCTACACACCCGAATATAAGAAATAGAATCATAAGATAAGGTGATGTATTAAGTTTCTTGTCCAGATAATTGCCCAAGAGGATGCCCAAAATCGGGCCAGCTGCCATAATGATGGGCAAAGTGGTTAAGATGGCTACTTGTTTGTAGGATGAGTACTTGTTTTCTTTTTTTTGTTCAACCAAAAGTCCAAGAACCCTCATAAGTTAGGATAATTCAAGCCTGAAAAGAGCGTATTTTAACCGTAATTATACTGTATCAAACCAAAAAGTCAAGAATTTTTGTAAGGGGGTATTCCAAAAATCTTATGCTGCAACCTATTTCTATCATTTTACTAACAAAAAAAAGACCGCTTGCGGAAGCGGCCTTCAGAGTAATACAAATTTTATATCCTCTTGATTTCACACAGTCTGAAAAATTTTCTGCTTGTGTATTTTAAATTTTTTAAAATAGACCACAAAAACGCTTCCCACTCCCAGCTGGGATTTGAATTCTATTCTTCCCTCAAGGGTGTTAACCAACCTTTGAACAATGGCTAATCCTAAACCCGTTCCATCCTTTTTGCTGGAAAAAAAGGGCCAGAAAAGCTTCTCTTTTTGTTCCTCGTTCATGCCCTTCCCCTCATCCTGGATAGCTAAAGGAACCAGATCCTGAACTTCCTCATCATCCTCACCTGGGAAATAATGCCCCTCTATCTGGCTTAAGCTCTGATTTGAAATAATTATCTGATCTCCTTTATCATCCATAGCCTCCAGAGCATTACCCAAAAGATTCAGAAGGAGTTGCTTTATCTGGTTTTCCTCACCCCAGATATATAGCACTGAATCTTTTAGCTTCTCTTTAATCTGAATTCCCCGACGGTACGATTTATGCTTTTTCACCAGTTCTATTACCTCGCGAATCAGGGAAACCAGTTCCACTTTCTTCAGAGATGTCTCCCCGATTTTAGCATAATGCAAAAATTCAGTCAAAATCAGATTCAACCTTCCTGTTTCTTTTAAGATCAACTCCATCAGTTTCCCATTCTCATCCGATAAGGCGAGTTCTTCCTTTAAGACTTCAACCGAACCGGAGATGGAAGCCAAAGGATTTCTTATCTCATGAGCGATCCCGGCTGACAGCTCCCCCACAGCAGCCAACCTGTCTTTAAGCCGGATCTCCTGTTCCATTCGCTTGGCTTGGGTGATATCGGCGAAAACAGCTATCACACCCCGTTTGCCAGCCTCATCATCTCCCAGTATGGAAGTGCTTAATCCTAAAGGGATTGTCTTGCCTGAAAGGGAGGTGATGTAGATCTCAGATCTGGAATCAATATGCTGGGTTTTCAGGGTCTGCTGAAGCCTATCTGCAAATTCCGGCATTCTCTCTCTGAATACATCCAGAAATCTCTGCCCCTTGATGTCTTCTCCTTTATATCCTAAGATATCCTCGGCAGTTTTGTTAAAATAGATTATCCTGCCTGAGTTATCTATGGTTATAAGTCCAGATCGCATATGGTGCAGGATGTCGTGAGTTTCCATTCTCATTTTATCAAGTTCCAGCGCAGTGGAAAAAAGCTCCTCTCCCTTGCGCTTCAGTTTCTGGGCTAGATATCCGCTGACATAGGCCACCAGATAAAAGGCAAAGGAATAGAGGATAACCTGATAGAATGTAACCTCGCTGATGGAGTTAAAATTCTTTACAGCATCATAGCTTAAAGGGATGGGGAATTTTACTCCGGCCAAAAGAACCGTGTAGGCGTAAGCAAATGAGGAGAGGGTAGCCACCAGCACCGTGCCAGCCAGATGATAAATCAAACTGATTGAGATAATGGTTAAAGGCAGAAGGATGGAGAGTTGACTTTCCCCTCCGCCGGTGGCATGAATTATTCCAGCCTCAATATATATCTCCAGAATTATCTGGAAAGCGATGATCAAGTCCAGAAAAGAGGGTGTGGAAAGCCTTCTGGCAAACAGAATTAGGAAAAGAAAAACCAGGGTAAAGAAACTGTACAAAAGAAAGGGAATTACCAGAAATCCAGGCGATTTCAAAAAAAAGACCACAATACCAAGCAATAGAACATATATGATCAGTCTCAGAGTTAAAAGCCAGTGAAGTGCGTAGCCGGTCTTCTGGATTGATCCTGACATTTTTTCTTTCTAAAACACCAAACACCATCGCTTAAAAAGCGATGGTGTTTTCTTTATAAAGAGTTTATCTAATTTTCATTCTTAAAGTAAAGAAATATTACTTTGCCTCCTGCTTCAGATAAAAACTTAGCTGATCTTTCCGATGATGTCGAACATGGGCAGATACATGGCAATCAGGATTCCACCGATTACCAGTCCCATAAGTACTATGATCACCGGTTCGATAATCGAGGTCAAAGCTGCAACAGCAGCATCCACCTCTTCATCGTAAAAGTCGGCAATCTTCTGGAGCATATCGTCTAAACCTCCGGTTTTCTCTCCCACCGAGATCATCTGGGTAACCATGGGAGGGAAAACTCCCGTCTCCTTTAAGGGATGAGTTATGGTTTCACCCTCGGCAATTGAAACCACGCTTCTTTTAATAGCGTCCTGAATCACCCGGTTCCCGGCGGTCTTAGCAGTAATCTCCAGTGCATCCAGAATGGAAACACCGGATGAGATCAGGGTTCCCAGGGTTCGGGTAAACCTGGAGATAGCCGTTTTCCTCAAAAGACTACCCAGAAGAGGTGCTTTTAATTTCACTCTGTCAATCAAAAGCCTTCCTTTGTCCGTCTTGGAATACCAGCGGTAGAAAATCAAAAGGAGTATCAAAAGGACAATCCCAACCAGTATGTTGCCTCTCAGGAAACCGCTTAATTTCAAGACCATCTGGGTGGGCATAGGAAGCTCCGCTCCCAGGCCCTCAAACATCTTGGCAAAGACCGGAACAATATAAGTCAACATAATAAAAGTCACACCAGTGGCCACCACCACTATTACCGATGGATAGACTAAAGCGCCCCTGACTTTTCTGGATAAAGCATCCGCCTTTTCCCGGTAAGTGGCTAATCGGAGAAGTATCTGATCTAAAGCACCCCCAATTTCTCCGGCATCCACCATGCTCACGTAAAGATCGTCAAATGCTTTTTTATGTCGGGACAAACCATCTGCCAAGGTGCTTCCGGATTGCACGCTTTCCTTGACCTTATCGATTACCTCCCTCAGTTCTGGTGATTCCGATTGCTGGGCTAATATCTCCAGGCACTGAACCATGGGCAATCCCGCACCAATCATGGTAGAAAATTGTCGGGTGAATCTGGAAATGTGAATCTTCTTTATCCTTCTTCTCAACCTTATGGTGATCTGGGAGGCCTTTCGAGTGACGGAGGTAACCAGAATCTTATTGTTCCGCAGGATCCTCTGAAGTTCTACTTTGTTCCTGGCTTTCAACTCCCCGGCAACAGCTGAGCCAGTTAATGTCTTACCCTTATATTCAAATACTGGCAAATTTCACCTCCAAGGATTTTCTTTTATTATTCTATACCGATGCAAAAGTCTTATGTTTCCTGGAAATCATCTCATTAAGTTCTTGAATATTAGAGCTTCGGCCCAAGGCATCGCTCATTGTAATTTTCTTATTTAAATAAAGCTCAGATAATGACTGGTTCATGGTTTTCATCCCATACTTTTGTCCGGCCTGAATCATGCTGTAGATCTGATGTATTTTGTCATCCCGGATCAGAGCACGTATGGCTGGAGTACAGACCATTATCTCTAAACCCAAAACCCTTCCCCCACCAATTTTAGGAATCAGCTGCTGGGTCACTACAGCCTGCAGCACAAAAGAGAGCACTACCCGCACCTGCTCCTGCTGATTGGAGGGGAAGATGTCAATTATTCGGTTGATCGACTCGGCACAGGAGTTGGTATGCAGGGTAGCAAATACCAGATGCCCGGTCTCCGAAATGGTTAAAGCGGCATCGGTTGTTTCCAGATCCCTCATCTCGCCAATGAGAACTACATCCGGATCCTCCCTTAAAGCATATTTTAAGGCACTGGCAAAGGAAGCGGTATCCGAGTAAACCTCCCTCTGGTTTATCAGGGCACAGTTATGTCTATGAAGATATTCAATAGGATCCTCCACGGTCAGGATATGTTCGTGGCGTTCCAGATTGATCTTGTTTATGATTGAGGCTAAGGTAGTCGATTTTCCGCTTCCCGTAGGACCAGTGACTAACACCAGGCCCCGGGGGAGTTTGGCAAAATCCACCACCACCTTAGGTATTCCCAGCTCTTCAAAACTTCTGATCCTGAAGGGGATAAGTCTCAATGCTACGGCCACATTCCCTCTCTGCATAAAAACGTTACATCTGAAGCGGCTCATCTGCTCTATCCCGAAGGATAAATCCAGTTCCGATTCCTCCTCAAATCTTTTCCTCTGCTTCTCTGTCATAATGCTATAAGCTAATTTCCTGGTATCCTCCGGAGTCAAGGGATCGTACTCGGTTTTGACCAGTTTACCATCTATCCTTAACTGGGGTGGTGATCCCACAGTTAAATGCAAATCCGAGGCATTCCTTTTGGTCATCAACTCTAAAAGCTCTCTTAGGGTAACCATTGACCTCCCCTCATGATTTGGCTTTTCTTTTATATTATCGACCCAAAAAAGGAATTCTTAAACATAGTGTTATTAAAAAGGAATAGGAGTGGCCAGTAATCTTTTCCCCATAGTTTTTTAATTCTTATGAATAAATTGAATCCGTCTGAGGTTTTCTAATCCTTGTTTTAGGTTATTAAGGGAGAATTTACATGATTGTTGCTGCCAGGACCTCTTCCACTGAGGTAATCCCGTTTTTGAGTTTCTCTATGGCAGCGTCTCTTAAAGTAAGCATACCCTCGGCTTTAGCCTGATCTTTTAGATCCTGACTGGAGGCTTTGGAGAAAATCATCTTTTCCACATCCCGGGTAATGGGCATGACCTCAAAAATTCCGATTCTTCCGGAGTAGCCGGTATTATTGCATTCCGGGCAACCCCGGCCTCGGTAAACTTTGAAATCCTTTCTTTGTTCCTCATCTATTCCCAACATCTCCCACGTCTCTGGCTGAATCGAGAACTCCTCTCTGCAGTGATTGCAGATTTTTCGCACTATCCGCTGAGCCATAATCAATCTCACTGCTGAAGCTACCAGATAATTGGGAATGTTCATATCCAAAAGTCGATTAAGGGTACTGGGCGCATCGTTGGTATGCAATGTGGAAAATACCAGGTGTCCGGTCAAAGCAGCTCGAATAGCAATCTCTGCTGTTTCCTCATCTCTGATCTCACCCACCATTATTATGTCCGGGTCCTGTCGAAGAAAAGACCTCAGGGAGGAGGCAAAAGTGAAACCGATATCCGGTTTAACCTGAATCTGATTTATCCCATCGAAATTAAACTCGATCGGGTCCTCAGCGGTTAAGATATTTACCTCAGGAGCATTCACCTGTTTCAAAGCCGAATAAAGAGTGGTGGTCTTACCACTTCCCGTGGGACCGGTGACCAGTATCATCCCATAAGGTAGGCTTATGGCTCGAGCGAATTCTTTTAATCCCCTCTCAGGAAAACCTAACTTAGTTAAATCCACCATCAAACTCCTAGGATCCAAAATACGCATCACTACCTTCTCCCCGAACAAAGTGGGAAGGACTGACAGACGAATGTCAATAGCCCTATCCCCCACTCTCACTTTTATTCGCCCATCCTGGGGCAGTCTTCTTTCGGAGATATCCAGATCAGCCATGATCTTGATCCTTGATACTATGGCTGCCCGGTATTTGAAGGGCAAAGGAGCCATTTCCTGAAGTAATCCGTCGATTCTGAATCTGACCCTTATCCTCTTCTCGTAGGTTTCGATGTGAATGTCTGAGGCATTTCTTCGGATAGCATCGGTGATGATTCCGTCCACTAACCTGACCAGAGGTTTATCCTGAACCTGAGACTGAAGATCTTGCTCCGAGGGCAGTTCCTCGTTTTCTATCACCTCCAATCCCTCATCCTCTAAACCCCTTAAGATTTCATCAATGGCCCCGGAATCGTGATAATAGGTTTCTATGGCTTTTTGAATCGATTTCTCCGGCGAGATAACCGGCTGAATATTACATCCGGTTATAAATTTAATGGCATCTAAAACATAGATGTTGTTGGGATCTGAAATAGCTACAATTAAAGTTTTCCCAATTCTGCTGATGGCAATTACATTGAATTTTCTAGCTATATCTAAAGGAATGAGCTTTACCACTTCGGGATTAAGCTCCACATCGGAGAGCCTTAAGGCTCCGATGTTCAGCTGTTTTCCCACAAATTGGAAAAGCTCCTCCTCGTCTACAATGGCTCCCAGTTCAATTAAAATCTCACTTAACTTGCCATTGGTCTTTTTTTGTTTCTCCAGGGCCTGGTCAAGCTCGTTTTGGGTGATCTTGCCCGCTTTGACCAGCATTCCACCTAATTCAACTGACATCTCCCATCCTTAGTCTTTGAAGATATCATCCAGCTTGTTTTCCACCGAGCGGGTAAATTCAGAGTCCAGCTTGGAATCTTTGGGTTTATTGTCTTTCTGGGCTTGAGAAAGGATTCTGGCCAGATCCTCCGATACCTCTTTTGCGTATAATCTCACCATTCCGATTGTAGTTCGGTCGTCAAAGATCACTGCCAGAATAGTGCGTTCATCAATCAGACAAAGGTGGATGTGATCCCTTTTGCCCTGGTGAAAAAGGACGCTAAATTCAGGTTCGCCCACCAAGCGAGCGATTTCCTTGGTGGAGGCGAAGCTTCCGGCCAGAAGCGCTGATAAAGCCGTGGTATCCAGAGAATGTGTGAACCCCTGGCGGGTAATAAGATAACCATCTTTATCCACCAGAAGTGCACATTTGGCTTCCGCGCCTTTGATTAATTTGATCAGCGCCTTATCGATCTCCTCTATTTGATCTTCATAGATCACAAGATCACTTGAGTTCAAGGGGATACCTCCTGGGTTATTGTCCTATTAGTTTCTTTATCCAACCCCACAAGGAAAAACCTCTGGGGGTTCGTTTTCTTTTCACGGAAATCGCAAATATCTTCTCCCGGGAAATTGGTGCTGATACGATCTTTTCCCTGTGCTCAGTTTTTTTCTCAGTTAAGATTTTCCTCTTGAGTTCAGAAGGAACGGGTTGGTAAATGGGTATTTTTGTTTCCACTTGATCCTGCTTTTCTAAAACGGCAGTTTTTGGAGTTAAGACCTCTTCTGGAACTCTTTCTTCAGATTCCTCAGCCACAAGAATCTTCTCCATTGCCCCGGGAACTATTTTAGCTTTTAACTTTTCTGCTCTGTATTGTGCCATTTCCAACTCCGGGGAGACATATTTTTCGCTTTCGCTAACTTCCGGTTTACCTTTGGTTTTATCCAGAACCATTTTAGTGATGCACTTAAGGGTGTCGAAAACGCCTTGTCCGGTGGTGGCTACAGACTCAAAAAAAACCAGTTCTTTAGGATTAAGCTGGGCTTCCAGTTCCTCCAGGGAAGTGATGTCCGGCAGATCCCTTTTGTTATATTGAAAAACCATAGGCAGCTTGTCCATATCATAACCATATTCCCTCAAATTCTCTTTAAGGTTTTCCAGACTCTCTAAATTTTCATCCATTTTAGATCCCTGGGAATCAGCCACAAAAACCAGACCATCCACCCCACGTAAGACCAACTTTCTGGTGGCATTATAGAAAACCTGACCGGGCACAGTATAAAGCTGGAACTTGGCAGAGAACCCATGAATGTCCCCAATATTTAAAGGAAGAAAATCAAAGAACAAAGTTCTGTCCGCATCGGTAGCCAAGGATATCAACTCCCCTTTGGTATTGGACGGAATTTTCTTATGAACATATTGTAAGTTGGTGGTTTTACCACTCAATCCCGGTCCATAGTATACTATTTTACAGGAAATCTCCTTGAAAGCATAATTTATTGAGACCATATTCCTTTATTCTTTTTACATTGATTCTCTGGTTTGGATCCTATGACGAGCGTTTTTGATCTCCAACCTCACCAGACCCATATTAACATCCGGTTCAGTGGTTACCACCAAAACCCCTATTCCCACATCCATGAGGAATAGTTTTCCCTTATCTGCCTCGATGGTTACCTGTTTGAAAGGAGTCCCCTGAAGTTTCTCCAGCGATTTATCCACAGTGCTCACTATGGAGGCTGCCAGAGCACCAACAGTTTCATCCTGAAAACGAGTATCTAAATCTGCTGCGATGATTATCCCATCGGAGCCCACCAAAAGACTTCCGGTTATACCAGAGGTCTTGTTAAGCTCTTCTAAGATCTGGTACATTCTCTACCTCCTGATTTTTCGAAAATATTCCGGCATATTTTTCATCTAAATATTTCCTTATCATTTCCACAGCCTTTAATATCCTGATATTTAGAAGTTCATCTGTGGACCGATGAGCCAGGCATACCAAGGTAAAATCGCCAATATTATTCAAACTGATCCAGAGTTTTTGAGACAAAAGCTCCATTCTCTCAATCGGGCTGGTATCTATTTTGCCCAACTCTTGGGAGTTAATTTTTCTTAACAGCAAAGCCAGGGGTGCGATTTTCTCGTCATCCCAACCAGAATTAACTCTATTGGCAACCACCAAACCTTCTTGGTCCAGCAGGATTACACCTTCCACGCCTGAATACTCCTTAACGTAATCCAAAGCCGCTTCTAAGTCCACCTGGATTTTCTCCGGCTTTTCTGCTACAGTTTCTTTTTTCTCTTCAGATGGCTGGAAGGAAGAAAGGAAAACCTTATGGGGTCTTTTTCTTTCTTTCCAGGAAGCTTCTATTGTGTTTCCCAGAGAAATCTTTACCACAAAAGGCAACAAAGTTGCCTGGATCAATAATGCGGGAAAATACGTGAAGATATTTACCTTCATCAGGGATATTGTTTCCAATGGAAACATAATATAAAGCAGCATGCCAAAAACGGCTCCAATTATAAGCCTTAAGCCTAAAGTGATAAGAGCATAAAGAAAAGGAACAGACAAAGGTAACTCAGAGAACAAGAGAAGATAAACCACGAAATACCATAGCATCTCAAAAGGAAAGACAAGAAAAGGGGTGGTATCGATTTTCACGCCCAAATCATTAGGAAAAAATGCCAAAGGGACCACTGCCAGAAAAAATCCCAACAAAATCAAAAGCCTTTGCTCCCTTCTATTTTCTTTTTTCATTCTTTTCTCCGTTATTTTTACCTCTATGTAATAGATATCCTTTCCCTGACCTTAGAAAGCCTGATTTTCATATAGCCGAAATTGGTCCGGTTATCACAGCACACACTCAAAAGTAAATTATCCAATTTCAGCACCAAAAAGTTCATCTCTTTGCTTTCAATCAGGGCTTGATCCAGTGTGCCGAAATCTATCCGGGGCAAACTTTTCTGAATCTCCCCAAAGACCACAGCACTTGCTACACCTATGGCTTCGATGTTTGATTCCTGTTTGAATCTATGTTCGGTTATCAGACCATCTTTATCTATAATTAAACAACCCAGAACACCAGGTACTTTTAAAATCTCATCCAGAGCTTCCCGGGGAGAGAGTTTCTCTTTGAGTTGTTTGAAGATCTTATAATCGGTTGGAATATCCTTCCATTTGACTTCGGTTTCCCCTGCTTTCTCTTGGCTCTCGATCTCCTCAAGAAGTTTTGTTACCTGAGGGTTTTCCGGATCTGTAGCAAAAAGTTTATCCAGGAGTTTTTTTGCTTCCATAGACTTGCCCTTTTTTATCAATATCTCAGATAAAAGGAGCTCGTTGGCTCTGGTTTGGCCATCGGCTTTGATAGCCAAAAAGAGCTCCTTCTCCGCCTCAGCAAAAAACCTTTTGTCCATATTTATTTTAGCCAGAACCAGATGAGCAGAACCGTAATCCGGATGGGTTTTGAGACCCTGATTGCAGACCTTGGTGGCCATATTCAAATCCCCTTTTCTTCGATAAGCCTCGGACAGGGCAGCGAATATCAAAGACTCCGGGTCTTTAGATAATATTTTTTTACATTTATCGATTCTGTCATCTAATTCATCAGCATTTACCATCTGTAACCTCTCACTTCACCCTTTATTTTCTATCGTCACTAAAGCCCGGTAAATCCACTCAAACCACTTGAGTTTTTGGTTTAGCTTATAACCTTCTTCAATTGATAAATCCCCCATCCCAAGAGAATCACCCATATTAGCTTTAAAAATGAATAAAGAGCTGAATCGAAGTTAAAGATATTCATTGAATTCCCCAGCTTGACAAACTGCAAGAGCACCAGCACGAAAAATGAAATCAGTATTAATAACCAGCCCGGGGAAAGCTCGCCTCCTTTAAGGAATGACTCGATTTTTTTAGTGTAAACAAAACACCCAGAGACAGCTAAAAGAATCGCGAAATTCAAAATCACATCCAGAAAAGAGCCTTGCACTGAAACATCACCTTCGATCTGGGCATAAGTTTGGGAAAAGCTTATCCCTGATAGTATAAACAACAGAACTAAGAAAAAAAACTTTCCCTTCATCTCATATTTCCCATTCAAACTTTATCTAAAATCCTGTATATTTCCTGTTGGAGCTGATATTTTTCAGCTACCAATTTATCAGCTTCCAGAAAAGGGGCAATTTCCCTCTTAAGCTGGTCATATAGGTTATTTTTTATATTTATACCCAGAATCGAATGCAGGTTTTTCAAGTATGCAAATAAAACCGAATTAAGCAAATCCAAAATTTTATGCAATCTGATTTCCTGGGGGATCTCCTTTGCTACCGATAAAAAGTTATCTTTTCCCAAAAAACCTTTTTTTAATAATCTCCCCAGAATAGGATAGTATCTTTTCTGCTGGCCAACAAGACGGTCTAGCAGTTCGTCTTTCCCCTGTCCCAGCTTCTGGATTAAGACCTCCTCCGTAACGGAAAAACAATGATGATAAACCTGAAAAACTATATCCAGCAAAGCTTTCTCCTCATCCTCTTTGTTCTGGTATGCAGTTTTTTGTTCTCCTTTCATCACCAACCCATTTGAGATCAGAAGAGACAAAGATTTGGAGGTGGTGAACTCCCCCAGAGGACTTTCCATTAAAATCTCGCTGACACTTCTTTGTCCGTTTATCAGAAGCAAGGTTTGGTATTCATCCAGGGTCAAGTTTAACATTCCATCTTTAGCTGGAGGCTTCAGGTTCAGTTCCAGGGTAAAATCACCCGGCGGAAGGGTCTTCTGAATCTCCGACCATTCATCCACCCTTTTGGCTCCCTCCATTATCAGACCCATGGTATTCATTTTCAATTTGGAATCAGTTGGGGGTGGCAGCTTACCTTCCATAAACTCAAAATCAGCCTCCTCCCAGCCAAAAATGGCGAAAACCACCTCCTCAATTCGTGTTTTTAAAGCCTCCAGAACATCTCGCCTGGATATCAAACCCAATTCCACCAGGGTTTCTGCAATTCCCTTTCCGGAGCTTTTCGATAAAAGCAGAGCCCTATCCCAATCCTTTTTGTCTATTTTCCTTTTGCGTATCAGAAGCTGACTCAGATACCAATCCTCCTGCTCGCTGGTGACAAATGAAATCAGATCCCCTTCCAAAAAGAAAAGGCTTTTTTGCTGGTTCTGGCGGGTTATGGAAAGCATACCGCTCTTCTTGTTGGTGCTGATAAGCTGCAAAAGATCAGAAAAAGAAACCGTCTTTAAATTTCCTACCAGACTCATTTCACCTCAACCTAAATCTTTTTGATCTTTTCTTACCCAACATCCATTTTAATTTTAAATCAGATCCTTTAATCTCAATCTTTATCGCACCCTTATCCTTAGTCCAGAATACGGGAACTTTAAAATCCAGTCTTTTAAGATCAGGCACATCCCAGGGATGTTCATAGCTTGTCAATATGATCGCCTGCGGTTTTAAAGCATCAACTACCTCTTTGAATTCATCCTCCTCCACACACTCTGACAATGTGCTCACCAAATGGAAGTCTTTACCTCTAAGTAAATTAAGAATCCCTTTTCCTGGATTAGAATTTAAAAAAAAGGCATTAAAATCCCCATACTCCAGGGTCAAAAGGTATCCTTTCTTTTCTTTATCGGGCAAATAGTTAAAAATCTTTACGTTCCCATCCAAATCAAAGCCTTCCTGCATGTTCTGATAAGGGATTCCATAACCTTCTAATAACTGGGCTAATTTCTGAGAAGAATCTGAAATCATCGCCTTCCCCACTTTCACCTCTTGAAGCACCGACTCCAGACCACCATTGAACTCATCTCCCTCAGATGTCAGTATAAGCCGGTCTATGAATCTTATGTTTTTCTTTATTAGATAGGGAACCACCACCCTTTCCCCGGCATCCCAGGTTGAGCTTTTTGGTCCGGTATCTATAAGTATTTTTTCTTTTGAAGTTAAATCTATTAGAATACTCTGCCCCCGGCCCACATCCATAAATGTTATCTCCAATTTCCCTTTTCGGGATAAAACTTCCTGGCTTATAATCAAAGCGCTCAGACAAATCAAACTGAAAAAACCTATTCTCCTGGCTTTTTTGCCCCAGCCAATCAGGATAACTAAAAAGAAAAGATAGTAGAGAATAATAAAAAGATATGAAGGTGAGGGCAGATCTAAAGTTGCACCGGGAAGCTGGGAGAAAAACCCCACCACCTTGAGGGTGAAGGTCAGAACCACCCAGTTGAAAGCAGAAAGGATTTGAGCTAAACTTATGCTAAAAAGTGCAGAAATAACGGTTAAGCTTCCGGTTATCACCGCAACACTTACCAGAGGAACTACCACCAGATTCGCTGCAAAAGCGTACAAGCTGATCTGGTTGAAATGATAAGCCAGTATAGGGTAGCTGGCTATCTGAGCTACCAGGGAGACAAAAACAGGCAATATTATCCAGTTCTTGACAAAACCTTTAAACTTAAGGGAAATTTTGTGGAAAAGAGAATCGGGGTGAACAACGAAAACCAAAAGCCCCAAAGTTACACCGAAAGAGAGCTGAAACCCCACATCGAAAAGACTCAAAGGTGAGAAAAACAAAATCAAAAGCGCAGAAAAAGCTAAGATATTAATTAAATCCTTTTCCCTTTCCCAGAAAAAAGCCAGAAGAAAAATGATTGCCATAATCGAGGCTCTGACCACCGAGGGCTGATTATTAGTCACATAAGAAAAAATGATTATAGCCGGTAAAGTTAATAAAATACACAACTTCCTCGGAAATCTGACAAGCCTGAAAAAGCCAAAAAAGAACAAAACAACCAATCCCACATTCGATCCGGAGATTGCTAAAAGGTGCAAAGTCCCCGTATCCGTAAACATCTGGTAGACATCCTCAGGAATATCTCTTCTCTCACCCAGCACAAATCCGGAGAGCAGAGCCTGATGCGCACCTCTGAGCGTAGTTCGGAAAACTTTTAAGATGAAATGTTTGACCGGGTAGACAACGTAGGATAAAAACGGATTTTCCCTCTCCTGGAAAAGTATCTTAACGTCATTAGGATTTCTTACAGTCAAAAGACCGAAAATATTGGATTGAGCCAGATATTTCTTATAATCAAAAGCTCCCGGATTTCGGGAGGAATAAGGTGATCCCAGGTAACCTTTTACCCTTATATGATCCCCGTAATTGAAGCGATTAGTTGGAGATTTGATTTTAATAAGCACCCTTCCGGATATTTTGATAAATGACCCATCTAGAAGTATGCTTTCGGAATTTACGGTTAGAAAGGTCTTGTCCTCCCTGATATCCGGGTCTCTGCACACAGTTCCGCTTAAGCTGATCTTGCGGTTCAGATCCAGGAAATGAATGATATGGTCTGCAGGAAAATCCTTTGTTTTCAATTCATGAACGAAAAATCCAGCCAAAATAAAACAGAGAATAAAAACAAAACTCAAAGCTGTTTTTAATCTCTTAAAACATAAAATAAGGGATAAAACAAGAAGTGAAAATAAGCAGATAAATAGAAGAGTCGAGGAAACCTCCAGATGGTTCCCCAGAATCACCCCGAAAACAAAAGCAATGGTTATAAAAAGCGCAGGTTTCCTGCTTGTCATTTATTTTTTTACCACCTTAAAACTCTTGAACATACTAAACACCCTTAGTCGTTCCAAAATGTAGACATTTTCATCTTATTAAGCTCAACCCCAATTGTCAAGTTAAAAAATCTTAAAAACCAGTTGACTTTTCCGCTTTTAATCTGAATTATTAAATTACATCGGGTTGGGTACAGCTCGGGCAAAAATGAATCTGAATATCAAGACGCAAGAACAGAACTGACTCATCTCTATTGCTCGTTTGACCAACTCAGAAGAGGTTTAAAAATAATGCAGTTTTCAAAAAGCTTTATAAATATGACTCTTAACTTAAAGGAGTTCCTGTTGTGTCAGGTCTTGCTCATGGTTTATTATGAGTGTGACCTGACACATATGTAACAAATAGGCGAAATGAAGCCAATAACAAAAACAACCAAGCCAAACTCATAGGAGGTGTCCTTATGCTGAAGGATTTCAAAGAGTTTGCCATGCGGGGCAACGTAGTGGACATGGCAGTAGGGATCATCATCGGTGCTGCTTTCGGAACAATCGTCAAATCACTGGTTACCGATGTCATTATGCCACCCATCGGCCTGCTATTGGGTAACGTGGATTTTTCCAACCTTTTTGTGATTCTGAAAAGTGGTACTACTCCCGGACCCTATGCTTCCCTTAATGATGCTCAGGCAGCCGGTGCGGTTTCATTGAACTACGGGGTCTTCATAAACACCATTATCAGTTTTTTAATAGTTGCTTTTGCGGTATTCCTTCTCATTCGCGGTATCAACAAGCTCAAGCGCAAAGAGGAAGCTCCGCCCCCTGAACCCACCACCAAAGATTGTCCCTACTGTTTCTCAAAGATATCAATAAAGGCAACCCGTTGCCCTAACTGTACATCAGAGCTAAAGGCAGCATAAAACATTCAAAATAACGCGAAGGGGTGGAGCTTGGCTCCACCCTGTTGGTAGATGGGCGATTGGTTATTGGTGGATAGAAAAATGAAAATCGGTATCACATGTTGTCCCAACCTGTGTTTTTCTCCTGTTGGTTGGGCAATTGGATTTGCCCAACCTATAAAATAAGGTGGCGGAAATCCCCGAAACGGGTCTTGACGACAATTCCGCCACCAACAAATAACCTGTGTTAATACAATTGGGTAGTTCTGGGTCTCCTGACCCAGAACTCTGTAGACAAGGTCAGGAGACCTTGTCCTACCCGATGAAATTCTCTTGTAGTTGCCCAATTCATTGGGCGTGTTTTGTATTGTAGTTGCCACATTTATGGGGCTTATTATAGCCGATGAATCGGCAAACTACAATTTACGCAGCGAAGCAGGCAGATCACACCCGCCGGGCAAGACCCGATAGAACAAAAAAACTTCTGTTTTCAGTTGCACACCTAAACAATCAGCCCATCAGCCTTGGAATTCGCGAATTCCGTAAAAGAGGCTTTAGGTTTAAACCATAAGATTTCTTCAGAATCATACTGAAGTATACCGATGCTCAGATTTTGACGAAGGAATTCAAATATCTTACGAGGTTCCGTGTCACCACATTCAACAAAAATCAGTTTTTTGAGGCATCCTACGTCCACATGATAACCCAAGTATGATATCTCCCACACAGCTGAAATTTCTTTAGAATGTAGGAAATCTCTTACCCATATTTTCATCCCTTGGTGTTCTGGGGATTCGGTTGTTCTTCCTCTTCTTCCGCCTATATGCTTCAAGGAGGGATCAATTTTAGGAGGGATCAAAATGAATTCACTAAGAACATCTAATTTGCCTAACATAATTGCTTCACCTAATATCTCGAGGCAAAGAAGATCAATCGGTGAAGGCAACCTATGATAAAAAAAGACATTCTGAAATTGCTTTTTGCTCTTAGCCCCACTTTGCTTGACGTGCTTCAATATTTCCTCAATGACTAAGGGTTCTGCAAAAACTCTGACACGACCACCGAGACTCATCTCATTTAAAACTGCATGGCGAAACTTTGCCATTTAATCACTTAACCTATGAACAGCAATCCAATTGGATTACTTATTAATAAATATAATAAAAATTTTCTTCTTGTTGTGTCAGGTCTTGCTAATGTTTTTTATGAGTGTGACCTGACACCTATGCAATTAACGAACTTTTCTGAATATATCCAAAATCCTTTTTAATTCAGCCACATTAAAAAAACGACAAATTGAAACATAGGCCAAAAGACCCAAGCCCATTGAAATCAAAACTGATAAAATCTTCTGCGATAATGGAGCAACGCTTAAATCCAAATGGTAAAAGGAAAAGAACAACCAGACCAATCCTCCCATTATAAAAGATGCCAGGATTATCTCATAAGAGGCTTTGAACAGGTCCTTAAAATCAAAGGGTCCGATCTTTTGGTTAAGCATCAGAAGAAGTAAAAGCATATTCACCCAGCCAGCTATGGAGGTGGCTAAAGCTAATCCCAGATAACCCATAGATCGCATCAAAATGATGTTCAGAATGATGTTTAGGGCTACGGATATGGCGGATATTATCACCGGAGTCTTGGTGTCCTTCAAAGCATAGAACACCGGTGCAGTTATCCGGATAACAGCAAAACCAATGAGGCCCAGCGAATACAAAATCAAAGCCCTGGAGGTGGCAACTGTGTCTAAGTATTGAAATTTTCCATGCTGAAAAAGCAAAGATATTATGGGACCAGCTGCCACAATTAAAAAAATAGTGCAGGGAATCACCAGAAAAAAGACCAGCTTTAAAGAGGTGCTATAGGTGGAAAGCACCTGGTCGGTTTTATTCTGGGCAGCATGAATGGAAACTAAAGGTAAGGTCACAGTAGCTACAGCCACCCCGAACACTCCCAGAGGGAAATACATCAAGCGGAAGGCGTAACTGAGGTAGGAGACGCTTCCCTGAGGAAGAAGCGAAGCCAGGTTGGTTGCCACAAAGACATTTATCTGAGTTGAAGCTATACCGAAAACAGCCGGGGTCATCAGAAGAAGAATCCTTTTCAATCCCGGGTCTCGAAAATTTAGAACCGGTTTATATCGGAATCCTTCTTTTCTGAGTCTGGGAATCTGAATACCCAGCTGTCCCAGACCACCCAAAAGCGCTCCCAAAGCTATTCCCAGAATAGGAGGATCAAAAAGCGGGCTAAGCACAAATCCGGAAAAGATTATACCTATATTAAACATAGTGGGAGCCAGGGCCGGGGTGGCAAAATGTCCGAAGGAGTTAAGCATTCCCATAACCACTGCTGCTAAGGAAACCAAGGCTAAAAACGGAAAAAGTATGCGGGTGAGCTGGGTGGTCAGCTCGAGTTTTCCGGGAATTTCACCAAAACCGGGAGCGATCAAATTCACCAGAAAAGGGGCAAAAAGTATCCCCAAAAGGATCACCAGGCTCAGGACTACCAGAAGGGTATTTATCACCAGATTCCCCAGATAAAAAGCCTCTTTTTTCCCTTTATTAGTTAGATGATCCGTGAAGACCGGAACAAAGGCGGTGGCTAAGGCTCCCTCGGCAAAAAGATCCCGCAGAAGATGGGGAATTCTGAAGGCAGCCACAAAGGCATCCATTGAATATCCCGCTCCGAAAAGATAGGCAAACATCTGCTCCCTTACCAGACCCAGAACCCTTGAGAGAAAGGTAGCTGAGCTGACGATGCCGGTAGATTTAAATAATTTATCGTCCTGGTTCATTTTTGGGTTGACAAATCACAAATTTTAGTTAAATTGTTTTTTCAAAAAAGGAGGAATTTTGGTAGAACATATATCAGTTGTTAAAAGGTTAAGACAGAGCCATAAAGCCAATCTGCGTAATCGTTCCATAAAAGCCAAGATAAAAAGCCTGATAAAAAAAGTGGAAGACTCATCTGATTTAAAGCAAGCTCAGGAAAATTTAAAAGAGGCTGTTTCCGCTTTGGATAAAGCAGTCAGGCAAAAGATAATCCATAAAAAAACAGCTGCCCGAACCAAAGCCCGCCTGTCAAAGCTGGTTAACAAATTAGCCTCATCCTCTGAGGAAAAAAAGGATTGATCTTTTTTACCAGACCACATGTTTTAAAAGCCTCAAAAGCTTGGGATTAGACTTAAATATCGCCTTGACTATGGCAAAAGGGTCCAGCCCTTTTACCTTTTTCCCGCCCAGATAGTCATCCAAAAATTTAACCACGAGGTCAAAGTCCTCGTCGTTCATCTTCAAAAAAACCTTCCTGCAGAAAGAGTAAAACCGAAGCTCCCGTCCCCTCCTTTTCATTAGTTCTTTTTCGTATTTTTTCAAGAATTCAACTGACCCCGGATTCTCTTTTACGTATTGGCTCACCACTTGGCCTGCTATTTTGCCGGACAATAAGGCATTGGCAATGCCTGCTCCGGACAGGGAATCAACAATCCTGCCAGCATCGCCCACCAGAAGCACGTTTTTCTTGACTATAACGTTATCCCGGGAAAAAGTGGGTGTCCCGCCCATCATTGTTTCATCCACCGAGAATCGATTGAATCTTTTCTTAACGAACTCATCCAGAAGCTCTTTTGGTTTAAGATCAGGAGCCAAAGCAGGAGAGATGCCCAGGCCCACATTGGCACAATTTCGCCCTTTAGGGAAGATCCAGGCATAACCTCCAGGTGCGATCTTTTCTCCCACGTAGAACTCCATACACTCAGGATCAATTTCATCTGAAACCAGAAGATACTGAAATGCCGAATCCAATCTTCCCAGTTCCAGCGATGTATCGATACCAGCCCACCGGCCCACTTTAGATTCAATACCATCAGCCCCGATTATTACTTTCGCATAATATTCTTTTTCCCGTCCATTTTCTGTTACTCTCACTCCAGAAATCCTATTCTGGTTTCTGGTCAAGCCCACAGCACAGGAGTCCACCTTAACCTCAGCCCCGGAAGAACCTGCCTGCTCTGCCAGCTCTTTATCAAAAAGCTTTCGATCCAGCACATAAGCAGCATCCGGGTGATCTGTTTCCGCTTTGTTACCTGATGGGCTGACCAGAAGGAGTTTGTGGATTTTAGCACATATCCAGCGGGGATCAGGCTCAAAGAACTGATTCAAACCCAGAACACTTATACCCTCAGCGCAGGATAGGGGCTGTCCGATAACCTTATCCTTTTCCAGAAGCAGGACGTCAAGTCCTTTTTCAGCCATAGTCTTAGCTGCCATTGACCCGGCTGGACCAGCACCTATGACTATACAGTCGAATTTCTCATTCATCTTCGTTTTCTAAAGCACTGGATGGACAAAAAATAACACAGTTATTGCACTGGGTGCAAAGTTCTTCTTTTATTATCAATTCATTCGAGTTTAATTCCAGGGCATCGGGCTCGCATACCGCCACACACCCCCCGCACCTGCCGCATAGAATTTTATTCAACTTAATCATTGGCAAAAGTCACGTAAGCCAACATTGACATTGACTATCCAGAAATAAAAAAGCTGGAGTAATTTAACTCCAGCCTAGGAAAATATCAAGAGATTTTTAGGAGAACTCTAAGCACATCCAATTTGAGGAGCAGCTCTTCCTTTGAACACATAGTTAACCAGATAAACCACGTCAACAATGTTGACCAAGCAGTCACCATTCACATCCGCAGCAGCCAGTGGAAGCACAAGATAACCAGATTTTAATGTATATTGAACTACAATTAAGATGTCGTCTATATCAACCTGACCGTTCAGGTCAATATCACCAGATAGCCCTGAATAGGCGATATTAGAAAAATCTGAGCAATAACCCACATCGTCACAGGCTCTGATAATGAAATAATAAACACTGTCTGATGAAAGGCCTGAAACCTGGCAGCTATCTATAGATCCTGGCTCAGAAGGGACAGGCAAATTTGTAGCTATATATGCTTGCTCCCACCAGGAAATGGTATCTTCTTCCACAGGTAAATCTGAATATCTTAAATCATAAAAAGAAGCTATACCGAAATCCCAGTCATCACCAGGGGTGGTCCAGGTAAGAGTAACTGAGCCATTTTCAATTAAGCTCGCTCTAAGATTTTTGATTGACGCAGGTGGGTGGAAGTCAAGTAAAGTATCATAAATCTGCTGGGCTATCTGTGCATTTTCAATTAAGTTCGAGAAATCAAGATTTGAGTAGTAGGTATAAGGATACAAAGGCAGGTTAACATCCTCGTTTTCAGGATCACTATGAAAACTTCCACCAGCCATCAATGCTATTGCTGCGAAAATACTATCACCTGGAGGAAGATTAAAAGGGCCCAATGAATAAAGAAATCTAATATCATATCCATCAACCAAATCCTGGGATACTGAACTTTGAGCTGGAACCCAGGAAGTATCCAGCTTGGGCAAGGTATCTGTGAATATCTGATCAAAATCCATCTCTCCGTTGGACAAGATAAAATATTTGGACCGATCACCTCCTGGTGTGCCCATGGCATTATCTGGAAAACGGTTTCCCGATCCGTATGGGTTGATTTCCTCCCATTTTTGTTGATTTACCTTAAGCCAGGGACCCCAGTCCCATGGATAACCTTGATAATTTGAAATCCACCAATTATATGAAATTCCGACATTAGGGTTGCTACAACCCAGCAGTTTCAGCCCTATCACACCTGTAGGACTGAGTTCAGTAAATACTCCTGAGTATGGCTGGCCATCATTATCAGCAGCCCAGGCAATATTCACCTCAGTTGTTTCTCCAGATGGTGTAACGTAATTCTTCAAAAAGCCGGTTATGTCATCTTGAGCTCCTTCATCTGGATTATAGGGATTCTCGCTGATATGACAGATATCTGTATCCATATAGAAACCCAGGTACATTTCAGACAAATTATAGGTTCCGATGTTCTTAACTATATAGCATAGAATTATGAAATCGCCATACTCCGGCAATGACCAGGAGTAACCAATTTGAGTGATTTCTACTCCTAAGGGATGATGCGGTCTGCCATCCCAGTCTGTACTCGGATCCCAGGGAGAAAGTGGAGCATCAGCAGTATCCGAGAAAATTCCTATTATATCCTGTGCAGAAAGAGCCTCCGGAGAATAACAGGAAGTTGGATGGATTGTGGACTTCTCGATTATCCCATACTCCGACCCCTCACCTGGTGCCATCTCATAGATCCACCACCAGCCATCCGCACCCACAGTTACCAGTGTCTCAATTTCTGTATTGGTTGTAACTATAGCTCCGATCCAGAGCGCACCCTGGAAAAGGTATTCTAATCCAGAATTCGGTGGAGTCTCAAACGAAGGAGCCTGAACTTCCTTCTCAGGGTTGGGATTGAAGCACCCACCTATGGACTCATATATGTCTCTCATCTGGCTTCCTAAAAAACCCCAGTTGGTGTTGCAGAAATAAACGTTCCCCACTCTATGCACCCTCTGCTGAGCCTCAGGGATTCCGTTCATTTTAATTGGCTCTTCTGAAATCAGAGAACGAGCATTCAGATCAAATGCGACAAAAGCAAGGAATGCAGCCAAAATCGCTATTTTTCTGAACATTTTCTCACCCCGCTCAAAATTCTATCCTCTATGCCAAATAGAGAATAAGATTCAAGGTTATTATGTCCTTTAAAATAATTTAACTAAAAATCGAAATTTGTCAAGGAGATAATTTAATGAAATACTGAAAGTTACGTTACATGGACAAAGGGGAGCGCTTTGTATTGGATCTGGGTTTCATTCTTTTTTTAAGCGAATCGTCCAATTCATCAAAGTTGAGGGGGAGTAGGATTTTCGTCTGGGGCTGGTCTATAATCCCCTTCTCAGCTTTGTTATCCTTTAAATGTACCCAGTCCAGCGAGTACTTGAGTTTTGCCTTATACAAAAGGGCTAAGCCATTTAACTTTTGCAGCCTCTCGCCACAGGGGATTTTCCCGTTCACCTGATAGACAATCTGGGGCTCGTGGGAGTAAACCTGAATTTTATGATTATCGAAGACCTTGGGATTTGACTCGACGAATTTCAAAAGCTTCAAAAGGCTTATATAATTGCATTCATCCACTTCACCTGAATAATGGGTCCTGAATAAAACACCCAGATCGGGTATGGCAAAGGAGGTCAATACTCTCTTTTTTCCCGGCTCATCAGTTGACTCAGGTTTTGCTGTAAAGTAGCATTTCATGGCTTTTCCCTCCACCCCGATAAAAAGCAATTGATATGCCAGTGTCCCGGATGATAAAGGAACCGATGGATAAAGATGGTGTGTGATGTAATTAATTGCGTTTAAGGAGATTAAGGAAAAGGGTATTGAGACGGGAAAAAGTGATGTAAGGATTAGCGGGCATTATCCCTGCAACAGGATTCACATTTATTGCAGGGTTAGATTATAAAGAGATAAATTTGGATCAGCTTTCCAGGCTTTCCTGCAGGAGAAGCTTCATCCTATCGTCGGCTTTGACGTATCTGGCAAAGCCCAAAGCTGCTACACTTTTGTCTTCCTTAAGGGCTTTTCCCTCGGTGGTGATAACTCTTCCTTTATGCTCTATGATCTTTCCTTCAAGTGACAGTTTCTCCCCTATTTTAACCGGCTGTTTGAATTTGACCTCAATTGAGCCTGTAACCGCAAGAATATCTTTAGCCAAAACTGCCTTTATCATCACCTCATCCAAAAGGGCTGAGATTATGCCACCGTGGAGGACGTCTTTATAGCCCTCGAAAACAGACGAGGCTTGATACTCAGCTTTTGCCACACCCTGTTCATCAAAGAAATCCACCTTCAAGCCGCATTTGTTTTTATCGCCGCAGACAAAGCAGTTGCTATATCTTTTTATGAGCTTCATTTTCCTCTCCCAAAGAGTTTATTATCCTGAAAGCAATTTCGCCATTATTGCTTTCTGGATATGGAGCCTGTTCTCTGCCTGATCGAAGACAATTGAATTGGATCCGTCCATAACCTCATCAGTTATCTCCTCACCCCGGTTGGCAGGCAAACAGTGCATCACCAGGCAGTCCTTTTTAGCAAGGGACAGAAGTTTTGTATTCACCTGAAAATCTTTCAGGAGCTTAGCCTTTTGTTCTGCCAAGTCTTTTTGTCCCATAGATGCCCAGACATCGGTATAGACCACGTCCGCATCCTTTACTGCTTCCTTTGGATCATAGGTCAAAGTGATTTTGCTCAAACCCACCTTCTTTGCGTTTTCCAGTATTTTCTTATCAGGTTCTGTTTTTCTGGATGTGCCTATCTTGAGGTTGAAGGGAAACCTGGTGCAGGCATTGAGCCAGGAATTACACACGTTGTTCCCATCACCCAGATAGGTTACGGTTAAACCATCCATTTTACCCTTTTTCTCCACAATGGAGAACATATCCCCCATTACCTGACAGGGGTGAAGCAGATCCGTTAGCGCATTTATCACCGGAACGTCCGCATGCTGTGCCAGCTTCTCCACGTCCTGGTGGCTGAAGGTTCGAATTACGATCATCCCCACATACCTGGATATAACCTTAGCCGCATCGTAAATGGACTCCCTTTTGCCCAGCTCTATCTCCTTTTCGGTGATATACAAAGATTTTCCACCTAACTCTCCGATGCCCGTCTCAAAGCTGATCCTTGTTCTCAGGGAGGGCTTATGAAATATGCAGGCAACAGTTTTCCCTGTGAGGGGCTGGGGTTTAATCTTTTTTCCCTTTAAATCCTTTGCCAGTTTAAATAACTGAGCTATTTCATCTTTATTAAAATCAGTTATGGTCAAAAAATCCTTGGGCATTTTTGCTCCTTTCTTTTTTTAGGCAGGTCAGGAGACCTGCCCCTACCCGGAGGAGATGGCGTTTCAAAAGACCTACTTCTACCCGGTTGAGTTGACCGTTCAGAAAACTTACCGCTACTCGATGGAGATTCTGATGACCTGCCTTTATCCGGTGCAAAGGATGCGGGTAGTTTCGGGTCTCCCGACCCGAATATTGCTTTATAGCTTTTCATCTTTTCTGCAATTTAAATTTTTTTCTCCTTAAGTCAAACAAAAAAGCGGAGTCCTTAAGGACTCCGCTTAAACTCTCTACTCTTCACTTTTAACTCTCAACTCTACAGAATGTACCTGCTCAAGTCCTCGTCTTTTACGATACTCTGCAGGGTATCTATTACCATTTTCTTGGTGACCCGTATCTTTTTTGAATCCAGATCGGGGATTCTGAACATTACGTCCTCCAGCAAGGTGGTCATTATGGTGTGCAGTCTTCTGGCGCCGATATTCTCCATTCTATCGTTAACCAGATTGGCGGTTCTGGCTATTTCGTCGATAGCATCGGAAGTGAAACTGATCTCCACGCCCTCTGTGGCTAAAAGTGCTGTATATTGTTTTATCAGTGCATTCTTAGGTTCAGTCAAAATCCTTATGAAGTCTTTCGTAGTTAAACTATTTAATTCCACCCTGATCGGAAACCTTCCCTGCATCTCGGGTATTAAATCGGACGGTTTGGAGGAATGAAATGCACCCGCTGCTATGAAAAGGACATGATCGGTTTTAACCATGCCATATTTGGTCATCACCGATGTTCCCTCAACAATGGGCAAAAGATCACGCTGAACTCCTTCCCGGGACACATCCGGTCCTTCTTTAGCTTTCTCCCCGGCGATTTTGTCTATCTCATCCACAAAAATTATCCCCGAGTTTTCCACCCGGTTGATGGCTTCAGTGATCACCTCATCTATGTCGATGAGCCTGGAGATCTCCTCCTGTGTCAAAATCCTTTTAGCTTCATCCACTGTCACCTTTCTTCTTTTGGTCTTTTTGGGCATCATTCCCGAAAACATCTCCTGGAAGTTGATCCCCAGCTCCTCAATTCCCTGAGGGGAAAAAACCTCGATAATGGGAAACCTTTCATCTTTTCTCTGAACCTCCACATAACGGTTGCCCAGTTTTCCCTGGTGCAGTTGTGCCCTGAGTTTTTCTCTTGTCCTTTCCCTTTTATTTTCCATATTCTCCTCAATATCCGAGGACAAATTGGAGTGATTCGCCTGTTTCCTTTTAGGCGGGAGAGGCAGAAGCAAATCCAGAATCCTTTCCTCAGCTAAAAACTCAGCCTTCTTGCTGACCTGATCAGCCTTTTCCCTTTTGACCATACTCACAGACAGATCGGTCAGGTCTCTGACCATGGATTCAACGTCTCTTCCCACATAGCCCACCTCAGTATATTTTGAGGCTTCTACCTTAATAAATGGAGCATTGGCCAGATTAGCCAATCTCCGTGCGATTTCGGTTTTACCTACTCCGGTGGGTCCTATCATAACGATGTTGTTGGGCAGTATCTCGTCTTTTAAATCCCCTTTTACCTGCTGACGTCTCCATCTGTTTCTCAGGGCTATGGCTACAGATTTTTTGGCTTTGTCCTGGCCGATGATATATTTGTCCAGTTCAGCTACTATTTGCTGAGGAGTAAGTTCCTTCATTTGCTTCTCCTGTTCCGGGTTGGGATCAAAGTTCCTCTATAAAAAAGTTCTGATTAGTATAAACACAGATAGATGCAGCGATCTCCAGGGATTTTTTAACGATCCCTTTGGCATCCAGATCGGAGAACTCCTTCAAGGCTCGGGCAGCAGCCAGAGCATAGGGTCCCCCGGATCCAATAGCTACTATCCCATCATCCTTTTCGATCACATCCCCATTTCCGGAGATGATCAGGGCGTATTCTTTATCCAGCACAGCCAAAAGAGCTTCAAGTCTTCTGAGATATTTGTCGGTTCTCCAATCTTTAGCCAACTCCACAGCTGCTCGCGGGAGGTTACCGTGGTATTTCTCGATTTTAGATTCAAATCTTTCAAAAAGGGTGAAGGCATCGGCTGTGGCACCAGCGAAACCAGCCAATATTTTGTTGTTGAATAACTTACGCAACTTATTGGCATTATGTTTCAATATGGTATTCTCAAAACTCACCTGCCCATCCCCACCAATGGCTACCTTGCCTTTATGTCTTACCCCGATAATGGTAGTGGATTTCATCTTTTCGCTCCAGAAAATTTTTGTTTCCCTTGCATTCTAACTGAGATTTCCTTCTCTGCTCTCGGATGAGCCTGTCTGTAAACCTTTTTCAATCTATCCATTGTTACGTGAGTATAAATCTGGGTGGTGGAGAGTTTTTTGTGGCCCAAAAGCTCCTTTACTGCCATAAGATCAGCTCCAGCATCCAGAAGATGGGTGGCAAAGCTATGCCTGATAATATGGGGAGAAATCTTTTTTTTCTCGGTGATTTTAGACAGATATTTCTTGACTATTCGGGAGATACTTCTGGAGGATAGTCTTTTTTTAAACTTATTGATGAAAACCGCCTGGTTCTCTAAAAAAGAAAGCCTTTTTCTTTCATCAAGGTAGATTCTCAAAGCTTTCAATGCCTTTCGGCCCACAGGGATCACTCTCTCTTTTTTCCCTTTACCCAGAACCCGGACAGTCTCTCCATTAAAATCAAAAGAGGAAACATCCAGCTGAGTCAGCTCATCCAGTCTCATTCCAGTGCTATAGAATACCTCAAGAATCGCCAAATCACGAAGAAGCCAAAGCTTCCTTCTTTCTAAGAGTTGGGGGTCTTTAAAATATGGTAAATTAAAGACATTTTCCATCTCACCAGATGTCAAAACCTCGGGCAGCATTTTTTTCACTTTGGGAGTCAATATATAAGAAGATGGATCAGATTTGATTTTCCCCTCTCTAAATAGAAACCTATAAAAAGACCTTATGGCTGATATTTTACGTATAATACTTCTATTAGATAATCCTTTTTGCTTCATATAAACAAGGAAGCTTCTTAATTCATTTCTCTTTATCTTAGAAGGATCAATGTGTTTAAGTTCTTTTACAATGCTTAGATATTCAAAAAGATCAATGAGATCATTGTGATACGAGATCAAAGTATGAGTGGAACAGTTTTTCTCAGTTTTAAGGTGGAATATAAATCTCTTGATTTGGGTCTCAAGCTTCTGCATCTTTTTCAGTTAACTCGGGGGCTGGAGTCTCAAAAGCTTTCTCGTATTTACACTTAAGGCATTGAAGGATTTCGTCTTGAGCTTTAGTTTTTTTGAGCACTAAAAAATCAGCCCCGCACTTGGGGCATCTTTGCGCAACTGGTTTGTACCAACTGGCAAAATCACATTTGGGGTAATTGGAACATCCATAAAAAAACCTGCCCTTTTTTGTTTTTTTCTCGACTATCTCCCCTCCACATCCCTCTTTAGGGCATTTTATTTTCAATGAAAAGGGCTTGGTGCTTTTGCATTCCGGAAAACGGGAACAGGCTAAAAACTTGCCGAACCTCCCGGTTTTCAAAATCATGGGAGCGCCGCAGATCTCACATTTTTCCCCCTGTACCAAAGCCTCGTCCTCCTTGGAGTTTAAAGGCTTGGTGTTTTTGCACTCAGGATAAGCGGAGCAAGCTAAAAATTTGCCATTTCTGCCCCATTTTATAACCATGGGGCTCCCGCATTTTTCACACATCACATCTGTTTTTTCCTCTATTTGTTTCTTTATCTCGGATTTCTCTTTTTCCACCTTTTCCAGGGTAGCGCTGAACGGGGTGTAAAAATCCCTTAATACCTTAATCCAGTTATGTTCTCCCTCAGCGATTTTATCCAGTTCTGCCTCCATATCAGCAGTGAAGTTAACGTTGAAAATCTTAGGGAACTTCTCCACCAGGATCTTATTGACCATCTCTCCCAGATCTGTGGGATAAATCTTTCTCTTTTCGGTTGAGACATATTTTCTCTCTTTGATAGTATATACTATCTGGGCATAGGTTGAGGGACGCCCGATCCCCTTGGACTCAAGCTCCTTTATTAAGCTGGCTTCGGTGAACCTGGGAGGCGGCTTGGTGAAGTGCTGCTCCGGGGTTAATTTTAAAAGATGAAGTTTTTCCCCCTCCTGAAGTTGAGGTAAAGTTACTTTTTCCTCCTCCGGACCGTTTTCCTTTACATCCATATAGACTTTCTGGAAACCATCAAAAGCTAAAACCGAGCTGGACGCCCTGAAAAGATACCTATCAGCCTGAATATCCACCGAGGTGAGATCATACAGGGCATCGCTCATCTGGGATGCAAGAAAACGAGACCAGATAAGCTGATACAGTCTGGATTGATCCCTGGAAAGGTATTTTTCTATTTTCTCCGGGGCATATTCCAGGGAGGTGGGACGAATGGCTTCGTGAGCTTCCTGGGCAGCTTTTGGAGATTTGAATCTCCTGGGTTTGGAAGGGAGATAATTTTCACCATAAGCTTCTTGGATAAAACCCTTGGCTTTTGCCATGGCAGTGTCTGCCACTCTTACCGAGTCGGTTCTCATATAGGTTATCAAACCCACGCTCCCTTTTTCTCCTAACTCCACTCCCTCATACAGCTGCTGGGCAATCATCATGGTTTTTCGAGAAGGGAAATAAAGTCTTCTGGCTGCATCTTGCTGCAGGGTGCTGGTAATATAGGGGGGGTAAGGGCTTTTCCTTCTTCTTTGAGTTTTTACCTCTATAACCTGAAATTTTTTCCCCTGGATATCTTTAACTAAAGCTGAAGCCTCATCTTGAGTTATTATTTCAATCTGTTTCTGGTCCACCTTAAATAATTTAGCTGTGAAATTTTCTTTTTTTGGGGTTTCCAGAAGAGCTATTATGGACCAGTATTCTTGAGGATCAAATTCTTTAATCTCCCGTTCCCTCTCGCAGACAAGACGCAAGGCTACAGATTGTACCCTTCCCGCACTCAATCCCCGGTAAATGGTTTTCCATAAAAGCGGACTCACCTTGTAACCCACCAATCGGTCCATGATTCTTCGAGCCTGCTGTGCCTGGACTTTGTTCAGGTCAATCGGGCCTGCATCCCTGATCCCGTTCATCACCGCTTGTTTTGTGATCTCGTTAAACGAGGCCCGGTAAACCTCAGGATTGATTTTCCCTATTTCCTGGGAGATGTGCCAGGCAATGGCTTCGCCTTCCCGGTCCGGATCAGGTGCCAGATATACCTTGGAAGCCTTCTTTGCCGATTTCTTGAGACTTTGAATGATTCCCTTCTTCCCTTTTATAATTACATACTCCGGATCGAAATCATCCTCCACCTTCACTCCCAGTTTCCTCTGGGGAAGATCCTTTATGTGCCCTTTGGAGGCATCCACCTCCCAGCCCTGACCCAAAAATTTTTTCAGAGTTTTAGTTTTGGTAGGAGACTCCACTATGACTAAATTCATACCCGCCACCATTGACAAATAATATACCGGATTAAAGTTTAAAGTAATTTATCTATTTCTTGGGATATTCGAATTTTATCTTTCCTTGGAGAAGTTCATCTAATGCTTCAATGGTAACCTTGTCACCAGGTTTTTCCACTTTCTCCTCTTCGACCAGCTGTTCCTGTTCCTTTAATCTTTTCTCGTTTATTTTACGGGCTCTTTTAGCTGCGATCAAAACTGCAGCATATCGATTACCCGTTAGATCCTCCAACTTATCCAAGGACTTAAAGCTCATTTTTTAATTCCTCTATATCTTAGTGATTTTTTTCCATTTTTTCAAATTGAATCTGGATGCTTTATGAAGCTCGGTTAAGATGATGCTTTGGATTAGTTTCACGCTCTCGTTTAAATCACTGTTTACCACGACATAATCGTAGTTCGACAGGAATCTGATTTCCTTTAATGCGGCATTCAATCTGAGATCTTGCTGACTTTTGGCTTCCGCACCTCTCTTCCTCATCCTTCTCTTCAATTCTGTGAAAGTGGGGGGTAGCACAAAAACCAATACGCTCTGCGGATATTTTCGTTTGATCTCTAATCCTCCCCTCACATCCAAAACCAAAAGTAAAACCTTTTTCTCCTTCAGGGCCTTTCTCACGAATTTCTTTGGCGTCCCATAGTAGCTGCCGTAAACCTGAGCCCACTCAATCAGCTCCTTCTTTTTGATCTTTTTCAAAAACTCAGCTTCACTTATAAATGAGTAATCTTTGCCCTCCCGTTCACCCTTCCTTTTTTCTCTGGTAGTAAATGAAATGGATTTCATAAACTCAGGATGTCTGGACAAAAGTTTTTTTGCTATGGTGGTCTTACCTGTTCCGGATGGAGAGGAAATCACAAACAAAAGAGCTGGCTTACCCAATTTTATTCCTTTTAATAAATCAAAGAAAAATTTTTTAATTTAAAATATGTCAGTTTAAATTTTCACCTCATCTTTAAATCATACTACAGGAAAAATATTAATGATGATGGAAAATTATTTCTTGTTTTAAATGGTTAATTACTATTGAAGATGTAAAAGTATGTTGAGCTCTCACTCTATATTTTGAACCTGTTCCCTGAGTTTTTCTGCTTCCTCCTTTAGAAAGATAACTTTTTTTGAGATCTCAGCATGGCTGGCTTTTGCCCCGATGGTATTGGCTTCCCGGTTCATTTCCTGTAAAAGAAAGGTTAATCTTTTCCCCACAGGAACACCCTCCTCCAATGCGGAGACGAACTGCTGATTGTGGGATCGGAGCCTGATGCATTCCTCCGTTACATCACAGCGTTCCGCCAAAAAAGTTACCTCCTGAGCTAACCTTAGCTCGTCCAGCTCCTGTCCTTGAAGCAGCTCGGAGATTTTATTCTTTAACTTTTTTCGATATTGCTCAACATTCAAAACAGAAAGTTTCTCAATCTCGCCAACAGTCTCCTCCACTTCAGATATCCGGGATTTCAGATCCTGAGCCAGCCGTTCACCCTCATTTTTTCTTATGTCATTGAATTCATTTAGAGCCATCCGGGTTACCTCTTTTACAATCTTCCACGCCTTTTCCAGATCGTATTCCTCCCTTTCCACCTTCATCAAATCGGGTAGATTTATAAAGTTATCAATCTTGATCTCACCTGAGAGATGGTATTTATCTTTTAACTCCTTGAAAAGATTGTAATACACATCTGCCACCTCACGGTTCAATTTAACAAAGCTGGAGTTAGGCAAGCCCTCCTCCCAGGAAAGGGTATAGTTGATCTTACCCCGGGACATGGTCTTTAGAATCATCTCCTTGATCCGGGGTTCAAGTGAGGTTAAGAATTTGGGCAATCTTAATTGGATCTCACAGAAGCGGTTGTTAACCGAGGATATCTCCACTGCCGTTTTGACATCGTCTTTTAATAGCTCGGCTTTGCCAAAACCTGTCATGCTTGCGATCATAACTTCAAACCTAAATTATAATTATAAACAAGTTCTTATAATTGTCAACCATTTCTTTGAAATAGCATATTCCTTCTGCAAATATAAGAAAGGTTGATGCCTGGATTTTTACTGTACGAATACAAAGCTTACAATTTGTTCTCAAATCTCGTCATTTACTCAACATAATTGAAAAAGTATGGAAATAAAAAGAAGGATAATTTCATTAATTCAAGAAATTATCCTTCCATAGTGAGAATCCTGCAGGATCAAAATATTTTTTGACAGATTCCTTTATTTCCTGCCGCTTCTGGTACCGGGAACGACAACTACCGAGTCCTCACCGCCATAAGGATTTTCCACATATTTATGGGCAGCGGGATCGTTAAACCAGTTTCCGTCCGCCAGATACTTAAACTTATACTCACCGGCAGGGAGCTCTACTGAAAGCTTCCAGTTGCTCCTTTCTCTTTTCATCCGGTGTTTGGTTCTGTTCCATTTGTTGAAGTCGCCAACTACGAAAACCTTATTGGCCTCCACCCCGGAAAAGGTGAAATCAACCTTTTTGGTTTTAGGGCTGATCTGAACCATCTTACCCTCCTGTTATGATTATTGTAAATTCCAACACTTCAAAACGTTTTCTTTAATCATATCGTCAAACTTTGACCGCCCTTTAACTTCAATTTTAAATCTGAACAAGTAAATTCCCGCCAGAAATTGGATCCTTTTGATTATAACTGATCTCCTTTTAAATAAAGAACCCATAAAGCCTTTTTACCCCTCTGAATTTCCTCACTTCCTTGATAAGGGGCATAAAAAAGTTTAAATTTTATTTGGTTTAGATAAAACCCAGAAATCAACTCCTTTGTCTATTTACGATACTAAATCATAAATAGCTGAAAACTTTTTATCTCCAAAAAAACGAAGCTTTTTGTCTTAAGGTGAATAGTAACAAACACATAACCGCCTAACACCTCTTACCATTCTTAAGTTCCGGGCATTGGTAGGAGAACTGAAGAGCTAATTAAAACAAAAAAATCCCCCCCTCCCCCTGTTTATCCAAAAGGGAGCATTTTATTGTCTGTTGATGTTAATTTTTTTTTGAGATGATTTCTTTAAGATATTTCTAATTTAATATCCTTTAGCTATTGGAAACTGAATCTCGGTTAAGTATTCGGATTCGGGCACCTCCTCACCGCCCTTGAGATATATTTCTCTGGGCGGTCCCACCATCATATAACCGTTTTCCTGTATCCATTTCATTATCTGGTCATATTTTGTTGCTATCTCGGCATAGGAACCCTTGAGAACCACAAATGCAACCTCCTGGGGAGGCAGTTCCTTCACTTGAAAGGGCGGTTCAGGTTCGAAACCCTCTGCCACAGGCACTCCGATTTCACACCTTAAACTCTCCTCTGCAACCACGGAAGGATCATCATAAAATATTCCCATGGGCATTCCGGTAATTTCTTTACCCATAGCGTACTGCATGACCTGCGCAAAAACCGGACCCAATTCAGCATAAGATCCAACATTCTCCACATATGCAAAATTTATTTTCTCTGAGGTTTTAACTTTGATCTCCAACTGGGGTTCCGATTTCTTTTCCTCTTTTTGGCCACAGGCAATTATAAGAAGAGAGAAAACCAATAAAAAAAATAAGCTGATTTTCTGGATTTTCATACCCACTTCCTCCTTCTGGTTTTAAGAAAACTGAAACACGTTAAAAAATTTTGGCTGGGGCGCCAGGATTCGAACCTGGGATCCAAGATCCAAAGTCTTGTGTCTTGCCACTTGACGACGCCCCAATATCTATAAGTTCTCTCTTGACTTCAACTCGCTCTCATAAGCCTCCAATACTCTGTCTTCAATAACTTTACGCATTTGGTTGTTGACCGGATGGGCTATATCCTGGTGCGTCCCATCAGGTCTTTTTCTTGAGGGCATGGAAACGAAATAACCTGAGTTGCCATTGATGACTTTCAAACCACGCACCACAAAAGCGTTATCGAAGGTCACATTAGCAAATGCCTTGAGTCTATCCTCATCCCGCAGGGTGATCCTCACCTCAGTAATATCCACTTTATTTTCCTCCTCTGCATGAATAGCTTGCTATGTAACATTTACCTGATGACACTAAAGGACCTATAAAGGGATTGGTCGTGTCACCCAAATTTGACACTCTTTACTTCGCAGACTCTTCACCTCCTTGTATCTGGGTTTGTCCAAAAAAATTCCATATACTGTAGGTCCACTTCCTGACATAGATGTTTTAATTGCCCCAATTTGAGTCAGTTTTTCTCTGAGCTTTTTTAGCTGAGGATACTTTTTTTCCGAAGTCTTTTCCAGTTCGTTTTTCCATCCGGCTATATAATCAAGGAAGCTCTTTTTACTTTTATAAATTTTAATTAATTTCCTCTTTCTTGTCAAGTGAATTTTAAAATTTTCATAAGCCCGGGAGGTGGAAATTTTTATACCCGGATTTATCAAAACGATCCAGTAGTCCCGGGGCAGCCTAATCTCCCTGATTTTCTCTCCCCTTCCGGTAGCCAGGGCCTGCCCGGAGGATAAAAAGAAAGGAACGTCTGAACCTATGTGCTTTGCCATTTCCACAAGTTTCCTTTGGGATAAGTTAGTATTGAAAAGTTTATTCAATCCCATCAGTGTAAAAGCTGCATTGCTGCTGCCACCGCCCAAACCTGAGGATAGTGGAATTCTTTTTTGAATTTTTATTCTCACCCCCTGATCAATTCCGGTCTGATTAAAAAAAATCTCAGAAGCTTTATAAACTAAATTTCTCCTGTCTGTGGGGAGCTGGGGGTTGTTGGTCTGAATAATTATACCTTTTGGTATCTTGTATAAACTTAACCTGTCATAAAGATCCACAGCCTGCATTACCGTGTAGATCTGGTGATACCCATCCCTCCTTTTTCTTAAAACATAGAGACATAGATTTATTTTAGCAAATGATTTAAGCCGGATCAAATTAAAACCACCACTCCTCCCAGTAATTATAGTTTATTCCAAATTTTATATAAAAATTATCTTCATCTTCGTTTTCATAGTTAAAAGCGTTATCCACCTTATTGAAACCTGCTCCGCCCTGAATTTGAAGATTAGCATCGGGCTGGAATAACAAAAGAAACTGAACGGATTTGGTATACTCGACCACACCTGTGGGAAACTTCTCGTGTCTAGGAACTTTAGGTGGTTGAACCTGGATTTTCCCTTCCCCTTTTCTTCGGTGGGAAAAGGAGAAATCAACTTGCAGGTCGGAATTCAAATGATAAATAGAGGAAAGGCTAATCATATCCGCATCCGGACCCAAAGAGCTTCCCATTCCGATATTATGATAGGTATAAAGGTTCCAGGGTTTGACCTGTCCGTAGACCCAGTTGTTGACTCTGACATATTCAAGATTTAAAAAACTCCCCTGAATCTTAAAGATATTAGAGCAATTGGCTCCCAGCCTGAATCCGATCTGGTGAGGCTCTGTTTTGAAATCATATTGAAAATCATCGATCATGAACTCACCATAAAGTTCAACATTCCTGATCCGGGTTAAGCTGAAATCAAAGCTCCACAAAGGATTATCATCCATCCCCTGGTTGAACTGCTCCCCATAATATAAAAAAACAGGATTCAGATAGTAAAGCTCCAAAGATCTATCAGCTCCTCCATAGAGCACCACCTCCGATACTCCTAACTCCAGATATGGCTCTGGCTTGAAATTGATCCTGTGACCTGAGAGATACCTTTTATACAGGGTATCAGATATAGTTATCCCATCTAAAACAGTTGCAAAAAATAAGAATTTGAACTTACCTATTTCCCCTCCCAGTTTCAGCATATCAAATGGCGGGGCAAAACCAGAGACAAGCAAAAAGTCGTTCTGACCCGGTCCCCATCTCAAATAGTCCCTTCCGAATAAAAGACTAAGATATTTAAAATCGAGTTTCAGATAACCCTGATCAAAAATACCGGTTAAGTCTTTTTTCCATTCCCTGCCATAGAGATTGGGATCCTTTTCCGCTTTGGAATCAAGGAGTATCTTGTCTTTCAAAAGCAGCCTGTCTTTAAATTGAAAAGCAAGATCCAGTTCCAGTTTACCCCTGGTCCAGGAAGTATCAATTCTGTTCTGAGTAAGGTAAAAATAAGGATCAAGCCCACATTTCAAAACGTTTTTCCCATTCTTTTCCCTCAACATCTTCATCTCCAGGGAAAACTCCTCCTTGAGCTTATCTAATAACCAGACCTGAGGAGGGGTGGGACTTAGTTCCCTATTTTTTATCTTCTCATCAACCTGAATTAAAAAAGAAGCGATTTCCCCTCTCTCATAAGGTTTAATGTTTTTATGCAGTTGGGGGAAAATACCTTGAATATAGAGCTCATCAACAGCCGGGTAAACCCAGCTATTTAGAGGGATGTTCTCCAATAAGGAAGCATAAGAGAGATTGCATGCAGCTAAAAAAACAAAAAGAATTCCCTTTATCAGTATATTTGTTCTTTTTTTCAATAAACTAAAACCTCCGCAGGCAAGATTAACCCTCAGAGGTATAAAACCACGTTTATAGCTTCACAATCTTCTTTTTGTTTTTGATTCTCCGGGTGGCGTTTCTGGAATCGAAGATCAGCTTAGAGTTTTTCACTATCCAGGGATAATCATAGTTACTGTGATCGGTTAGGATGACCACACAATCCGCTTTTCTCAGGATCCCTGAGGTTAACTTTTTTGATTTTAAGGTGTAACCGTTCATTATCACCCTGGGAACAAAAGGATCGCTGTAGGTTACTTCAGCACCCCTTTCCTCCAGAAGTCTCATCACATCCAAAGCCGGCGACTCCCGGACATCGGAGATATTTCCTTTATAGGCTGCTCCCAGCACCAGGATGTCAGAACCTTTGAGGTTCTTTCCACTTTGATTCAGAGCCAAACTGACCCTCTCGGTTACATACTCCGGCATTCGGGAGTTTATATCTCCGGCTAACTCTATGAATCGGGCATAATAGTTAAGGGATTTCAATTTCCAGGAAAGATAATGGGGATCGATGGGAATGCAATGTCCACCCAAACCCGGACCGGGATAAAACTTCATAAATCCAAATGGTTTGGAGTCAGCAGCATCGATTATCTCCCATACATTTATTTTCAGACGATCACACATCAAAGCCACCTCATTAACTAAACCGATGTTAACGCTGCGAAAAGTATTCTCCAGAAGCTTAACCATCTCCGCTGACTGGGTTGAGGATACCGGAACTACTTTAATTATGGTCTGCTCATAAAACAACTTGGCAATTTTGGTACAAAGGGGAGTGGTTCCTCCTACTACCCGGGGAGTATTTTTTATGTCATATGTTGCATTTCCTGGGTCCACCCTCTCCGGCGAGAAAGCTAAGAAGAAGTCCTTCCCGACTTTAAGTTTTGTCTCCTCCAGCATAGGACGGATAAGTTCCTCTGTGGTCCCGGGATAGGTAGTGCTCTCCAGGATCACCAGCTGACCCCGATGCAGGTATTTTTTCACCTGGGAGAATGCGGAGAGTATAAAAGAAACGTCCGGATCCTTGGTCTTGCTCAGTGGGGTAGGCACACAGACACAAACGCAATCAGCCTTTTTCAGAAGTGAAAAATTGGTGGAAGCTTTCAATTTTTTATTAATCACTAATTTCTTGACCTGTTCATTTTTCACATCGTCAATGTCTGATATTCCTGAGTTAACCAGCTTTACCTTCCTTTTGTTTATCTCCAGCCCTAAAACACGAAATCCCGAATTACCCATCTCCGCAGCCAAAGGGAGTCCTACATATCCCAGACCTACCACCCCTACTACTGCCGTTTTGTCTTTAATCTTTTTTTCCAGGTTTTTGTATGCTAAACTTCTCGAAGACAAGTTGAACCTCCTATCTAAATGTTATCCTCGGCTATACCTTTCTCTCCAGTAATCTAAAGTATCCTTCAGTGTTTTATGAATAGATATACGTGGTTTCCAGCCCACTTCTTTTTCTATTTTGGAATTATCCCCTAAAAGAATCGGTATTTCAGCTGGTCTGGTTTTACCCTTTTTCCTTACTTTGATATGCTTTGATGAAAATCGTAGAAGGGTGGAAAGAAAAGTTTCAATTTTGTAAGCTTTATCTGAACATACATTATAAGCCTCACCCGGTCTGCCTTTCTCCATTAGAAGATAGTAAGCTCTTACCACATCCCGGACATCGGATACATCCCTTCTGGCACTCAGATTACCGACTTTCATTAGCGGTTTAGAAATCCCTTTATCGATTCTGGCTATCTGAGAAGCAAAATCGGGCACAACGAATCCCAGTCTTTGCCTGGGTCCGGTGTGATTAAAAGATCTGGTTCTAATGACCAAAGTCCCGTAAGATTGGTAATACTGATAAGCCAAAAGGTCGGCACAGGCTTTACTTGCTCCATAAGGGGATATTGGATTCAGGTTATGAGTCTCCTTTATTGGCAAATCCTTTTTTTTGACCTTTCCGTAGATATCCGAAGAACTGACAACTAAAAGCCTAATCCTTTTTTTAATTTTCCTTAAGATCTCCAGCAGATACAAAGTGCCCCTGACATTGACCTCAACTGCATCCAGGGGTTTGGTAAAAGATTCACCCACCGAGGAAAAAGCAGCCAGATGATATATTCGATCAGGTTTTATCCTGTTTATCAGTTTTCTAAGGGAATTGAAATCAGTTACGTCACATTCAGTTATCTTTATTTTTTCTTTGATATGGGCAATATTATCTTGAGGTTCACACGCCAGGCAGGTTCCGTAAATTTTTTGCTTCTTTTGAATCAAAAATTCCGCCAGATGAGAACCCACAAATCCAGCAATTCCTGTTATCAGAACTTTCATAATTATTTCTTAACTATCATTTCTGAAATTTAAATTAAAACCAGAATCTGAATTATGCTTAAGTGTATTCCAATTATATCTTATATATTCTTAAAAGATTAGATATTCTAATTTAGTTATTTTTTATCACGGAGTAGTTTCTCGTATCTCTCCAGATCCGTATCCACCATTAATTTTATCATTTCCTCGAATTTCATTTCCGGTTTCCAGCCTAACTTCTTTTGAGCCAGGGAAGAATCACCTAACAGAACATCCACTTCCGCCGGCCTGACAAATTTGGGGTCCACCTTCACATACTTTTTCCAGTTTAAACCGGCCCGATCAAATGCAATCTGCACCAGATCTTGCACCGAATGGTTTTCCCCGGTAGCGATGACATAATCTGCTGGCTTTTTTTGCTGAAGCATCAGCCACATAGCTTTGACATAATCCCCGGCAAATCCCCAGTCCCTTTTGGCTTTCAGGTTTCCTAAAGCAAGCTTATCCGCCAATTCATATTTTATTCGGGCAACCCCATCGGTTACTTTTCTGGTCACAAATTCCTTTCCCCGGCGGGGCGATTCGTGATTGAAAAGTATTCCGGATGAAGCGTGGATACCATAGGACTCCCGGTAGTTCACCGTTATCCAGAAAGCATAGACCTTTGCCACCCCATAGGGACTGCGAGGATAAAAAGGTGTTTTCTCGTTCTGGGGAACCTCCCTAACCTTACCGAACATCTCCGAGGAGGATGCCTGGTAGAATCTTATCTTGGGATTGACCAGCCGGATCGCCTCCAGAACCTTGGTCACTCCCAAAGCATTGAATTCGCCGGTTAACATAGGCTGAGACCAGGAGGTGGGAACAAAGGATTGAGCAGCTAAGTTATAGACCTCGTCCGGCTTAACTTCATTGATTATGTTTATTATGGAAAGCTGGTCTAAAAGATCCGCCTGGACCAAGTTGATCTTGTCCCGGATGTGATTTATCCTTTCGAAATTTTCCGTGGAAGCCCTTCTGACCATGCCGGAAACCTGATATCCTTTTTCCAGAAGAAACTCGGCTAAATAAGAGCCGTCCTGACCTGTTATTCCCGTGATTAATGCCTGCATAAAAACCTCTTTTTTTAACGAAATATAATATCCAGATTATGTTAAGTCAAACGAAGTTTGGTAATTTTTTTCCTTGACAAAGTTAAACCCAAATTATTAATTTCAAACTTAATGGTTCTAAAAAGGAGGAGAGATGTATAAGCTGTACTTTGATATCCGGGATATCTTCAGGGCACCCAGGTTAGCCTTATCCGGCAAAAAGATTCTGATCCAGTGTCTGGGACTTATGATAGGATATGTGGGGTATCTGATCCTGACCTACGTTGCTTTTTTAGTCAGCAAGATGAGTCTTGCAGATATATGGGAAAGCTATGGTCTTTTTCCGGTATGGGGTTTTACCTTCACCAACTGGCTTAGCTGGTTGATATTCATTATTGGCTGTCTTTTTCTTTTAGTCACCTGGCTTTTGGCCTCCGCAGCTGTGGGAAAGGTGACCTATGAGCAGCTTAAAGGGGATGAGTTCTATTCCGCCAAAGATTCTTTAAAATTCTTAAAAAAACACGGGAAAACAGTATTTTTAACCCCCCTTTCTCTGGTGGTCTTCTCCGCTATCCTGGTTATAGGGGGGATAATCGTGGGTCTTTTTGGCAAAATCCCCTATGTGGGTGAGTTAGCTGTGGGAATCTTTTATGGTGTTCCCATCTTTTTAGTAGCGTTTTTTGTGATTTACACTCTCTTTGTTTTTGTCTTCTCCTTGCTTTTAACCCCGGCAGTAGTAGCTGCCACCAAGGAGGATATCTTTGAAACCATAGTTCAGCTTTTCTCCTCAATCTGGAGCCAGCCCTGGAGGTTTTTCCTTTACACCGCTTTAGCTGGAGTTTTAGCTAAATTAGGAACTTTTGTCCTGGGATACTTTACCTTTAGATCACTTCAGCTTCTGAACTGGTCCTGTGGATTTTTTATGGGGGATAAACTCGCCGACATCATAGACGGAGCCCTGGCTTATTTAACCCTTCCTTCCTGGTTTTTCGATTTCTTAACCAACATCTTCCCGGGTATTGATTTCAAGTTTCACCTCCCTGATTTAGGATTCGGAGCATTCTTAAACTGGTCAGAGAGCATAGCAGCCTTCTTAATCGGAATAACCTTTATCCTGATAATTTTCGGGGTGGTCTCCTATGGTTTGGCTACCATAAGCACGGGCCAAACCCTGACCTATATAATCATCCGCCAGAAAAAAGACGAGGAGAACCTTCTGGAGAGAAAAACAGAAGAGGAGGAGGAAGAGGAAAAATTGGCCACAGAGGAGGAGACATCCTCAGAGGAAAAAGATCAAGAAGAACAAAATCCCGATGAGGAAAAGGAAGAGGAAAAAGAGTAATTTTAAAGAATAAAACTTAAAAAAATCACATTAAAAATAACTCTTATTAAATTTTTGTTTATTATTAACTCAAGGAGGACTAAGGAGCTAATGTCTTATTAATCCAGCGCTCATTTTGGTTTACAAAACTGAATCTTCTGCGTCTTCTCATTCAAACATTATTTACCAAATTTACCAAAAAGATTTTAACTTCAAGAATATATCTACATATTCTTCTTTTTAATTATTTTTTTTGCTTTTATTCCGATAAAAAAAATAAAAAGGAAAAATGATAGGTGTAAAGATAAAATCAAACGTCCTGGAATACATCCAGATAATAGTTATGGCTCTGCTCATCGCATTCGTTTTAAGGGCATTTGTGGTCAGTGCCTACAAGATACCCTCAAAATCGATGGAGAAAACTCTGCTTTCCGGAGATTTCGTACTGGTCAATAAATTAGCCTATGATTTTGGTGATCCTAAACCAGGTGATATAATAGTCTTTAAATATCCATTAAACCCAGAAAAGACTTTTATCAAAAGATGTATTGCCAACGAAGGCCGGACGGTACAGATAGTGAACAAAGTCTTGTATGTGGATGGACAGAAAGTTCAAAATCGCAATTGGGAGAATTTCATCGACCCTCTTGTTTTTCCAGAAGAATATTCCACCAGGGACAATTTTGGACCCTACCAGGTACCCAAGGGCCAGATATTCGTTTTAGGGGATAACCGGGATGAATCCCGGGACTCCCGGTTCTGGGGATTTCTGGAAAAAAGACATATTATCGGAAAGCCCATTATCATTTACTGGTCCTGGCAACAGGATCCCGATACCCCCAGATTTGAATCTCCTTATATAATCCCCGTAGTCCATATGTTTTTCTATTATCTCATCCACACCCCCACCAGCGTAAGGTGGGCCAGGCTCGGGGACATAGTGAGATAGTCTTTTAAAAGTAATTAAATATCAAAAAAATGTAGGGGTAGAGCTCCGTCGCTGCCCGAACAAATTGGAGTGCAACAATTTATTGTTGCCATTGCAAAAACAAGTTTTTGCACTTCTTTTATATAAGGATTCAACAGTTGTCCTCCTGACCGGGCAGACAACCTGTTATAATACAAATGGGTAGTTCTGGGTCTCCCGACCCAGAACCAAGAGAACAAGGTCAGGAAACCTTGTCCTACCCATTCACTCATTTCCAACGAAAATAATTCCATGTTGTGTCAGGTCTTGGTCATGGCTTGCCATGAGTGTGACTTGACACACATAGAACAAGCAAATGGGCAGTTCTGGGTCTCCCGATCCAGAGCCAAGTTGACAAGGTCAGGAGACCTTGCCCTACCCATTCACTAATTTACAATATAACAATAATGCCCCACCTTGGGGGCAAGGTGGGGCTACCAATCTATACTGTACTTAATTAATACAGCAATTCATCCCGAGGTTATTTAATTCTCATATACCACTGCCGTTCCGCTGGCGCTGACCATTAACATATTCCCGCCGCGGCTTATGCCAATGGTCTCATAATCCAGGTCAACTCCCAAAACCGCATTGGCACCCAATGATTTTGCCTCTTGGGTCATCTCCTCTATGGCAATTGTCTTGGCTTTTCGCAGTTCTTCTTCGTAAGCTGCTGACCTGCCGCCTACTATGTCCCTGATTCCAGCAAAAAAGTCCTTGAAAATATTTGCCCCTAAAATCGCCTCCCCGCTGACTAATCCCAGGTATTTGACGATCTTTTTTCCCTCAAGAGAAGGCGTTGTCGAGACTATCATAAATGGACTCCTTTTTATTGGATATATTTATATTAATTGCTAATAATAATAAGAATTTCTTTTTAGAAAAGCAAGCCAAATCACAGAAATCCAAATAAGTTCCTCATTTTACCGTTAATATATTTTTTTAGTTGACATTTCATTTCAGGTTTTGTAGTATGAGTTGACAGTTTTTGGGTATGACAAAAAAGAAGGCAATCGGTGTTATTCCGGCCAGATACGACTCCTCCAGGTTGCCGGGCAAGCCCCTGATTTTGATTAATGGAAAGCCCCTGATTCAGCGTGTCTATGAAAAAGCTTTAAAATCAAAGCTTTTAGACGAAGTCCTGGTTGCCACTGACAGCCCAAAAGTCAAGGATATAATGGAAAACCTGGGAGGGGAAGTCAGGCTCACCTTGAAAAATCACCGAACCGGAACAGATCGGGTAGCTGAGGCTGTAAAGAATATCCCCTGCGATATTATTCTGAATATTCAGTGCGACGAACCTTTCTTGAATCCCGGGATGGTGGACGATCTGATCCGGCTTATGAAAAAGGAAAAAGACCTCAAAATGGCTACTTTAGCCTTTAAAATCAAGGAACCTGAATTGATTTATGATCCCAATATTGTGAAGGTGGTCCTGGATCAGAATGATTTCGCCCTTTACTTCTCCCGAATGCCCATTCCCTTCCATAGAATGGATGTTAGACCATCCAAGAATTCATACTACTACGAACATATCGGAATCTATGCTTTCAGAAAAGGCTTTCTTATGAAATTCGCTCAGCTTCCCCAAAGCCCTCTGGAAATACAGGAAAAATTAGAACAGCTCAGAGCCCTGGAAAACGGTTACCGGATAAAAGTTTTGATAAGTAAATACAACTCCAGAGCCATCAATTCCTACTCGGACCTTAAAAGAATGAAAGTGAGGGGATGAAATGACAGCAAAGACAAAACAGGTGAAGTATATATTTGTTACCGGCGGAGTAGTCTCCTCCTTAGGCAAGGGAATAGCCTCTGCCTCTTTGGGACTGCTTCTTAAGAATCGAGGTCTTAAGGTCAATCTCCAGAAATTTGATCCCTATATCAACGTAGACCCTGGCACTATGAATCCCTTCCAGCACGGTGAGGTTTTCGTTCTGGATGATGGGGCGGAAACCGATCTGGATTTAGGCCATTACGAGAGGTTCATAGACGAAAGTCTTTCCCGGGATAATAACCTGACCTCAGGTCAAATATATGAAGCGGTGATAAATAAGGAGAGAAAAGGAGATTATCTGGGGGGCACGGTTCAAGTCATTCCCCACATCACCAACGAGATCAAAGAGAGGATAAAAAAGGTAAGTAAAATAGACGGGGAGGTGGATGTGGTCATAACCGAGATCGGCGGAACCGTGGGCGATATTGAAGGTTTGCCGTTTTTGGAATCGATCAGGCAGATGGGTTTAGAATATGGACCTAAAAATACCTTATATATACATCTAACCTTAGTTCCCTATATAGAATCAGCGGGCGAAGTTAAGACCAAACCTACCCAGCACAGCGTAAAGGAGCTACGGGAGATAGGGATACAGCCCAACATAATTTTATGTCGAACCTCTTTGCCTCTTACCAAAGCCATAAAGGATAAAATCGGGCTTTTCTGCAACGTACCCAGCGAGGCAGTAATTCAGGCTATAGATGTTGAAAGCATATATGAGGTCCCCTTGCTTTTCCACAAGGAAGGACTGGACGATCTGGTGGTGGAGCATCTTGATCTCAAATGTGACAAGCCGAAGATCAGAGAATGGGAAAAGATGGTGGAGAGGACCAAAAATCCTAAATACTTCACCCGAATAGGAATTTGCGGAAAATATACCCATCTCAAGGATGCCTACAAAAGCATTATCGAGGCTTTCACCCATGCTGGTGTGGAAAACGACTCCCGGGTGGAATTGAAATGGATCGACTCAGAGGACTTAGAGCAAGAAAGTGCGGAAAAAATATTAGGTGACATTGATGGGCTTTTGATTCCTGGTGGATTCGGGGAAAGAGGGATAAAAGGCAAGATCGAGGCAATTAAATTTGTTCGGGAAAATAAGATTCCTTTTCTGGGAATATGTCTGGGCATGCAGTGTGCAGTGATAGAATTTGCCAGAAACATATGCCATCTGGAAAAAGCTCACAGCTACGAGTTCGACCCTGAGACTCCCTATCCTGTGATTCATCTGATGCCGGATCAAGAAAATATAACCAAGATGGGCGGAACCATGAGGCTGGGCGCTTACCCCTGCGAGCTGGAAAAAGGAAGCCTGTCCCATAAGGCTTATGAAAAACTACAGATCAACGAAAGGCACCGCCACAGGTACGAATTTAACAATGAATTCCGGGAGACTCTAATCCAGGCCGGGCTTAGGCTTACCGGTCTCTCACCGGACGGTCGATTGGTGGAGATAATCGAGCTTTCAAATAAAGAGCCGTCTGGTCATCCCTGGTTTGTGGCGGTTCAGTTTCATCCTGAATTGAAATCCCGACCCACCAGAGCCCACCCCCTGTTCCGGGATCTGTTAAAAGCAGCACTGGGGTACAGGAAATCCAAGGAAAAGGAGATAATCCTCAGAAAGGAAACGGTTAGCAGGTGAAAACTTTAACTTGTTTCCATTTTGTATAATAGAAACTCTGAGGGCTCATAATCAAATTCAATTAATAGAATAAAAAGGATTAAGACTCAGATGGCAGGTCCTGTAATAATTGATGATTGCATTGTTGGTCCAGGGAATCCTTTAGCTCTGATTGCAGGACCCTGTGTTTTAGAATCCGAGGGAATCGCCTTCAAAACTGCTGAAAAGGTAAAAGAGCTCACCCGGAAATACAAAATCCCTTACATTTTTAAATCCTCTTATCTTAAAGCAAACAGGTTAAATATAAAATCCTATACTGGTCCAGGTTTAGATAAGGGATTGAAAATTTTAGTTAAAATAAAAAAAAAATTCGATATTCCAATATTAACTGACATACATTCCAAGGAGGAAGTCAAACCGGTGTCAGAGGTAGTAGATGTCTTACAGATTCCAGCTTTTTTGTGCCGGCAAACGGATTTAGTAATAGAAGCAGCCAAAACCAAAAAGCCACTGAACATAAAAAAAGGTCAGTTCCTGGCCCCGGAAGATATGAAATCCATTGCTGAAAAGGCTGAATCAGTTGGTAATAACAAGATTCTTTTAACCGAGCGGGGTACCACTTTTGGGTATCACAATTTAGTTGTGGATATGAGGTCTCTGGTTATAATGCGGGGTCTGGGTTACCCGGTGATTTTCGATGCTACTCATAGCTTACAGCTTCCCGGTGGTGCCGGAAGCTCATCCGGAGGTCAACCCCAATTCATACTCCCCTTGGCCCGGGCTGCAGTTGCCTGCGGCTGTGATGCGTTGTTTGTGGAGACCCATCCTGACCCAGGTCAGGCTTTATGCGATAAAGATTCCATGCTGCCCCTGGAAAAGATGGAAGAGCTTCTAATAAATTTAAGAAAAATCGAGGAGGCTCTGAAGAGTTGAAAAAGATAAATTCAAAATTAAAAAATAAATTCAAAAAGGTTAAGCTTTTAATTCTGGACGTGGATGGCGTCTTGACGGACAATAGCTTATACCTGAGCGGGAATGGAGATGAAATTAAAAGATTCAACGTATCGGACGGGATGGGTATCTATCTGGCAAAGAAGTCCGGACTAAAGGTAGCTTTAATCTCCGGCAGAAAATCCAAAGCCACCCAACTGAGAGCCAAAGAGTTGAGAATAGAAGAAACTTTTTTAGATGCAAACGAAAAGCTTATCCCCTACCAGAAAATCAGAAACAAATTGAAAATCAAAGACGAGGAGATCGCTTTTGTGGGGGATGATCTTCTGGACATTCCGGTCTTGAAAAAAGTGGGAGTTCCCATTGCTGTCAGAAATTCAAATCACCTAACCAAAAAACACGCAGTATATGTTACAGAAGCCAAAGGAGGCCAGGGAGCGGTGCGGGAGGTAATAGATTTAATCCTTAAAAGCAAAAGGATAAATCTGGAGGATTTGATATGATATTGGAAAAAGCTCGCCAGATTATAAGAAAAGAAGCCAAGGCAATTTCTGATTTGGAGAAAAAGATAAACTCAGAGTTTGTAAGGGCATTGGAGTTGATCTTAGGCTGTAAGGGGAAAGTTATAGTGACGGGAATTGGTAAATCAGGCATAATAGGAAAAAAGATTGCAGCCACCTTAGCTTCCACCGGAACCGCAGCCATATTTTTACATCCAGCAGAAGGGGTTCACGGGGATTTAGGTATGGTTTGTCGGGAGGATGTGGTCATCGCCATTACCAAATCCGGTGGCACCGATGAGCTTTATCAGATGATTCCTTTGATCAAAAGGCTGGGAGTGCCCATAATTGTCTTCACCGGCAATTTAAAATCCCCGGTGGCGGAAAAGGCGGACGTGGTGATAGATGTCTCGGTGAATGAGGAAGCCTGTTCCAACAATTTAGTTCCCACCTCCAGCACCACCGCAGCTTTAGTTATGGGGGATGCTTTAGCTTTGACTTTGCTTGAGGAACGGGGCTTCTCCTCTGAAGATTTCGCCTTGCTCCATCCTGCCGGGCATCTGGGCAAAAGACTCCTTCTAAGAGTAACCGACATCATGCACGCCGGCGATCAAATTCCCATGGTCTATGAAAATACCAATATGAAAGATGTCATACTGGAGATGACCTCCAAACGGTTCGGAGCAACGACCGTGGTTAACGATAATAAAGAGCTGGTAGGCGTCTTCACTGACGGGGATCTGAGAAGATTGGTGGAAAAAACAGATGAGATCTTCAAGCTCAAAGCCCGGGAGGTAATGACTAAAAATCCCAAGACCATCCAGGGGGAGGAGCTGGCAGCCAAAGCTTTAAATGAGATGGAGGCTTATAACATCACCTGCCTTATTATAACCAACGGCAAAAACCAGCCCACCGGAATAATACATCTGCACGATCTCTTGAAGTCAGGCGTGGTTTAAACACCTTGAGAAAAACAAAGAAAAGAATCAAACACTGGCTTATCTTTAGATTCATAACATCATTAATAATATTTTTCAATTTACTCTCCCGGGAAAATGCCATAGTTTTGGGAAAAATTATGGGAAGAGGGGCATTCTTTTTGCTGAGGAATGCTCGTAAGACCACACTAAAAAACCTGAAATTCACCCTGGGACAAATCAAAAATAAAAAGCAGATAGAAAAAATAGCAATGGAGACATTCGAAAACATAGGCAAAAATGCTATTGATGTAGCGCGTTTCAGAAAACTTAGCCCTGCACAGGTCGATAGGATTATTCGGGCAGAAGGTATTGAACATCTTGATCTTGCCTGTAAAAAGGGAAAAGGGGTAATTGGATTAACCGGACACATCGGTAACTTCGAGCTTTTAGCTGCATATCTTTCATTAAAAGGATATAAACTTTCAGTAATCGGTCGGGAAGCTTATGATCCCAGGTTGAACAGATTACTGGTGAAAAATAGGCAATCCGTGGGTCTTGAAAACATATCCTCCTCTGATGATTTGAAGGAAATAATTAAGGTCTTAAAAGGCAAAAGGATTTTAGGGGTATTAGCTGATCAGGATTCAAGCCGGGTCAAGGGAGCCTTTGTAAATTTTTTTGGAAAACTCGCTCGAACGCCCACAGGTCCCGCCGTTCTCCATCTGAAATTGGGATCTCCCCTAGTGCCTATGTTTATCCTGAGGAATGAAAATGAAAAATATAAAATCATGGTAAAACCAGAGTTGAAGTTTCAGCCCCGGGGAGATAAAAATAAAGACATCGCTGATTTGGCTCAGAAATATACTGAAGTTTTGGAGGAGATTATCCGACAATATCCTTCTCAGTGGCTTTGGATGCATGAGAGATGGAAGTCAAGACCAGCCTCATCTGGAGAAAAGTTTTAGAATCAAAAAAATGTATACCGGGCTATTGGCTTCCCGTATTAAATTAGATTGGTATGGACAATTTCAAAAGACATATTATATTACTATCAGGAATAGTGGTTCTTTTAGGTGGCTGCCAGAGGGAGCAACCCCCAAAAGCACCATTACCCAGGAATTTACCTGATCAGGTGCTGAGCAATGCCACCATGGTTTTCACTCAGAACGGGGTAAAGACGACGGTGATAAAAGCAAAGACAATATCCAAATGGAGCAATAAAGATCTTACCCAGGCTGAAAGTCTGCTGGTGGATTTTTTCGACGAGAAGGGAGAGCATACCTCCCTTTTGGTGGCGGACAGCGGCTGGATCAAAGAGAAGTCACAGATGTTAGGCGTGTGGGGTAATGTGCAGGTGATAACAGACGAAAAAGTTAAGCTGGAGACTCAAACCTTGAACTGGGATCCTAACAAAAGAAAAATAACTACCGAGGACTTTGTTAAAATTACCAAGGATGAAGACGTAATGACCGGATACGGACTTGAGGCAGATCAGGAATTAAAAAATATCAAGATAAAAACGGAAGTGAAAGGTGAGATCGTAAAAAAGAAAAACTCAAATCCCTAATCGCTTTCAGCTTTATTAGAGATGTCAATTCTCAGAACGGAAAATCTGGTCAAGATTTACAAAAAACGTCGGGTGGTAAATGAGGTCTCCATTCAGGTAAAACAAGGAGAGATTGTGGGGCTTTTGGGTCCTAATGGTGCCGGGAAAACCACCACTTTTTACATGATCATCGGATTCATCAAACCGGATCAGGGAAAAGTGTTAATCGACGATCAGGATATTACCCATCTGGCCATGTATAAAAGAGCACAAAATGGGATCGGCTACCTGTCCCAGGAGCCCTCGATCTTCAGAAAGCTGACTGTAAGACAGAACATCCTGGCTATTTTGGAGATGCAGAAAAAAGACAAAGGCCAAAGGGAAAAAAAACTAAATGCGCTCTTAAACGATCTGGATATAGCCCACCTGGCAAACAGAAAAGCTTATTCCCTATCCGGAGGGGAAAGGAGGAGATTGGAGATAACCAGGGCTTTAGTGAATGAGCCCCGCTTCATATTACTGGACGAGCCTTTTTCCGGGATCGATCCTATAAAAGTGGAGGGAATCCAGAAGATAGTCTACGAGTTAAAAAACAAAGGCTTAGGTGTTTTAATCACCGATCATAACGTGAGAGAGACTTTATCCATCACCGATCATGCGTATATTATGTGTGAAGGTGAGATTTTGAAATCAGGATCGGCGGAGTTCTTAGCTTCAGATCCGGAGGCAAAAAAGATATATCTGGGTGAGAAGTTCAGATTAAATTAGATTACGAATTATACCGATGAAATAAGAAAAGAGAAGAATTATGAGACTCGGTTTAGAAACCAGACTGAAGCAGGTGCTTGCACCACAGCTCATTCAATCCCTGCGTATGCTTCAGATGCCTATTTTGAAGTTGGAGCAGACCCTGCGCCAGGAACTTTCCACAAATCCCCTTCTGGAGGAAGTGGATTCCCTTCAGGAAACCGAGGAACCGGAATTGGAGCAGGTGAAGGAGGAACCCAAGGAAGATCCAGAACTATCCAAGATCGACTGGGAGGATTATTTAGGCGATGATACGGATTATAAGGCAAAATACCAGAAAGAGAGGGGAGTGGAACATTTTGAACCCGTTCCGGTAGTGGAAAAAAGCCTGTATGACCACCTTTTAGAGCAGCTCAAATTCAATAAACTGACTCGGGAGGAAATCGAAATCGGAGAGTATATCATCGGCAATATAGATGAGAATGGTTATCTCAGTTGCTCCATTGAGGAGATAATATCTGCCTTAAAATTCGATCCGGAAAAGATCAAAAGTATACTCAAGCTGATCCAAACGTTTGATCCCCCGGGCGTGGGAGCCAGGAATTTAAAGGAATCACTACTCATTCAGCTGGAACAGAAAGACTTAAAAGAAAGCTTAGCCTATCAGATAATAAACCAGCATCTATCCCAGCTGGATAAAAAAAGCCCTTTTCAACTATCCAAATTGCTCAAGGTCAGCTTCGAGGAAGTTCAAAAGGCGATGGAGATAATAAAAAATCTCTCTCCCAGACCAGCCTCAGGAAGATTCACCAAGGGCGCCTCCCCCGTCGTGCCGGACCTGATGGTGGAAAAAATTGGCAATGAATACGTAGTTTTTCATAACGACAAAAACGTCCCACGCTTGAGAATCAATCCCACCTACAAGCAGATGATCAAAAAAAGTTCCGGTTCCTCACCCGAAACTAAAAATTATATAAGGCAGAAACTGGAGCAGGCTCGATGGTTTCTCAATGCTCTGAATCAGAGAAGAAGCACCATGATAAAGGTAATGGAAGCCATTGTGGAGGAACAAAAAGAATTCTTTGAACATGGAATTGAACATATAAAACCTCTGATCATGGAGACCATTGCCGAAAGGGTGGGAATGAATGTAGCTACCATCTCCAGAGTGGCTAATGATAAATATGTGCAAACCCCTCAGGGAGTATTTGAGATTAAGTACTTTTTCACCTCCGGATTGAAAAAAGAGGACGGCGAGGAACTGTCTAGAAGAAATGTCAAAAGGATTATCGAGGAGATAGTAAGAAAAGAAAACCCCACCGCTCCCCTTTCGGATCAGGAAATTTATCTGAGGTTAAAGAAAGAAGGGATAAATATCGCCCGAAGAACAGTTACCAAATATAGAGAGGAACTTAAAATACTCCCGGCCAGGTTTAGAAAGAAATTTCTTACCAGCAAAGAGGAGAGTTCTGAAGAGGCAATATTACCACCCTCTCTATCTGATGTGGAGTGAGATGTGTTTCCTTTTCAGGTTTAGTTATTATTTCCCAATTAGAACCAAACCATTGGTGAAAGCGTTCGAATAATTAATAACGAAAGAGTTTCCCTTACGTACTGGAGTTAGGGGAAAGAATGCTAATGAGAAAATTCCGAAAAAGGAGCAACCTGATGAGAAAAAGACAAATCGTTTCAGTTTTTATTTTTTTCTGGCTTTTCTTTTTAACAAAAGGGGCTGACCTTGCCTTCCCCCAGATGCAAGCCTATGTGACTGTGGGAGATACCTCTCTGGCCAGCGGAAAAACTTATCAACCAGTTACGATCTTGCTTCAAAATGATGTTCCCATTAGAGGAATCGAACTGATGTTCACCCTGGGACGTCCAGCGGAAAACGATTTCACCACACAAAAGATCAATGTTCAAATCGACTCCAGTAGCGTTCCCTGGGATACATCAGCTGTTCGTTTCTGCCGGATCCAGACAGCAGGAACTTTAGTTCAGAATTTCGAATGGATACAGACTCACGGAGAGTTGGGAGATACCGCTTTTCTGGATTGTGACTGGGTCAAGGTAGCAGGAATGGCACATGAAGGAAGTCCCATACCCCCGGGGTCAGGCGTTCTTTTTAAACTGTATCTGGACGTTTTGTGTATGCCCGACACCACCCAGGATCGGAGCGCTCATATAGTAGTGAATGGCTTCGTTTCGGATACTGAGGGGCACCTGGTGGAAACTCAATTCAACTTCGGAACCCTGTATTTAAATCAAACCTGGTGTGGCAATCTGCTGCAGTGTAAATGCGGGGATGTGAATGCGGATGGCAAAACCAGCATAGTGGACGCAGTCTATATGATAAACTGGTTGTTCAATAACGGACCCCAATTGTGTCCGGAGCTCTCAGGTGATGTGAACCAGGCCAGGGGGGTAAGCATCGCCGACGTAGTTTACCTGATAAACTACCTTTTCAATAACGGAGCAGCCCCGGTATGCGTAAGGAAGTATTGATCCCGAAGTTACACTTTTTACTTTTTCATTCAGGCTGCAATCGCAGGTCAAAATGATTGACCAAACAAAAGAAAGGAGTATCTTATGCAGATCAGGACCACCGCGCGACATTTCGATCTGAATGATGATCTTAAAGATTTCTCCCAAAAGGAGATCAAAAGACTGGGAAAATTTTTTAATCATATCATAGATTGCCACCTGATTCTGGATCAGGAGAAAAACAGAATTACAGCAGAACTCAAAACCAAAGTATACGGCACAACTCTAAGCAGTAAATACCGATCTTATGATCTTCACGATTCAATTGAGAAGGTGGTAGGCAAGATGGAAACTCAATTAAAAAAATACAAAGCTAAATTGCAGGACAAAAAGCCCAAAGAAGGACAAGCCATAAAAACACAATCGGAAAACAAAGGTTCAGAATCGGAGCAGGAGGAACAAATATTATAATTATATGGAACACCTAAGATGATAACTGTGGAGAAGCTATATAAGGACAGGAAGGAGTTCTTTGAGCTAACTTTATTAACCTCCGGGGATGGACTTAAAAAAAAGATAATCCATAATCAGATTCACCGTCCGGGTCTGGCGCTGGCTGGCTTTACTGACAGATTCGCTCATAACAGACCCCAGGTTCTGGGAGAAACCGAGCTGGCATATCTCAAGAGTTTGAACCAGGAGAAAAGGATAAAACTTTTAGAAAATTTATTTAACTTTGAGATACCCTGCCTGATTGTAACCAAAGGTTTGATTCCTCCCCGGGAGCTGATTCAGATAGCGGAGAGCCACCACACTTCAGTTTTTCAAACCCGCCTCTCCACAGCAGAGTTGACTAATCGTTTATCTCTTTATCTGGATAACATCTTTGCCCCTTCAGTTACTTTACATGGTACTCTGGTGGATGTTTATGGTGTGGGTCTTTTTTACACCGGGAAATCAGGCATAGGTAAATCCGAATGCGCTCTGGATCTGGTGGAAAGAGGACACCGGCTGGTTGCAGACGACATCATCAAGGTGATCAGAAAAACCCCGGATGTAATCGTGGGAACCGGATACGAGTTTCTGGGTCATCACATGGAGATAAGAGGCGTGGGTATTATAGATTTGGAAAAACTCTTTGGAATTAGAGCCATCAGGATTCAAAAGAGAATTGAGGTAGAGGTCAGATTGGTCTGGTGGGAAGAGGAATTGGAATATGAAAGGCTGGGCATTGAAGACAAGTTCACTAAAATCCTGGGAGTGGAGTTACCTGTGGTTACCATTCCCATCTCCCCTGGAAAGAATATCACCGTCATCTCTGAGGTAATAGCCATGAACCATATGCTCAAGATTTACGGTCAGCATCCAGCTGAAAAATTCTCCAAAAGGCTCACCGAGGAAATTAACCGGAAGATGAAGGTTAGAGATTATCTGGAAAGCGATATAGAGTGAAATACCGGAGAAAAGAAATACTATGAGAGATCAATCAGTTGAATTGAGGGTGGGGATCGCCGTAGCGTTGGCTGTTGTCATTCTGGTATGGGGAATCATATGGGTTAAGGAATACAGGTTCAGGCAGGAAAGATATGCTTTAAACGTCCTTTTTCCCAACGTGGGAGCCTTAGAAATCGGAGATCCGGTAACGGTTCTGGGGGTGAAAAAGGGAGAGGTTGAGCAAATAAAACTTTACCAGGGTGATGTGTTGGTGAAATTTAATCTCACCACGGACGTAGAGTTAATGGAGGATGTAGAATTTAAAGTGATGAACATCGGTTTGATGGGAGAAAGATTCATCGCCATTCAGCCCGGGCACAGCGATAAACCCTTAGACCTCTCCCAATTACCCAGAGGCTTTTATGATACCGGCATTCCTGAAGTAATGGGGATGATGGGCCAGATGATCGCTGAGATCAGAACCTTAACCGGTTACCTAAAGGGCGCTCTGGGAACCGAATGGTCTGAGCAAAAGATAAAAGAGACCATAAAAAACGTTAGCCAATTATCCTCGGATTTAGCTTCTCTGCTTAAGGAGAACAAACCCAAAATAGATCAGTCGATAAATGACCTTTCATACGCATCCTCCGAATTGAAGATAATGGTGGATCAAAGTAAGCCCAAACTGGATACTACCCTGGATAAGTTCAGCCACGCCTCAAACGACCTGGTGAAAATCACCTCAACTTTAGAGGAGCTATCAGCTTCTTTAAAAACGCTATCTGAAAAAATCGAAAAAGGTGAAGGGACATTGGGTCAAATGATAAATGATAAAAGCTTATATCAGGATCTTAAGAAAACTACCAGATCCATCGATGAGCTAATTGAGGATATCAAGAAGAATCCTAAAAGATACTTCAAGTTCGAGCTTTTCTGAAGTTAAAACCTTTTATGGCTCAAAAGATAAACTTTTGCTTTGGGGTTCACAATCATCAGCCCATAGGAAACTTCCAGCACATCTTCCAGGACGCTTACCAGCGCTGTTATTGGCCCTTTTTGAAGCTGCTCAAAGAATATCCCAACTTTAAAATCTCCTTACATTACTCCGGTATCCTTTTGGAATGGCTAAAAAACAATCATCCGGAAACCATGGATGAGATCGCCCAGATGGTTAAAAATAGGCAGGTAGAAATTTTAACCGGTGGATTTTATGAGCCCATTCTTCCGGTTATACCGGATTGGGACAAAAAGGGTCAAATCCAAAAACTAACCCAATTCATAAAAGGGGAGTTTAAAACCACCCCTTTGGGAATGTGGCTGGCAGAAAGGGTTTGGGAACCCCATCTTCCTAAAATAATCTCTGAGTCCGGGATTAAATTTGTAATCCTGGATGACACCCATTTCAAATACTCCGGATTATCCGAGAAAGAGCTTTTGGGATATTATGTTACAGAAGAACAAGGTTATGTGACCAACCTCTTCCCTATCAGCCAAGTCCTAAGATATACTATACCTTTTAAAGAACCTGAGGAAACACTACAATATTTTAAGAAAATCACCCAGGAGGAAGATAACCCTCTAATTGTTTATGCTGACGACGGGGAAAAATTTGGCATCTGGCCCGGTACATACAAACACTGTTATGAGGATGAGTGGATGTTAAAATTTTTTAAAGCCATAGATAAAAACAGCGATTGGATAAATATGCTTCATTTCAGCGAAGCATTGGAAAAACTACCCCCTTTAGGAAGAATTTATCTGCCCACCTCCTCCTATGCCGAGATGTCCCAGTGGTCTCTCCCGGCTCAGGGATTCAGAGAATATGAGAACTTGGAGAATTTTCTTAAAGATTCAAAGCTTTTTGATAAGTATGGCGTTTTCGTAAGAGGTGGATTCTGGAGAAACTTTTTAACCAAATACCCGGAGGTAAATCACCTCCATAAAAGGATGTTAGACCTTTCAGAAAGGATACATTCGTTAAGCTCCTCAAATGCAAAACATGAAAAAGGAAAGCTTAAACAAGCCCAGGATGAACTCTGGAAATCCCAGTGCAACTGCCCTTACTGGCATGGAGTTTTCGGAGGGTTATACCTCTATCACCTCAGGGAGGCAGTGTATAATCACCTGATACACGGGGATAAAATCTATAATCAGTTAACTCACAAAAGTGAAAATTGGGTGGATTATCGGCTGTTCGATCTGGATAAGGATGGAAAGGACGATATTTTAATCAGCACTGCCTGGTTAAATCTTTATTTTTCGCCTTCATATGGAGGAGCTCTATACGAGTTGGATTTTGTCCCTGAATCCTTCAATTTGATTAATTCCCTTTCCAGATGGGAGGAGGGATATCATAAAAAGATATCGGATTTAAAAAAATCAAAGAACCAAAACAAAACAGAAGTGGCCAGCATACATGACCTGGTGTTAACCAAGGAGCAAGGATTGGAGAAGTATCTGACCTATGACTGGTATAGAAGAGGTTCTCTGATCGATCATTTCTTAGGGGATAGTACTCAAATTGATGGTTTCTCTCGATGTAAATATCCCGAGCAGGGAGATTTTGTCAACCAGCCCTATCAACCCAGGATCGAAAAGGAAGGGAAAAAACTTAAGCTTACGCTGAGCCGGGATGGCTGGATCTGGATTAAAGATAGAAGAATTCCCCTGACTTTAACCAAAACCATTATACTCAAAGCCGATAGCTCCCTGTGGGATATAAGCTATTTGATAAAGAACAATTTTAAAGAAGCAGTTGATCTGTGGTTTGGAGTGGAGTTCAATTTCACTCCATCATCTGGATTAGATGGGAAAATGATTTATTTTATTAACGGAACAAATCATCAGGAAAAAAAGCTATTAGATAAATTTCAGAGTCAGGGTGTCTTTGAATTCGGGATAAAAGATCAGAAACTGAGAATAGATATAAATTTAAAAACAGATAGGTCCGCTTTTCTGTGGCATTTCCCCATCCTGACAGTTTCCCTGTCAGAATCGGGTTTTGAGAAAAACTTCCAATCCTCGGTATTATTTCCAAATTGGAAAATGAGATTAAAACCGGATCAAACCTGGAGTACTAAAATCACTCAGAGTATAGATTCACTTTCATAGCCCAGTATTAAAGGAGCTTTTTCAATCCTAATAAAGTTAATTGATTCATTTTTCAGGGAGTATTATTTGTATACCGTAAAAAAACCTCAACTTTAAGTTTTTGTGGTAGAACAACTTGCAAGCCAAATAAAATTCCCCTCCCCTTGAAAAAAGAGGAAGGGAATAAAACATACAGTTTTTGGAAAATGGTTACTTCAATAGCACCATTTTCTTGATGTCCGTGAAGTTATTGGCTTTGATCTTGTAGAAGTATATTCCTGATGCCACATTCGTTCCCTTGGAATCTGTACCATCCCACCCAGTTTCCTTATAACCGGCAGTTAGATGCTCGTCCACCAAGGTAGTTATCTTCTGTCCTAAAATGTTAAACACTTCAACTTTAACCCAGCTATTCTCAGGAAGAGCGAACCTGATTATGGTGGTGGGGTTAAAGGGGTTGGGATAGTTCTGGTTCAGAACAAACTTCTCAGGAACGTTAGCTTCTTCCTCACCAATTTCCCTAACCCAGCTAAACTCGCCTAAAGAGCCAGGTTTATAAATAGGTATAAAGTCTTCTAATGTCGATTCATCGACTATAGTGAGAAGTTTTTTGGGATATTCAATACTGAAGGTGTCAATTTTAGCTGGCACACCTGGGTCCCAATATGTTCCAGTAGTGAAATAAATGGTAAAGATTACTGAATCGTTTGCCGGCAGATATTCAGCTGAAGGTGGTATTCCAAACCAAAGTGCATAGACTAAAATTGTCTTATTCGTGCTGTCGATATAGGATGTAGTATCTTGTCCGGTATAGATAGAGGATACATTATCCCAAAACCAATCAGACCAGTGGATGGAATCACACTCCACATCCAAGGCAGTATCGCCCTCTGCACTTCTGAATTTCAAGGGGATCGTCAGACCGCCCAAATTCCTATCTGTTTTGAGCCAGACATTAACTGCTACCGATGTTCCAGAGGGCATATCTGTAATCTTTTCAACCTCAATGGTATCATCCTCAGATGGTTGTGCCTGTGCATAAACAGAAGAAAAACCGAACATCAAAAAACCGAGGATTAAAGAAAAAGACAACAATAAAATTCTTTTATTCATTACTCACCCCTCTCTGTTTTTTTGTTCATCCTTTCAAATCCTTTACTAAAGTTAAATTTACCTTCAGCCAAGACTATCATCTAAATCTGAGCTGACACACAAGTTATATATCTTTTCACCTCCTTTTAAATTTCAGTTCTCAAATATCTCCTCCATTTTCTTTATCTTATAATAAAGAAATCCAAACTAATTTGTCAACAAAAAAATTTAAAAAAATGAAATCGTGTTTCTTAAGGGAAATTTTGGATCAAGAAAACTGGATTTATGGATTATGCTAAGTTTAAACTGGAATTAGTCTTGTACTGGTTTAAACAGGAGATTGGAGATAAAATTATGGGATGGGAAATCACATCCCATCCCATAATCCATCCTCAATATGGTCAAAATTCTATGGTTTCCAGTCCTTGGAACATTGTGGTGGTGGTCCACTCTTGAATAAGTAGCTGACCAGATACACACAATCAGCTATGGTTACATCACCACTTGCATTAACATCAGCTGCATAGACCCAGGGTTCGGCTCCACTCTTAAACAGGAAGCTAACGATATAAACCACATCCGCGATAGTAACTGCCTGGTCTCTGTTAGCGTTTCCGCACATGACCATATCCACGATATCATTCATTTTGTCGATCTCATACTCATCTGCGACAACCAGAGCATAAGCTACCTCATAAGTATCAACTGGCGGGAAGGTCCCGGCAGGAATTATCCTCCCTGTTGTGATTATGTTGTAGTCCTCCGGAGGTGTGTCACCTGAAGAATCCGGTAGGATGGAATCGCCAGGCATGCTCATCCACTTGTAAAGCTCAGGATCATAATAACCACCGTGCGGATAGACCGTTGAATCGTTTCTCAAAACGTGCATGGCAAAAGGAATGTCTTTTGTAATTATGCCGGGATCCGGCCAGCAGCAATAAACGGGACCTACAGGACCGATAGTCCAGTAACAGGTATCCCTCTGGGCTATAGCCATACGGTAGTTTTCGTTGGTTCCACCATAACCTCGCAGAAACGCCATCCGCCGGCTCTCATCTATGCCTGGATAGTTCCATGCTCCGGAATCGGAAGGCGCGTCAATATCCAGACCCATACCCACATAGGTAACAGGAATAGAAGTAGGTGGAGTTATGTCTGGCCACCAAGGTGGAGGAGGATTATAATAGAGCTTGATATACCTCAATGTCACGTACTGTTCCAGATTTTCTGTCGCGGATTGGCTGTAGAACATGTAATCCTTGGTCCGGATGGTCCAATACCACCAGCGGTGATGCCAGGGCAATGGTGCCTGGGGAGTGGTTGGACTAAACTCAGCATCCACAATTTTGGTTTTAAGCTGAGCATTATCAGTCACAATCGCATCCCTTTCCGGCAGTAGGTAGTGTTCATCAAAGATCCACCTGCCCACCAGGGAATCTGCGGGAATATTGGAATCGGTAAATGCCAGGAGCACAGTACCGTCGTACAGAAAGTAGGGTTCATTGTCATCCTGGTGTAGATAGTATCCGGTAGTATCGGTCTGGTCACCCAGGTTACCCACGTTGGCAAACCCAACATACATGGTGGGATTATCAATTGTGGTATCCTCCTCAGTCACATAGACGTCGGACATAACCACATGCAATCTGACGTAGAAGTCGTTATTCCCAGCCTGGTCGTTGGAGGTCACGTGGATGCTGTCCACATAGAACTCCTCAGCGCCCTGGCCCGTGATGGTCAAGGTCACTTTTGCCGGGCAGCCGCCTGCAACAATGGACGAAGGACAGGTTCCGATGCTGAGCCAGGTTGCAGATTCGCTTAGGCTGATGCTGGATAATGTCGCAGTTCCGATATTCTCTACGGTTAAAGTAGTCGTGGTCTGGCCATTTTTGGGACAATGGACATAGGGGATGATGAAATCTGATGGAGTCCAACCAATTCGAGCCTTATTTTCCAAGGGAATACTGCTCTTGGGGAAATCATAAACCAGCACCGGATTATTGGTCGGCTCTCCCTCATCCTGAACCGCGCCTCCCACATCCAGATCATAGATCCACTGCAAATGGAGATAATCATCCACCCTTTCAGCCATGGAGCCCCAGTGATCGCTGGCACATTGACCAGCTACACAGCTGTCAACCGTGCTGTTGGTAATGTTAACCGGTATCATCCAGGTCATTCCAGCATCGGTGGAAACAGTGGTATATAAATCGCCCTGAGTCTGATTTCCGGCATCGTTCCACTTGGCCGTGTCAAACTGAGTCCAGGTGATATACAGGTAGTTCTCGTTATCTCCCTCCAGTATACCTACTCCTGAGGTGATCTTGGCTATCAGCCTGTTCCATGCACCGGCAGTGGCCTCCTCCCAGTTGGCTGCGGTAATCTTGTTGGCATAAACAGATTCCCCATCGCAGAACCTTACGGTATTCTCGCTGAAGTGCCACAGAGCAATATCGTTTATGTCGACTTCATTTGCTACCTTGTCATAATAATGGGTATACCAGTAGACGTGCAGGTCATCATTAAAGTCATATACCGCAGTTACCTCTCCGTAACAACGCATCTTATCTGTCACCTTATACTGGCTGCAGTTGCGTCTGAATTGCATTGAGTCGGGATCACTAAACCAGTTATCACCGCCATTGGTGGACTCGAGATAGAAGGCGTCGTTTGAAACCTGATACAAGGTGGAATCGTCCTCTGTCTCTGCCAGTGCTGCATAACAGATGGCCACCTTATTGGAAACCCTGGAGCAGGTCAAGTTAGCACCGATAACTCCAGCAGAATCAAAGGCCATGCAACGATTAATGGGATTCCAATACGGAGTCTCCTTGTTAATAATGTATATAGGCAATCCAGGCGATTGACAGGTAATCTGGCCTGAATCCGGGCCCTCCGTGCAGCGGACATATCCCATCCAGCTTATACCAGCTGCAGTATCGCCCTCATTCATCACAATATGGATCTGATCATCGAAGTCCACATCTGCCGCGGGCCACATACCTATGAATTCAGTGTTTACACTGTCCGGAATATCATACCAGTACTTGTTATTCTTAAACTCTAACTTCCCGGGAAGATTGGGTTCGATGCTGATTACCGTGCCCAGATCATTGGGATTGGGGGCGACTACCCCAGTGGTATGATAGTAGGGTACGCTTCGGCCATCCAGGAATATATTCATACCACAATAACCAGCCCTGTAACCCTGAGCCGTGATGACGGGTGCAGGAATCGTCTCCCAGCCATAATCGGCATCATAGTAAGTCACGTTTATGTATCTTTTGCCTGCATCGCCCCAGGCATCCTGATACATAAAAGAATAATGATGACCATGTCCGCCAGCAGCGATGGTCTGATAATCGTTAGCGCACATTCTGGGGATACGGGAGTTGTGCTGATAATCGTACCAGGTGCAGCCTATGCAAGTGTCATAGGGCGAAAGAATGGTAGTCTCCTCGCAAAAAGCATTCGGAAAAACTGTGGAAGCTTTGGTTATCAGATAGTCAAAGGATGATTCATCACCTCTTATGGGACGATCAGGTTTAAGCAAATCGGGATTCTGTTTGGCGCTCCAGACCATTCCGGCAGTAAATAGAACCACCAAAAGCACTGCCAGAAATAGCATTAGTCTTTTTGCCATCTCTTGCTCCTTTCCTCTTTGGTTTTATAGATTTTCCCCTCCAGATTAGTCCTCTGCTACAAATCTGCCGGTTCTCACCTCCTTCCAAACGCTAAGAAGTTAATTGCATCATCAGGTCTATGTATAATTTTATCTCCCACTCTCAACTTTTTCTCCATAATGGGAAAATAAACAAATTCACAGTAGCTTCTTACTAATTGAGACTTTCTTTGAGCAAGTAACTTTTTTAGATATTTACTCCCACGAGGTTAACTTATCGCTCTAACTTGCGATTAAATCACATTGCTCATAATCTCTTACAACTTCTCATTATATAATTAAAACAAAAAAATGAATTTGTCAAGTCTTTTTTGCCCCTTCCCGCTTTTTTTGTTCATTTTTTTATTCTCCTAACTTTTTGTCAACTAAGGGATTCTCATTTTTATATCGTCAAGACAGGAGTTTTTTTAATCCAGCACCCAAAAAACTACCTAGGTGTTTACCTTAATTTTTTAGATTATCCAAGTTTGATTTACCCTTTTCGTCTGAACCAATGCCTATCCACTCGATTTTTGGCGGTGGTGGACCATCATTGAAAAGATAATTAACCAGATAAACCACATCCACTATACTTACATTACCATCCCCGTTAGCATCTCCAGCACCCCAGGGAACAGGAGTGGGGCCATCGTTGAAAAGGTAATTTACCAGATAAACTGCATCAGCTATGCTTACATTCCCGTCCCCATTGGCATCCCCTCTGGTATAGGCGATTACAGAGCAGATCACAGCATGAGAATCAGCTAAAAGTCCATCTGAGGCGATGAATATGATCTCATATACCGAATCCGCTTGTGTGGTATCGGGGATAAAGGTAAATAATCCCGCACCAGTGCCACTGTCGTAAAAACCTGCGTTATGGGGAAGCTGGACCGCACTTAAAACCGGAATGGTCGAATCCGGATCCGCAGCAGAAACGGTGAAAGAGTCACCGTATATGGCAGGAATAACCCATTCTGTCTGAAGCAAAGCTAAGATGGGAGATCGATTACCAGCTTCTGTTATTACAATCTGCACCTGTTCAGTATCAGCCATAGAGGTAAGATCAGTGGCAATGAAGCTAACCCAGGAGGTTCCAGCCTGCACAAAGTTGGGAGTAAAAGTAAATGTACCTGTTCCATTCTTATGATCCGTAAAGGTGGAATTGGAGGGTAATCCGACAGTTGAAAGAGTCGGCGGAACTCCATCCGGATCGGATGCGCTCACCTGCAGAATTAAAGTGTCTCCCTCAGTTACGGAAGTGTCAGGGATATCAGCCCATGCTGGAGGCTGAGGAACATCATAAACGATAATCTGAACCTGCATGTATGCTGTTTCCGGCTCAGCTGGTAATTCATTATCAATCGCAAAAAACATGGGGTAAAAGGTTCCGGATTGAAAATAGGCCGGATAGAAACTAAATGTTCCCACCCCGTTACCAGAATCGTAGAATGTGGAATTCTGAGGTTTGGGTGTACAGAAAAGTGTGGGAAAAGTGCTATCCGGATCGGTAGCAATTACATTGAAGATCAACGTGTCTCCTTCATTCAACTGCTGGGTGGATACCTGCTGGAAAACAGGTCGCCGGTTTACATTTTGTACGGTAATCTGAACACTCTGGCTAACCTTCACCAGTGAATCCTCGTAATCCACAGCCTCGAATATAACAGTATCCACCCCTGCCTGGAAATAGGTGGGATTGAAGACAAACGTTCCGTTTCCATCGCCAATATCGGTGAAAGTAGCATTACTCGGGACGTTCCAGGCTCTGAGAAAAGGAATGGTGCTATCAGGATCAATGGCTTCAACGTAAATCACCAATTGTTGTCCCTCCACTACCACCTGAGAATCGATGGGAGTCATAACCGGAGTCTGATTTCCAGCGTCATTCACTGTGATTTGTACCACCTCAGAGTCAGCCAATTCTCCATCATAGGCGAAGAAGAGGATATTGTATGTTCCGGATTGTACATATACCGGAGTAAAGGTAAAGATCCCGTTTCCATTACCATTATCTACAAAACTGGCATTGATCGGTAAATTCTCTGCAAACAATCCGGGTTTGGTACTATCTGGATCTGTAGCATGAACGCTGAATGTTAAGGTATCTCCCTCAGTCACAGATTTGGCTCCAATCGAATCCAAAGTGGGGCGTTGATTACCAGCGTCCTTGACCTGAATCAACACTTTTTCGTAATCCACAAGCTGCCCGTCACTGGCATAGAAAGTAACCTCCTTCAAACCCTGTTGGGAGTAGTCAGGTGAAAAGGTAAACAGACCTCTACCATTACCGCTGTCGACAAATGCAGCATTCCTGGGCAAACTGCCAGTGTATAGAATGGGTATAGTTCCATTGGGATCTGATGCTGAGACTTTAAAACTCAAAGTCTGGCCTTCTGTAACCTGTTTAGAACCAATGTATTGCAGCACAGGCGCCTGATTAGCCCCCTGTTGTACAGTAATAATCACCGTTTCCGAACCAGTAGCAGGGGGTGACCCTTCATCCGAGCAATAGAATATTACAGTATCACTCCCCATCTGAGAGGTATCAGGAGCAAAGACAAATCCGCCAACTCCCCCTCCGCTGTCTGTAAAGGTTGAGTTAAGGGGCAGGTGGGCTGCGGTTAAGTGCAATGCCCCGCCATCCGGGTCTGTGAGATCTGTTCCTACCACCCTAATTCTCAAGGTCTGATAAACTGCTACATTCTGAGGTCCAATGGAATCAAAAACTGGCGGTTGATTTATATCAATTATAGTTATGATTACATTCTCAAAATCAGACAATGGATTTTCCTTTTTCTCCATTGCCAGGAAAGATACGGTATCCACTCCAGATTGATAGTAATCTGGAGTAAAGGTGAATAATCCAATTCCGTTTCCACTGTCTATGAAGCTGGAATTAGACGGTTGATTGCTCACCGAAAGGAGCAAACTGTCATTGTCCGGATCAGTGGCTGTCACAAGGATAATTAAGGTATTTCCCTCATTAATAATTCGAGGACCTATTGAGTCAATTACCGGCGCTTGATTCCCAGCTTCGGATACCGATATTTCCACCAACTCTGAATCAGCCAATGAACCATCTGAAACTATAAAGGTCACAAAGTGTAATCCCGCCTGAGTATAATCCGGATCGAAGGTAAATGATCCCGCTCCATTGCCCGAATCCACAAAAGTAGCGTTGGTGGGAACATCCTCAGCCGATAAAGTCAGGGCATCTCCATCTGGATCCGTAGCATGTACCCCAAACTCTAAGGTCTGACCCTCCTCTCCTGACTTAGCTCCAATGGAATCCAATACTGGTACCTGATTACCCGCTTCGTTCACCGTGATGGAGACCAACTCCGAATCCGCAAGCAATCCATCTGAGGCTATGAAGGTCACATTATATAATCCTGACTGGGTATAATCCGGATCAAAAGTAAACGATCCCGCTCCGTTGCCCGAATCCACAAAGCTGGCATTAGTGGGAACATCCTCAGCCGTTAATATCACTGCATCCCCATCCGGATCTGTGCCACTCACTCTAAACTCTAAGGTCTGGCCCTCCTCCACTATCTGGGAACCTATTAAGTCCAGGGCCGGTGCCCGATTAACATCATTCACCGTTATGTCTACCAATTCAGTATCCGCCAAAGAACCATCTGAAGTAATAAAGGTAACATTATGTACTCCAGCCTGGTCATAATCTGGATTAAAGGTAAATGATCCCGCTCCATTGCCCGAATCCACAAAGCTCGCATTAGTAGGAACATCTTCAGCTGTTAAGATTAGGGCATCTCCATCTGGATCTGTAGCGCTCACCCTGAATTCTAAGGTCTGTCCCTCGTCTACTGACTTAGCTCTAATAGAATCCAGTACCGGTGCCTGATTGCCCGCATCATTCACCGTGACGGATACTAACTCCGAGTCAGCTAACGAACCATCAGAAGCTACGAAGATCACATTGTATAAACCAGATTGGGTGTAATCCGGATTAAAGCTAAATGATCCTGCTCCATTACCCGAATCCACAAAACTGGCATTTGCAGGAATACTATCAGCTGATAATACGATCGCATCACCATCTGGATCTGAAGCACTAATCCTGAACTCTAAGGTTTGTCCCTCCTGCACTATCTTAGAGCCTATCAAGTCCAGTGCTGGTGCTTGATTTATATCATTGACTGTTATCTGCACTAACTCTGAATCTGCCAATGAACCATCAGAGACAATGAAGGTAACATTATGTACTCCAGCTTGATCATAATCTGGATTAAAGGTAAAGGACCCCGCTCCATTGCCTGAATCCACAAAGGAAGCATTAGAAGGAACATCTTCAGCTGTTAAACTCAGAGCATCCCCATCCGGATCTGAAGTACTCACTCTGAATTCTAAGGTCTGACCCTCGTCCACTGATTTGGCTCTAATCGAATCCAGTACCGGCGCATGATTACCCACCTCATTCACCGTGATGGAGACTAACTCCGAATCCGCAAGCAACCCATCTGAGACTATGAAGGTCACATTGTATAAACCGGACTGGGTGTAATCCGGATCAAAAGTAAACGATCCCGCTCCGTTGCCCGAATCCACAAAGCTGGCATTAGTGGGAACATCCTCAGCCGTTAATATCACTGCATCCCCATCCGGATCTGTGCCACTCACTCTAAACTCTAAAGTCTGGCCCTCTTCCACTATCTTGGAACCTATTAAGTCCAGTGCCGGCGCCCGATTAACATCATTCACCGTTATAACAACCAATTCAGTATCCGCCAACGAACCATCAGAGACAATGAAGGTAACATTATGTACCCCAGCTTGGTCATAATCTGGATTAAAGGTAAATAATCCCGCTCCATTACCCGAATCCACAAAGCTCGCATTAGTGGGAATATCCTCTGCTGATAAAGTTAGAACATCTCCATCCGGATCTGTAGCGCTCACTCTGAATTCTAAGGTCTGACCCTCATCCACTGAT
>CAYURP010000003.1:81674-96110 GCA_964447175.1 uncultured Ignavibacteria bacterium | reverse complement strand
AATCCTGGATAGATATAGTCTCAGATTCAGTCTTCTCCATTCCTGCTGGTGGAGATCCGGTTGAAGTTTCACTCTCGTTCGGTGATGTTGCCTATTCAGAGACAGTCCTGGTTATGGATTCCATTCAGGTAAATTCTGATGATTCAGCCGGGAATGGAGTGTTGTTCATCCCAGTAGGCCCTCTGGTGGTAACAGATGAAGAATACTACCGTCCTGAATTTGCATACCTGGCAAATCCAACCATGGAGCTCCGTCAGTTCAACCTGGGACGTATGGGAGGCGGGGATTCAGGTGGAGGAATGCACACTTTTGCTGATGATAAGAATTATCTTTATGAGGGCTCGGTATTTTTAGCTACGGTCAATTCTAATAGCGACACTCTGGTCAGCAGGAACATATATTGGAACGAGTTCACTCATGCAGCCAGTAATCTGGTCATCGACAGCCTGGATATGGGAAATTATCTTATAATAAGATCCAGGCATAAATTCTACCCCTTCTTTCCTGGGGTGGGACAACCCTGGCCTGGTTGGTGGTGGGACGTGGAGATGTCCATGGAGAATCTGCTCTTTGCAGGAGAGAACTCACCTGTGCCTGAGAACGTAATGATAAGCACAATAAAACTTTATCCAAAGACCACTGCGCCCGCCTGGTGGCCTACAATCACTCCCCCCACTCTTGGAGATTTATACCTGGGGATGGCTTTAGATTGGGATGTGCCGACTGATGTACCAGCAAACAACAACGGAGGATATGACGATTCTTACTACCTGATGTGGCAGAATGGAACGGGAAGTATGACCAATTATCATGCTGGTTTGTCATTTCTGGAAAATTCAGCTCCCTTTGGCGCAAATCTCCCCCCCGCCTATGGCTTAGTAGAGGATGAACAGCTTTATCAGATAGCTTCTTCCCCTGGAGACAGCGTCTATGGCGAAAACATAGACTTAGCCTCGGTGATGACAGCCAAGCACCTGACAAGCTTAAGCGATACGGTAACTGTTAAATTCGCAATGGCTGTAACCAGCGAGGGTGATATAAACCTAAAGAACTCTATTAACAAAGCCCGGGTTTATTCCGGTGTCCTGTCCGGAGCTCTGGCTGGTGATGTAAACCATGATTACATTGTCGACGCTGCTGATTTGATCTATCTCTTCAATTATCTCTTTGTGGAAGGCCCAGAGCCTGTTTTATGGGGCTCAGGGGATATTGACTCAATAGCAGGTATTAACATTGGAGACGTTATTTATCTTGCGGATTACATCTTTTTAGGTGGTCCTCATCTGTTACAAAGACCGCCTTTCCCCGAAGTTCCACCACAGATTTTGACTACGGATACGCTGTATGTGAGCTATTCTAATCACCCTGCGTCTTTCAAATACGTTTTCAATCTGGAATTAACAAATTCAGACACTGTCTTTGGCTTAGCTATTCCTCTATCATTTGGGATAGTTCAGGGGACAATACAGTGCGATTCAGCCTCGTTTGTATCCACAAGATTGCAGGGCTGCAATCGTTTTAATGGCCGTGTGGATAATAATGAGCAGAAGCTCTTGATAGGGGCTTCGAATCTAAGTTCTATTACGCTTAATCCAGGGTCAGGACCAATTGCCAAGCTCTATTTCACCATCTCTGATTCATCCTCAGCCTGGAGCTTCTCCTTTGATACCACATTCTTCGAACCGAGCAACCACTTTCTATTTGTGCAAGGTTCCCTTCCCAGGGAATTGGCGGTTCCGCAGTTTGAGGCTCCCAATCCCATGCAACCTCCTACACCTAATTTTGTCGCAAATCCGGTTATCGGGGAGAAGAATTTAGAGGTTCACTTCACCGATCTTTCTGAGGGCATTGTTAACTCCCGATACTGGAGTTTTGGGGACGGGTATTCCAGTATCCAGGTGAATCCTGTGCACACTTACAAGCAGGCAGGGACTTATAACGTCAAGCTTAAAGTGACCAACCAATTCGGCTCTGACTCTCTTATTAGGGAGAACTACATCCAGGTTCTGGGTAAACCCCTAGCAGACTTTACAGCCGATCCTACTGTAGGAGCTTTGCCTCTGGCGGTGCAGTTTACAGACAATTCAATCGGAGATATAACTGACTGGTTGTGGGATTTCGGGGATGACAGCATAAGTACTCTCCAAAATCCATATCATGAATATATTTCCTATGGGACTTATGACGTGTCCTTGATAGTCACCAGTGCTAATGGTTCAGACAGCGTTACCAAAAAGGGTTTCATTTTCGCCTATCCAGCCTTGATGGGGGATTCGGTTAAAATTCTGCATGTAACAGCCCTTCCCAATCAAGAGGATGTAGTAGTTCCCATAATCCAGTCTAATGATTATGATTCATTAGCTAGGATTAAGATACCGTTGGTCTTCGGTGATTCCTCCCTGGTTCAAGTGGACTCGATTAGCTTTGCAGGAAGTCGGGCAGCTCATTTTGAACAGAAAGTAATTGACATTGATGAAGGAAACGCAACCATATTGATTGACCTTCTCACAGAACAAGCTCCTTACTTGGAAATAGGAGAAGGCCTTCTGGGTAAGATCTATTTGAAAGTCAAGGACGTAGTCCCCCCGGAGATGGTCTTTTTTGAGAGCGATCCTTTGGATACTGTACTTTTTATGAGTTGGGATTATTCATACATGGAGGCAGGATTCTGGCCGGGTACGCTTTTCGTGGAGAAAGCTGAGACTAATCCTCCTGAAAAACCTCAGAATCTGGTGGCTTTGCCCCAGGAGTCGGGCGTCTCCCTGACCTGGGATCCGGTAATGGATCCGGATTTAAGACTCTATGCGGTATACAAGGATTATGATCGCGACAGCCTGGATGATACTCTGGTTACTACTGACGATCCCTTCTACTTAGATCTTACGGTTTCCCCGGGTGAGACTCTGTTCTACAGTGTTTCTTCGGTTGACTCCTCCTGGAATGAGAGCGAATACTCTGACTATGCTTACGTGATTTTTGGCGATACCAGCGCACCGGTGATAACCTTGGGTCCGACTGTGATAGCTATAATGGATACCATGGCTACCATCTATTGGGAAACAGATGAGCCAGCTGATGGCTGTGTGGAGCTGTTTGAGGATGAAGAATGGGTTCCCGCTGATAGTCATACGACGTTCCTGTTAGAACATACGATAACTCTGATCGGACTTATACCATCTGAATCCTATGAATACCGGGTACGTTCTGACGACAGTTTGGGCAACGGTCCGACTTGCAGTGAGAGTGATTTTTTAACTACAGCTTCAGATCCCGATGAAACACCTCCCCAGATTATTTTCGGCCCTGCAGCAATCTATATAACGCATAACTCCGCCACTATCCAGTGGACAACTGACGAGATAGCTGATGGCAGGGTCTATTACGGTGAAACCACTCCGTTTTCTGACAGCGCTGTGGATCCTGGCTTTGTGACCAGCCATAGTATCACCTTATCCGGGTTATCTTCCGGTACCGGATACTTCTACGCCGTGAGCTCTGAGGATTACAGCGGCAACTCTCCTGGATTCTCAGAACCATCGAATTACGGGGTCGGAGCCTATCCTCTGTCTGTTTTTTGTGCGGATTTGGACGGAGACGGAGATTTAGACCTGGCTGCAGCAAATTCCAATAGCGATAATGTCTCGATCCTGCAAAATAACGGGGATGGTACTTTTCAGAGTGCTGTAAGCTATGGGGCAGGTGACTTTCCTCAGTCTGTTTTTTGTGCGGATTTAGATGGAGACGAAGACCTGGATCTGGCTGTGGTAAATTCAGGTACAAGTGATAACGTTTCCATCTTAAAAAACAATGGGGACGGTACCTTTCAGAGTGCGGTAAACTATGGGGTAGGAAACCAGCCTTATTCTGTTTTTTGTGAGGATTTGGATGGGGATGAAGATATAGACTTGGCTGTGTCAAACAGAGACGATGACAATGTCTCCATCCTGAAGAACAACGGGAATGGGACATTTCAGAGTGCAGTGGACTATGGAGTAGAAGACCACCCTATGTCTGTTTTTGGTGCGGATTTGGATGGAGATACTGACATAGATTTGGCTGTGGCTAGTTCATACGTTGATAGTGTTTCCATTTTGATGAATAATGGTAATGGTACTTTTCAGGCTGCAGTTAACTATAGAACGGATGACGATCCTCGCTCTTTATTCTGTGTGGATCTTGACGGCGATATGGATATGGACTTAGCTGTGGCAAATACAGGCAGTGACAGTGTTGATATCTTCAAGAACAATGGGAATGGAACTTTTCAGAGCCCGGTTAGCTATGCGGTGGAAAGCAATCCTCGTTCTATCTATTGTGCGGATCTGGATGGGGACAATGATGTGGACTTGGCTGTGGGAAATTTTTATGGTGAGAGTATTTCCATCTTGAAGAACAATGGGGATGGTAGTTTTGAGAGTGCGGTTAACTACTGGGTAGATAATCCTCAATCTGTCTTTTGTGCGGATTTAGATGGGGATACAGACATGGATTTAGCTGCAGCAATAACTGGTAGTAACATCTCAATATTAAAAAACGAGAAATTCTCAGGTGGCAGCTTCGCCACCAATGCTGCCCCGGATGAAATGCCTCCGGCAATAGTTTTAGGTCCCCTTCATTCGGGAATAACCGACAATAAAGCGGTTATAAGCTGGATCACAGATGAGATTTCAACCAGCATAGTTCAATACGGTCTATCCGAGCTTTATGGTTCAGAAAGGATCAAATCTGAATATGTGCAGAACCATCAGATAGTATTGACTAATCTCCAGGACTCGGTTCTTTATCATTATAGGGTTGGGTCTGTTGACCCGGAAAGTAATGGGCCTACCTGGAGTTCTGATTTCTGGTTCTGGACTCATTCGAGCCCGGATATCATTCCTCCTCTTATTCTCACCGGTCCTTACGCTTCTTGGATTAATAATACCCAGGTTCAAATAGATTGGACAACTGACGAAGTTTCTGACAGCTGGGTTCATTATGGATTAGATCTATCCTACGATAATATTGGAGGAAGCCCCACTTATGTTATAGATCATTCGGTGGTTCTCACCAACCTTACTCCTGGCACCACTTATTACTACTATATAAGCTCTACTGACCCCTCAGGCAACACAGTCCAATCTGACCATATTGTTGGACCAAGGCAGCCTCTGGATACTGGCGGCGATCAATTTAAAACCAGAGCCACTACAGACGTGAGTCCTCCGGTTATAGTTTCTGGTCCCCATATTCGGCATAAAACACACAACCGGGCAATGGTGGAGTGGGTTACCGATGAAACTGGCAACAGCATGGTGGAATATGGGATGAACCAGAATTACGGGACAGAAATCATCTATCCGGAAGCGACTGTCAATCATACTGCTCATCTCTCCAATCTTTCTCCCAGCACCACCTATCATTTCAGGGTGGGTTCTAAGGATATAGCTGGTAATGGCCCTGCATTCAGTTCTGATGTAACATTTACCACATCAGCAGATGTGGTTGACACCGATCCTCCGGTAATAACTGTTCCGCCTGGTGTGGCTTATCTGGATGAAACGAAAGCTGTGATCACCTGGGAGACGGATGAGCCTGCGGATTCGTATATGGGCTATGAACAAATAGATGGTGGACTAGCAGAAAGAATTGTGGGAGAGAGTTACAACAACTTAAGGCACATGTTGAGTATGTCTCTTGCATCCAGCTTCAATGTTTGGGTGTTCTCCACAGATGCTTACGGAAACGGACCCACCTACAGCGACTACTTCACAGTTACCGCTCCTGCTTCTCCGGATGTTCAGGCGCCGGTGGTTACTTCCGGTCCAGAGGTGATCTACGTGTCGGAGAATTCAGCCAAGATCAAATGGGAGACAAATGAGCTCAGCTCAAGTTCTGTGGAATACGGGCTTTCCGCGGAATATTCGGATTTTAAGGCGAAACCGGAAAATGACTCTATACATCAGGTTACTTTAACTAACCTTTCAGCTTCCACCACCTACCATTACCGGATCAAGTCTGCTGATCTTTTTGGGAATGTCTATCTTGGTGCTGATAGCACCTTTGTAACCAACTCAGTATCTGATAATACTGCTCCTGCCACACCTACGGGCTTTTCCGCTGTTTATGGAAACCAGTGGATAAGACTCAACTGGAACAGTAATGTGGAAAGTGATTTGAGCGGATATAATTTGTATCGGGGAACTGAATTAAGTGATACCACCCTTCCTTTAATTGCCAGCAACCTCCAAGCCATTACCTACAAAGATCAAGGACTGGTAAATGGAGTTACCTATTACTATCAGATCGCTGCAGTGGATCTGAAACAAAATGTCAGTTCTATTTCGGAGGTGATCTGCTCGAAGCCCTTGTCTTATATAGTAGGTGATTTTAATGGGGATCTAAAGGTAGACGTAGTGGATGTAGTTGCCCTTGTCAACTATCTTTTCAGAGGGGCAGAAGGACACGAGCCTTTGGAAGCTGGAAACGTGAACTGTGATGAGAACATAACTATATCGGACGCGGTTTACCTGGTAAATTACATATTTAAGGGAAAAGCTGCTCCCTGTATCTGCACCATTCCAGGACAACTTCTGGCTCGCTATGAAAATAAAGCTCCAGCAAGCATAAATCTTTGTTTCCCGGAACAAGAGAATGCCAAAGAAATTGAGGTATTATTGGAGGCTGATATCGAAGAGGAGGTAGCAGGGATAGAATTGGACTTAAACTTTGATCCCTCGCAGCTTGAAGTTAAGGAAATAAATACCGCTTCCAGAACCGAGGGGTTAGGTCTTTTCTACAATGTTAAGCCGGGTAAAGTTAAGATTGGAATGATAGACATTTACGGAACCCATACCGTGCTGCCAGGAGATGGTTCGCTCCTTAAGTTGAAGTTCCAAATGAAAGGGAATGGAACTGGAATCTCCAGTGTAAGTATAGAAAGCGCTATTCTGGTTAACCCCTCAGCCCAGGAGCTGGAGCTTGAGATAAGACCCAACAAACTGATTAGATCCATTCCCCAGGTCTTCAGCCTGTCTCAGAACTATCCTAATCCCTTTAACGCTCGAACGGTGATAAGGTATTCATTACCCCAGGATTCCGATGTGGAGATCACCATCTATAACATCCTGGGTCAAAAGGTGAAGACCCTTGTAAATAGAAAGCAGCAAGCCGGGTACAAAATGGTGGTCTGGGATGGAACCAATCAGAAGGACAAAACAGTTGCCAGCGGTGTTTACTTCTACAGAATTAAGGCGGGTGATTTTGTCCAGTCTAAGAAAATGCTGCTTTTGAAGTAGTTATTAAAGACCAGAAAGGGAGAAGGAGCCAGGCTTTGCCTGGCTCTTTTTGTTTTAGGATCTCAAGTTAAGAATTTACAATTATTCGAAGATTTGTAAATGAATATATCCATTTGTCAAATAAAATTTACACCCAACGACTTTTTAACTTGTTAAGACATTAGAGATTACATCTGGCGAGCTTGATTTCCAACAATGGGGAAGGCTCAAGGGAAGCTAAATCCTGTTTCTGTATCAATTAAGCTATTTTGTTTTATAGTTTTTTCTTGACTTTATAACACTTTTTTTATATTGTTAAAAGTTTCACAAGCTCGTGTTTGACAAAAGAATAGAAAGTGAGGTGAAATAATGGCAGGAATAATAGGTTACGGAGCTTATATCCCCAGAAACAGGATAAAAGTTGAGGAGATCGCCAAGATATGGGGTCATGACGCTCCTTCCTATAAAAAAGGGCTTATGCTGGAAGAGAAATCGGTTCCCTCACCGGATCAGGATACCATTACCATGTCGGTGGAGGCAACCCATTATGCTCTTAAAAGGGCAGGGATAAATCCCAAGAAAATCGGTGCGGTTTACGTGGGCTCTGAATCTCATCCCTATGCGGTGAAACCTTCGGGAACGGTTCTGGCTGAAGCTATTAATGCTACCCCGGAGATTCATTGCGCTGATTTCGAGTTCGCCTGCAAGGCTGGCTCTGAGGCTATGTTTGTATGTCTCGGCTTGGTCCAGGGTGGTATGATCGAGTATGGACTGGCGGTAGGCGCCGATACATCGCAGGGTGCACCGGGTGATGCTTTAGAATATTCCGCTGCGGCTGGTGCTGCTGCCTTTATCTTCGGAAAAGATAATGTTTTGGCTGAGGTGGAGCATACTTATTCCTTTATGACCGATACTCCGGATTTCTGGCGCCGGGAATACGAGCATTATCCCCGGCATGCTGGTAGGTACACAGGCGAGCCAGCATATTTCAAGCATATCACCGGCTGCGGTAAAGGTCTTCTGGAAAAATCAGGTATGAAACCCTCGGATTTCGCTTTTGCGGTTTTTCACCAGCCCAATGGTAAGTTCCCCATGCGTGTTGGAAAGATGCTGGGTTTTGACAAAAAGCAGATCGAAACCGGATGGCTTTGCCCTAAACTGGGCAATACCTATTCCGGATCATCCCCCATGGGACTGACCGCCATTCTGGACGTTGCCAAGCCAGAAGATAAGATATTTATGGTCTCCTATGGATCAGGTGCGGGATCAGATGGTTTTATCTTTAAGATAACTGAAAAGATAAAGAAGGTGCAGGATATGGCTCCCAAAACCAGGGATATGCTGGATAATAACAAAAGATATTTAGATTACGGCACCTATGCCAAATTCAGAGGCAAAATCAGAAAAGCTGATTAGGAGGAAGATGTGAGAGATGTAGCTATAATCGGAGTAGGAATGACCAAGTGGGGGGAACTGTGGGAAAAGCCTTTGAGGGATATCTTTGCCGAGACTGCTCTTCTGGCGATCGAGGATGCCGGTGTGGATCACATAGATTCGATGTATGTGGGGTGTATGTCCAGCGGGCTTTTTGTGGGGCAGGAACATCTGGCTTCTCTTTTGACTGATTATCTCGGTGTCAAAAATATACCTGCAGCTCGAGTTGAATCAGCCTGTGCCTCCGGAGGTCTGGCAGTCAGAATGGGATTTATGGAGGTAGCTTCCGGTATGAGTGATATAGTTCTGGTGAGTGGCATAGAGAAGATGACCGATGTCACCACAGACGGTGCTACATTTGCTTTAGCCACTGCTGCTGATCAGGAATACGAAGTCTATAATGGCATAACCTTCCCCGGACTTTACGCTATGATGGCTAACGCACACATGCATAAGTATGGAACTACCAGAGAACAGATAGCTATGATAGCAGTTAAGAATCACCAGCACGGCTCAATGAATCCCCTGGCTCAATTTCCCCAGAAGATAACTGTAGAAAATGTGCTTAATTCAGTCTTAATTGCAGATCCCTTGAGAATTCTGGACTGCTCTCCCATAACCGATGGGGCAGCGGCAGCTATTTTGGTCCCATTGGAGTTTGCCAAAATGCATTCCAAAAAACCTTTAGTCAAGATAATCGGATCAGGACATGCCACGGATACCATTGCTCTGCACAGCCGGGATTACATAACCGAACTCAAGGCAACGGAATTAGCTGGACAGAGAGCCTTCAAGATGGCAAAGAAGAAACCTGAGGATATTGACTTAGCTGAAGTGCACGATTGTTTCACCATAGCAGAGCTCTGCGTTATCGAAGCTTTAGGATTTGTTGAAAAGGGTAAGAGTGGAAAAGCCACTGAGGACGGAATGACCGCATTGGGAGGTAAGATTCCGGTTAATACCAGCGGTGGCTTGAAATCCAAAGGTCACCCGGTAGGTGCAACTGGCGTGGCTCAGGTAGTGGAGATCGTCAAGCAGCTCAGAGGTGAAGCAGACAAACGTCAGGTCAAAAACGCTAAAGTTGGCCTTACCCAGAACATGGGTGGATCTGGCGGTTCCACTTTAGTTCATATAATGGAGGTGGTATAATGTCATCCCCGAGATACTGGAGAGAGATACCCCAGAGGTATAGACTCGAAGGAGCTAAATGTAAAGGATGTGGGAAGGTGTTCTTTCCGCCCAGGCTGATCTGCCCGGAATGCAAATCAAAAGAGTTTGAGAATATTCAACTGAAAAAAGAAGGTAAAATCCTAACTTATACCATAATTCGAGTTCCTCCTTCTCGATTCGCAGATCAAGCTCCTTATGCCATGGGAGTGGTTGAGCTTGCTGATGGAGTAAGAGTACTGACTCAAATAGCGGATTGTGATCTGGAAAAGCTGGATATCGGAATGAAAGTAAGAGTAGAGTTTCGGAAGATTTATGATGAAGGTCACGCAGGAATAATCTGTTATGGATACAAGTGCGTCCCGGAATAGAAGTATAGAGTTAAGAGTTGAGAGTAGAGAGCAAACAGAAAACAGTAAACTGAAAACTGTAAACAGAAAACAGAATACTAAATATGTTCAGGATTGAATCGAAAGTTGATACTAAGTCCTCTGATTTCAAGGAAAACCAGGCTGAGATGCAGAGGGTGGTGGATGAATATAAGACTATCCTGGCTGAAATCAAAAAAGGCGGATCGGAAAAGGATAGGGAGCGGCACAAGAAAAGGGGGAAGCTTCTGGTCAGGGAAAGGCTTAATCTTTTGTTTGACAAAAACACCCCTTTTCTGGAGCTTTCCCACTTAGCCGGTTATAAGATGTATCCTGAGGAGCCACCTGGCTCAGGGATCGTTACCGGAGTGGGTGTGGTTCACGGCAGGGAGGTTCTGATTGTGGCTAACGATGCTACGGTTAAAGGTGGCACTTATTTTCCCACTACCATTAAGAAGCATGTCCGGGCACAGGAAGTGGCATTAGAGAATAGATTGCCTTGTATATATCTGGTCGATTCAGGGGGCATTTTCCTGCCTTATCAATCCGGAACTTTTCCTGATAAGTATCATTTTGGCAGGATATTCTATAATCAGGCAAGGTTATCAGCTTTAGGCATTCCACAGATATCGATCGTTCTTGGTTCCTGCACTGCTGGTGGGGCTTATGTTCCTGCTATGAGCGATGAAGCTGTGATCGTCAGAAAACAGGGGACTATCTTTATTGGCGGACCTCCTCTGGTCAAGGCGGCAACAGGAGAAGAGGTAACTGACGAGGAGTTGGGTGGCGCAGACGTGCATTGCAGGATTTCAGGTGTTGCTGACCATTATGCTCTGAATGATGAACACGCTCTGGAGATTGCCAGAAATATTGTCGAGAATTTAGAACCTCCAAAGAAATTCGAATTGAACGTATCAGAGCCGGAAGATCCCTACTATGATCCTAAAGAGATCTATGGAATAGTGCCCAGGGATATACGAAAGCCTTATGACATACGAGAGATGATCGCCCGAATTGTGGACGGGAGCAAATTCCAGGAGTTCAAGGAGCTGTATGGTCCTACCATAGTCTGCGGTTTTGCCCGGATTATGGGTTATCCTGTGGGAATCTTAGGGAACAATGGGGTCTTGTTCTCTGAGAGCTCGATGAAAGCTGCTCACTTTATCACTCTGTGTACCATGAGAAAAATCCCATTGGTATTCCTGCAGAATATCACAGGTTTCATTGTGGGCAGACAATACGAACATCAGGGTATAGCCCGGGACGGTGCTAAGATGGTCCATGCGGTGGCTAATGCGGACGTGCCTAAATTCACAGTCATAGTGGGAGGTTCCTACGGTGCTGGTAACTATGGGATGTGCGGTCGAGCGTATGGTCCCAGGCTTTTGTGGATGTGGCCTAATGCCAGAATATGCGTGATGGGAGGTGACCAGGCATCTAACGTTCTTCTGACTGTGAAAATGAGAGCTCTGGCTAAGAAGGGAATCAAGATGACCCAGGAGGAACAGGACGAGTTCCGCGCGCCCGTTTTGAAAAAATATCAGGAAGAAGAAAGCCCCTATAACAGCACAGCCAGATTATGGGATGACGGTATACTTGATCCATTGGAAACAAGAAATGCCCTGGCTTTAGGAATATCAATGGCATTGAATGCACCCATTCCGGATACCCATTACGGGATATTCAGGATGTGATTCATAATACAACCAATAAAGGTTGTATTTTTAGTTTACAATCAAAAATAGTTGTAAAAAGCATTTGATATAGAAAACTGATAAAAAGAGGTTAATTATTTGACAGATAAAAAATCCTACCCGACTATCACTTATTCAAAAGAGGATTCAGTAGCCAGAGTTACCCTGAATCGACCTGAGATTCATAATGCATTCAATGAAATTATGATTCAGGATTTAATAGATGTTTTCAAAAATATTTCAGAGGACAATGAGGTTAGAGTTGTGGTTTTGACTGGCAATGGTAAATCCTTTTGCGCTGGTGCGGATCTGAACTGGATGAAAAAAGTGGTCGATTTCTCTTATGAGGAGAACCTTAAAGAATCACTTGAACTGGCAGAGCTTTTCTATCTGATCTATTCTTTGCCCAAGCCCACCATAGCCCGGGTGAACGGAGCTGCCATCGGTGGGGGTGCTGGTCTGGTGGCTGTTTGTGACATCGTAATAGCTTCGGACAAGGCGAAATTCAGTTTATCCGAGGTAAAACTGGGTCTGGTTCCTGCCTGTATCTCACCCTACGAGGTGAGGAGGGTAGGCGAGAAAAACTGCCGGGAATTGTTTCTTACCGGCGAAAGAATAGATGCCCAAAAAGCCCTGGAATTTGGATTAGTTAATCAGGTGGTGCCTAACGATGAGTTAGACAATGCTGTGGACGAATTAGTCAAACAGCTTTTAAATTCTGGTCCTAATGCCCTGACAATGTGTAAGAAACTTTTACAGAATGTTCCTTTAATGAGTTTTGAAGAGGTGAAAAAATATACTGCTGAGATGATAGCTTCTTTAAGAATGAGCGAAGAGGGGCAGGAGGGAATGAACGCCTTTCTTCAGAAGCGAAAGCCTAACTGGGCTAAAGAATAAAAATCTACTTAAAGTAATACTTTAAGTGAATATTAATTTTAAGCGTGATGGCGAATAAAATCGAAAAGATATTAGTGGCTAACCGCGGTGAGATCGCAGTTAGGATCATCAGGGCTTGCAGGGAATTGGGTATTCCTTCCGTTGCGGTATACTCCGAGGTTGATAGAGTTGCTCCTCATGTTCAATTAGCTGATCAAGCGGTTTTAATTGGTCCCGCTCCTCCTCTGGAAAGCTACCTGAATATGGATAAGCTCATCGATGCCGCAAAGAATACAAAAGCTAATGCTATTCATCCGGGATACGGCTTTTTGGCTGAAAACAGCGATTTTGCAAAACGCTGTGAGGATGAGGGAATCATTTTCATTGGTCCGGACTCTAAGGCTCTGGCATTAGTTGGGGATAAAGTAGCGTCAAGAGAGACAATGACCAAAGCTAAGATTCCCATTATCCCTGGAATGAAATCCAAGGGGAAAGATTTAAAAGAGTTCGTCTCCGAAGCGGATAAAATCGGGTATCCGGTTTTGCTGAAAGCTTCTCTTGGTGGTGGAGGTAAGGGGATGCGGGTGGTTAAGTCAAAGGACGATTTAAAAGCAGCAGTGGAAGCTGGAATGAGAGAGGCCAAGTCGGCTTTTGGAGATGAGTCTGTCTACTTAGAGAAATATGTTGAAAATCCTCGTCATATCGAGTTTCAGGTATTAGCTGATCATCACGAAAACGTGGTGCATCTTTTTGAACGGGAATGCTCGATTCAAAGACGCCATCAGAAAATCGTGGAGGAGACACCTTCAACCGCTTTAGATCATGATCTGAGATTTAAGATGGGCCAGGTGGCTAAAAAAGTAATAGAGGTTTCAGGATACACCAATGCTGGCACAGTGGAGTTTCTTCTGGATAAGGATGGTAAATTCTATTTTCTGGAGGTTAATGCCCGACTTCAAGTGGAGCACCCGATAACGGAGTTAACTACTGGAGTTGATCTGGTAAAGGCTCAGATCAGCGTGGCTAATAAGGAAAAACTTAAATTCAAACAGGAGGATTTGTCCCAGAGAGGTCATGCCATCGAGTGCCGAATCTATGCTGAGGATCCGGATAACGATTTTCTCCCTTCATTTGGCAAAATACTATTTGTCAAGGAACCGAATGGTCCTGGAATAAGAAACGATTCCGGTATCTACTCCGGGCTGGAAGTAACCATGCATTATGATCCCATACTGGCAAAGCTTATCACCTGGGGAGAGGATCGGGAAACAACCAGAAAAAAGATGGTGGCTGCCCTTTCGGATTATGTGATCCTGGGGATAAGAACTCAGATCGGATTTTTAAAGGATGTAATGGAACACCCGGAATTCATCGCCGGACACACCCAAACCGATTTTATCCCCAAAAATATGAGTGACTGGAAGGAGAAGAAAAAGGAGAAGAAGTTTCTGGATCAAGCTTTAATAGCAGCAGCAATCGGCTCATTCAACAAAACACCTGGCAGAATGAAGATGGTCAAGGAATCGACCCATGATCCCTGGCTGGCGATTGGTAAGTGGGAGTTAGGGAGTAGAGAGTGAAGAGTGAAGAGTAGAGAGTAAAGAGTAAAGAGTAGAGAGTAAAGAGTAGAGAGTAAAGAGT
>CAYURP010000003.1:51228-81574 GCA_964447175.1 uncultured Ignavibacteria bacterium | reverse complement strand
AGAGTAAAGAGTAGAGAGTAAAGAGTAAAGAGTAGAGAGTAAAGAGTAGAGAGTAAAGAGTAGAGAGTAAATATGCAGGATTATAGGAAGTTGGATATTTGGAAAAGAGCTATGGATTATACTGTTAAACTATATAAATTCTCATCTAAGTTTCCTGAAAATGAAAAATATGGTTTGGTTTCCCAACTCAGGAGATCAGCCTATTCTATCCCACTTAATATAGCGGAAGGAGCAGGTAGTGATTCAAACAAAGGATTTAAGGTATTTTTAGGGTATGCTCATAGATCAGTTCACGAAGTTCTCACTATTCTTGAGTTGAGTAGCAAATTGAATTTGATAAAAAGCAGCTCTTCAGATTCATTAGCCAAAGAAGGGAGAGAAATCAGAGCAATGATTTTTGCATTTATGCAAAAACTTTGACTCTATACTCTAAACTCTATACTCTGAACTTTTGTTGCGATGGAATACGAATTCATAATTAAAGACAAGGTTTACAAAGTCTCCATTGAATCTAAGGAGAACAAGTTTTTAGTTGATTTGGGAAATAATAAGCTGGAGGTGGAGTCCTCTATTATTTCTCCAAATTGTTTATCATTATTAATAGGTGATGAAAGTTTTACTGTGTACTGGGCTGAGAAGGAGGGTAAAAGATATTTTTCCATAGAAGGAGAGGAGTTTTTGATTCAGGAAGCTGAATCAGCTAAAAGTGTGAGAAGAGTTACCGAAGAAGGAGGAATTGAAGCCAAGGGCACAGTTTCACCGCCCATGCCCGGAAAGATTCTGAAAATCCTGGTTAAAGAAGGTGAAAAGGTGAGAAAAAACCAGAGCTTAGCTATTGTTGAAGCAATGAAGATGGAACATGAGATCAAAGCCCCCTGTGAAGCCGTTGTGAAAAAAGTCAACTTCTCTCAGGATGATATGGTGGACACCGAGGATTCCTTGATCGAATTGGAGATTCCTGAGGATAAAAAAGTATGAAAGAATTTCACTTTGTTTTTTGAAAAGTCAGTTATGTGTTACAATAATCTTTCAAAGGCATTCGATTGTTGGTGAGCGTGCTCGAAAACGTTTAATACGGGAAAGGAGAATTGAATAAAAAGATCTCTGAACATCTTATGTTATGATATTAGAGTTGACTACTCTAAAGAGAATATAAAAAGTAAAGGGAGGTAGACATGAGTGAATTCGTAATTGATCGGAGTGTTCAAAAAATCATTGCAATGGCCATTGCCCTAGTATGTATTTGGATCGGCTCTAGGATGATTTACAGGCGATTTCTCGAAAAATCAGATTTATCCGTTGAGGGAAAGGGAATAAAAGCAAAACTGATGAATGCTTCACCAGGTTTGCTTATAAGTTTATTCGGCATAATTATTATTATTACCACAGTTTTACAGAGAGAGACTTTGTTTACAAGATCAACGAAGGCTATTTTACCAGTTCCGGTTGACACGACCATCATTATAGAAGAACTTAATAGAATAGAGCTCGCGACAGAACTTCAACAAAGATTATTAGAATTGCAGACAATAATAATTGAACCAAAAAAGTTCGAAATAAGAAGGTACTATCCCAAAATTGAGATCCATGAACCTATTATTGTGAAGTATGCGCAATTGGCTACAAAAATTGAATATTCGTATGTAAAATATCCAAGTGTAACTACTCCAGTCAAGATAAATCCTCTTCCTATATATCAAACAGCAAAGTTACCTCATCCAGTCTATGTTACTAAACAGGAATTAAAAAGGATGGGCTTCATCGAACAGAAATTTTCACAAGGAGATTCACTTACTACGGAAGATAAAAAGTTTTTGGAAAAAATGATAGAAAAAATCGGACATGAGATTATACAGGGAACTGGCTGGACTATCGAAACTATTAAAGCAATAATTAATAATCTCCAGATTGAGCAGGAGGAAACACAAACAAACAAGTATGAAGTACGTCCCACAAAATAGTGGAACAGTAAATAGGTGTGAAAAAATTAGCTTTAGTCACCTTTGTAGTAGTTGTTTATCTTTAAAGTAATTAAAATAACCCTTTTGGACGGTGTACGTTTAAAATGCAGTAAGTAGAAAACCAGAAAAAACTTTATATTTACTTGGATGGTGATGCGAGTAGGAATCCTGGACCCGCAAGCATTGAAGGAGTGATCTATGATCCAAAAGGACGTTTAATAGACTTAAGTGAGGAATTTATAGGTCATAAAACTAATGCAGAGGCAGAATATTTTGCTATAATAAGAGGTCTCAAGTTTGCTTAGTGATATAGTAGGAGCATTATAATAATCCATTCGGATAGCGAACCAGTAATCGAGCAGATTAATAAGAACTATAGGATAAAAACTAAACGAATGGAGCCTTTGTACTCTGAAGTGATTAGGCTTACCATTCTATTCCGAAAAGTGTATTTTGTACATACACTGAGCGTAAATCAAAGAATTAGACGAGCGGACATGTATACAAAACAGGCTATTGATAGATCTTATGAGGTTGGAATTCCAAAGGTGAGGAGGATTCATTAATTGAATTGGAGATACCTGATAACAAAAAAGAATAGAAAACCCAGTTTTTTGTTGTGAAAAAGTCAATTATATATTATAATAAGAATCTATAGAGGAGAAATTTTTTTTGATTTAGTTTGTGAAAAATTTCTCAAACTTATGCGAACTTAAATGAGGTCTAATCTCAAGTTATCTGAATAATTGGAATATGAAAGCAGTGGTTTAAAAATGAAAAAGTATTAGTATCCGTATAAAATTGTACAACTACTTATGGAGGTTAATCTATGAATTTCGATGAAAGAATAAGAAATGTCACAATCATCGGGGCCGCCGGGAAGATGGGTTCGGGTATTGCCCTTTTGATGGCAGGAGAGATGGCCAAATCGAAACTCAATCCGCAAAACAAAGATCAGAGATACCGCTTGAACCTTATTGACGTGAACGAGGATGCATTAGACGGTCTTTTAGGCTATCTCAGGTCCCAATTGACCAAGATCGGGGAGAAGTCCTGCGTTATGCTTCGGGAACTGTATAAAGACAGGGATGATCTGGTGGAAAACTTCGACATCATTCCCGCATTTGTGGATGACTCGCTCTCCCTGGTCAGAATGGGGACCGATCTTAATATGGTTAAAGACTCTCACGTGATCTTCGAGGCTATAATTGAGGATAAGGATATTAAGGTGAACGTTCTCAAAAAGCTGGATGGGATCTGCAAAAAAGATACCATCTATCTTACCAACACCTCCTCAATTCCCATTCACGTTTTGAACCAAGAAGCCAATTTAGGCGGGAGGATAATCGGATTCCATTTCTATAACCCCCCTGTGGTGCAGAGGCTGGCTGAGTTGATTTCGGCTGACAAAACTACCCAGGAGTTAAAAGATTTCTCCAATGAGTTAGCCAAAAGGTTGAGGAAAAAGATTGTACCCTCCTATGACATTGCCGGGTTCATAGGTAATGGTCATTTCCTGAGAGATGGGTTGTATGCCATAGATGAGGCTAAGAAGCTGGCCAAGGATTATACTTTGCCTGGTGGGATATACATAATGAACAAGATAAGCCAGGACCTTCTGGTCAGACCCATGGGTATCTTTCAACTGATCGATTATGTTGGGGTTGATGTTTATCACTGCATATCCCGGACTGTGAGCGGATATATAAAGGACGAAAAGCTGACAGATGATTTGCTGGATAAGATGATGGAGAAGAAAGTTCTGGGAGGACAGCGTGCTGACGGTTCACAGAAGGACGGATTCCTTAAATACGAGAAGGGGAGACCTGCTGGCGTCTTCGATTTAGATTCTGGAAAATATAAGATGTTCGATCCCCAGGGCTGGACCGGAGAGCTGGACAAAAAGCTGGGACAATATCCCCAGGGATTTAATCCCTGGAGAGCAATACTGATGGATTCCAAGAAGGATGAGAAACTGTCGATGTATTTTAAGAATCTAAACGGTTCTATTACACTGGGAGCGAAACTGGCAAAAGCTTATTTGAAAAATTCAAAGGATATTGGTCAGAAATTAGTTGATACCAAGGTGGCTAAATCAGCAGAGGATGTGAATGCGGTTTTACTGAACGGCTTTTATCACCTTTATGGTCCAATAAACGATTATGTTTAACATAAAATAACGGAGGTATCCAAATGATCAAGTACAGAAAAAAGGTCTATGCCGCCGCTGGCTATAATACGGTTTCCTTTGGCTCAGGCAGAAAAGAGTTTCATCCTAAAAAACCCCGACCGGGCCTGGAGCAGTATATAGAAGAGGCAGGCAAAGGGGTAATCGCTCAGATTAATGACGTGAATAATATCGATGAGGGAGTTATTGGCAATTTCATGGCGGCCAGATTCAACCGCCAGGGCAATCTGCCCGGATTCATTCCCACCATTCACCCTTCTCTGGAGTACAAGCCGTGCACCAGGGTGGAGGGAGCATGCGGATCGGGTGGTCTGGCTCTTTACACCTCGATTAAAACTATTCTTTCGGATGTAGCGGATGTGGTTCTGTGTATTGGAGTAGAGGTGCAGAACACCTTCAAGGCGATTTATGGAGCAGACATTCTGGGCGGTGCGGGACACTATATGTCCCAGCGCAAGAACGGACATGCCTACTTCTTCCCGGGTCAATTCTCGGATCGGGCCGGAGCTTGTTACGAGAAATTCGGATACGATTATATGAGAAAGGGAATGGCCACCTGGTATGTTCGGGCAATTGAGAACGCCCGGAAGAATCCCAAAGCTCAGGAATATCATAACAGCATAGAGGATCTTTTTGCTACCGGTATGACTCCCCCCAATCCCAAGGTTTTTGTGGATCATCTCAATGTTTATGATTGTTCCAAGGTTTCCGATGGAGCTTCTGCACTCATTTTCGCTTCTGAGGAGGGTCTGGATAAAATTGGAATCGATAAGAAAGATGCAGCGGAAGTGGTAAGCTGGGGCCAATCTCAGGCTGATGTAACAAAATTCCCGGAGGATTACACCAGACTGACCACCACTCACAGCTCCTGCCAGAAAGCTTATGAAATGAGCGGACTTTCACCAAAGGATATAGGTATAGCGGAGGTTCATGATTGCTTCACTATCGGTGGTCTGCTCCATCTGGAAGCTGCTGGCTTTGCTGAATATGGGAAGGCAGCGGGATTTGTGGCAGATGGCGGGACCAAGCCCGATTCTGAGATTCCGGTTAACCCCACCGGTGGTCTGGTCGGTTTCGGACACTATACCGGCGGAACCGGAGTAAGGCAGGCTGTGGATCTGGTCCACCAGTTTACCGGAAAAGCTGGTGACTGCCAGGTCCAGATTACTCCGGAAAGACCTTATGGTCTTTTGATCAGCATGGGCGGAAATGACCGTACTGTTACTTGCATGATTTTCAAAAAGGCTGATTAGAAACCTGGATTTTTCGTTCTTACGGTTACCTGAAACTCCGGTGCGCCGGGGTAAGGGTTCAACCTGCCCGGATCACCATTTTTGACACTTCACCTCGCGTTGCAGGAAATCGACTGCCGTCACTTGTCCGGATATCAAGGCTTTGAGAAACAAGCATGTGTATTTTTGGTCTTGGCCTCAGGCTCTTGAGCGAAGGTATCATAATTTTGTCTGGTTAATAGAATTTAAGTTTAGATAAAAAACAAAATTCGGAGGAGTTATGGAATTTGAGCTAAATGAGGATCAGAGGATGTTCCAGGAAGCAGCTCGGGAGTTCGCCTCTGAAAGATTGGCTCCCTTAGCCCAGGAATTCGACGAAAAAGAGGAAATCCCCAAAGAAATCTACACGGAGCTTAGTGAATTAGGATATTTGGGGATGATGCTGCCGGAGGAGTATGGTGGCTCGGGAATGGATTTTCTATGCTACATTCTGGTTATGGAGGAGTTTGCCAAAGCTTGCGCTGCTCTGGAAATTTCTATCTCGGTTCATAATTCCTTGGTCTGCGATGCCATATATCGTTTCGGAACTGAGAAGCAGAAGAAAAAGTATTTACCTCGACTGGCTAAAGGTGAGCTTTTCGGAGCGTATTCCTTGACCGAGCCCACAGCGGGAACTGATGCTGGGAGCCTGAAAACCACCGCCGTTTTAAAAGGTGATCATTATGTAGTGAATGGGACAAAAACTTTTGTTACCAATGCGGGCATAGCTGATGTGGTTATTTTGTTCGTTCTGACCAATCCTGAAGCAAAATCAAGAGGGATTTCCTGCCTGATAATAGAGAAAGGATTTGAAGGTTTCAATGTGGGCCTCAAAGAGAAAAAGATGGGTATCAGAGGATCGGATACCAGGGAGCTCTCCTTTGAGAATTGCCAGGTTCCCAAAGATAACCTTTTGGGTGAAGAGAACAAAGGATTTAAATTGGCTTTGACTCTTTTAGAACCGAGCAGAACAGCAGTGGGTGCTCAAGCATTGGGCATTGCTCAGGCTGCTCTGGATGAGGCGGTGAAATACTCCAAGGAAAGGGTGCAGTTTGGTCAGCCCATATGTAATTTCCAGGGGATACAATTCAAGCTGGCTGATATGGCAACCAAGATTGATGCAGCCAGGCTTTTAGTCTATCGGGCCGCTTATCTTCACGACAAAAATGTCAAATGCACCCGGGAGGCATCCATGGCCAAGCTTTATGCCTCAGAGGTGGCTAACTGGGTGGTGAATGAAGCTGTTCAGATCCACGGAGGCTACGGCTATATGAAGGAGTACGCGGTGGAAAGATACTTCCGGGATGCCCGGGTTACCGAGATCTACGAGGGAACATCCGAGGTGCAAAGAATCGTGATCTCACGGGATCTGTTGAAATAGGAGCGAAAAGATGTGGCTTTCTGAGAAACATGAAAAATTTAGAATGAAAATAAGGGAGTTTGCAGAAGCAGAGATCGAGCCGGTTTCCGCTCAGATAGATGAAAATGCTGAATTCCCCCATGAGAATATCAAAAAGCTGGGGGAGATGGGTATCATGGGAATGGTGGTTCCCCAGGAGTACGGGGGAACTGGTGATGATATGATATCCTATGCCATAACGGTGGAGGAGCTTTCCAGGGTTTGCGGATCGACTGGTATCACTGTGGCAGCTCACAACTCCTTAGCTGTGTATCCGCTTTTCCTTTTCGGAAATGAAAAGCAGAAAAAAAAGTACGTACCTCCCTTAGCCCGGGGAGAAAAACTGGGAGCTTTTGGTCTGACCGAACCAGGAGCAGGTTCTGATGCTGGAGCAACCAAAACTTCTGCAGTTTTGAAAGGTGATCATTACCTGATTAATGGTTCCAAGTGCTTCATAACTAATGCCAGCTTTGGGGAAACACTGGTGATAACTGCCAGAACCGATCCGGGCAAAGGCTCCAAGGGGATAAGCAATTTCATTATTGAAAAGAGTATGCCCGGAGTTAAGGTGGGTAAGAAGGAGAACAAGATGGGGCTCAGGGGTTCGGATACAGCTGAGCTTCATTTTGAGGATGTCCAGGTGCCTAAAGAAAATCTTTTAGGAAAAGAGGGTGAGGGATTCAAGCAATTCCTGATTACCTTAGATGGAGGAAGGATAAGCATTGGAGCTATGGCTCTGGGAATCGCTCAGGGTGCATATGAGAAGAGCCTGAAATACGCTAAGGAAAGAATACAGTTTGACCAACCGATTACGAACTTCCAGGCAATACAATGGAAATTGTCAGATATGGCTACCCAGATTGAAGCGGCAAGACATTTGATCTACAGTGCTGCTCAGCTTAAAGATCAGGGAAAGCCATATATTAAGGAATCAGCCATGGCCAAATTGTATGCTTCGGAGATCGGCAGATGGGTTACCTACCAGGCTATTCAGATTTTGGGCGGATATGGATACCTCAGGGAGTACCCGGTGGAAAGATATTTCAGAGACATAAAACTTTGTGAAATCGGCGAGGGGACATCGGAGATTCAAAGATTGGTAATTGCCAGAGAGATATTAAAGTAAATGGAAAAGCCGGCAATTTAACCGGCAATAATTTTTGGAAAAGGAGGTCATGTGGCATATCAAAATCTTATAGTTGAAACCAAAGATAAAATAGGGATAATAAAGATCAATCGTCCTGCTGCATTGAATGCCTTGAATAGCCAGACCATTCAGGAGCTGAATGATGCAGTACACGAGCTTTCGGAGAATCCTGAGGTTAGAGTAATCATCTTAACCGGTGAGGGAAAGGCGTTTGTGGCTGGAGCTGACATCTCCGAAATGAAGGATATGAACAAAGAAGAGGCAATGGATTTCTCCAGAAGGGGACATAAAGTGTTTTCCTTCATAGAGTCTCAGGAGAAGCCGATCATAGCTGCAGTCAATGGATTTGCTTTGGGTGGCGGGTGTGAATTAGCTATGGCCTGTGATATCAGGATTGCATCGGATACTGCCAAATTTGGCCAGCCCGAGGTGAATCTGGGAATAATACCAGGCTTTGCAGGAACTCAAAGGCTTCTAAGACTGGTGGGAACAGCTAAAGCTAAAGAATTGATATTCACGGGAAACTTGATCGATGCTCAAACAGCCCTATCTATGGGACTGGTCAACCAGGTGGTCCCAGCGGATAAGCTTATGGATTTCGTGCTGGAGATGGCAAAGAAAATTACAACCAAAGGACCTCTGGCAATTAAATTGGCAAAAAGGGTTATTCATAGAGGGAGTCGATCGGATTTCGATACCGGATCTTCCTTTGAGGTAGAAGCTTTCGGTGAATGTTTTGGTTCTGGTGAAGCTAAAGAGGGGATGAACGCCTTTCTGGAGAAAAGAAAACCAAAATGGAGTTAAGAGTAGAGAGTTAAGAGTAGAGAGTTAAGAGTAAGAAGTGGAGAGTAGAGAGTATGGAGGTATTCAGTTCCCTGGCTCAGGATCACCATGAGCAGGTAGTGTTTTGCTCTGACAGGGTCTCAGGCTTAAGGTCCATAATAGCCATTCATGACACAACCCTGGGGCCTGCCATCGGCGGAGTGAGAATGTTCCCTTACGAGTCTGAAGCAAAGGCCCTGGAGGATGTTTTGCGCCTGTCCAGAGCCATGACCTACAAATCTGCGGCTGCTGGTATCAATCTTGGCGGAGGGCAAGGAGTGATCATCGGTGATCCGGAAAGGGATAAAAACGAGTTGATCTTGCGTGCTTTTGGCAAGTGCGTGAATGGACTGAACGGCAGGTATATCACGGCTGAGGATGTGGGTACTACGGTCGAAGACATGGAGATTGTCAGATATGAAACTAAATGGGTTACCGGGCTTTCCGAAGCTATGGGTGGTGGTGGTGATCCTGGGCCGGTGAGTGCTATCGGAGTTAAACACGGGCTTAGGGCCTGTGTGGAGGAGGTTCTGGGCAAAAAATCTCTTAAAGGTGTATCTGTGGTTATTCAGGGATTAGGTAACGTGGGCATGTACCTGGCACAGGTCCTTCATCAGGACGGGTGCAAGCTTTTCGTAGCAGATATTGTTTCCTCCAAAGCGGAGAAAGCCAGGGAGGATTTCAAAGCTGAAATAGTGTCACCGGATGAGGTCTATGAGGTGAAAGCGGATGTATTTTCACCCTGCGCCCTGGGAGGGATTATTAATGACGATACCGTGGAGAAACTTAAAGTCAAAATCGTAGCGGGCGCAGCAAATAATCAACTGGCAGAAGAGAAACACGGTGAAATTCTACAAAAAAGAAACATATTTTATGCACCGGACTTTGTCATAGGAGCTGGTGGATTGATCAATGTGGTCAACGAACTGGAAGGGCACAAGCCGGAAAGAGCTTTGAAAAAGGCACAAGGGATCTATGATTTAATGAAAAGGGTAATAGAGATTTCCGAATCCGAGAAACTTCCCACCTCAGCTGCTGCTAATCTTTTAGCTGAAAACAGAATTCTACAGGTCAAAAGATTCAAACAACGCCACGCATAGCAAATTAAATTGATCAGGGTGAAGTTCGAAAAAAACCCTGAATTTCTCAAATTATGAAACATAGAATATTAAGCATTAACCCGGGTGCTGCCTCAACCAAAGTGGCGATCTATGAGAACGAAAAGCCAATTAGGGTGGAGACTATTCGCCACAATCCTGCTGATTTATCATCTTTTGATAGGACTATTGATCAGCTGGCCTATAGAAAAAAACTAATTTTAAAATTCCTGAAGAAATACAAAATAGAAATTGAAAATCTTTCCGCTGTGGTAGGTCGGGGTGGTCCATTCAAACCTCTTTTCAGCGGTACCTATCGGGTAAACCAGAGAATGTTATCTGACGTTAAATCCGGCAATGTTCAGGCAGATCACGTCTCCAACCTGGGGTGCCTTTTGGCACACGATTTAACCAGAAGAACTGGTATTCCTGCCTTTATAGTGGATCCGGTTTCGGTGGACGAGTTCCCTCCGGTTGCCCGGATATCCGGTTTGCCAGAGCTTCCCAGAAAAAGCCTGTCCCATGCGCTGAATATAAAGATGGTGGCTCGAAAAACTACCAAAAAACTTGGTAAAAAATACGAGGAGTTGAATCTGGTTATAGTTCACCTGGGATCTGGAATCTCGGTTACCTCCCACCTAAAAGGTAAAATGATAGATGTAAATAATGCCAATGACGGGGGACCATTCTCTCCTCAGAGGGTAGGCAGTATACCAGTAACAGGTTTAGCTAAACTTTGTGTATCAGGTAAATATACCTGGGCCCAGATCTATGAAAGACTCACCAAAAAAGGCGGCCTATTAGCTCATTTAGGAACAGATGATCTGGAAGAAATAGAGAATAGAATAACCAGAGGTGACAATAAAGCCAGGCTGATTTATGAGGCTATGATCTATCAGATTGCTAAAGAGATCGGGGCAATGGCAACCACCCTTAAAGGTAAAGTGGATGCTGTGGTTCTTACCGGGGGTATGGCTAATTCGAGGAATTTTGTTAAAAAGATCAAAGAGCGGGTTAAATTCCTGGCACCTGTTCTGGTATTTCCTGGAGAGGATGAGATGGAAGCTTTAACCCGGGGCGCTTTGAGAGTTCTCAAAGAAGAGGAAAAGGCAAAGGAATATTAAAAGAGGACGGAATTAGAATCATCTTTCATAACCCGCTACTGGTGCCCACCTCAGAATTAATCAGAACGTTGAAGATATAGCCCAGAACACCAAAAGCTAAGCCGGTTATGGCGAATAATCTGATCAGTTTTCCGTTGAACTTGTGAGCAATTCCTTCCAGAGATATTGCACCGAAGGCAATGGCGGGCACAACCAGAACCATTCCAATAAAATACAGGTAAGGGAAGAAGGAAATCACACAGGAAGTGATTCCTAAGGTCATGCTGAGAAGAGCTAAAAGCACATAACGCGATTTATGCTGGATTGAAGGATAAAATTGTAAGGATAAAACCACAGCATATCCGCACTTAGGACAAAAGGTCTGGTTCTCAGGCAAATGAGTTTTGCAAAAAGGGCAAAAAAACATCTTGCCTCCTTTGATCTCTATAAATATAATATAAGGTAATTTTATAAACTGTCAATACAAATAGAAATATGAAATCACTGAACGAAATCCTGGAATTAGCCAGAAAAATTGGGCCTCTGAAAATTGCTGTGGCAGCACCTGAGGATAAGGAGGTCCTTCTGGCGTTGAGCCAGGCCACAAAGGGAAAAATCATACGAGGGATACTGGTAGGGAGTGGTGAAAATATCCAGAGACTGTGTAAAAAAAATAGTATCAAACTCAATGATTTTGAGGTTATGGATGAACCCGATGGTTTTAAAGCCTCCCTTTTATGTTGTGAGCTGGTAAACCAGAAAAAAGCAGCTCTGATGATGAAAGGATTGGTGGGAACGGCTGACTTTCTGAAAGCCATTCTGGACAAGGAAAAGGGATTGACTACCGGAAGACTTCTCTCTCATCTGGCGGTGTTTGAAATTCCCTCCTACCCTAAACTTTTAATGTTAACCGATGTGGCTATAAATATCTCACATGATCTTTCAGAAAAAGCCCAGATAATCCAGAACGCAGTTGATATGGCTCATTGCCTGGGAATAAAAAGACCTTTTGTCGCCTGTATAGCAGCCATTGAGAAGATCAACCCGGAGAAAATGCCCTCCACTGTTGATGCTGCTGCCCTCTCCATGATGTCAAAGAGAGGCCAGATCAAAGGTGCGGTGGTGGATGGTCCCTTTGGTATGGATAATGCCGTCTCTCTGGAATCAGCTAAAATCAAAGGCTTGAAAAGCGAAATCGCTGGTAAGGCGGATATTTTGCTGGTGCCCCAGATAGAAAGCGGAAACGTGATCTATAAAACCCTTACCGAACTTGCCCGGGCTAAATGTGCAGCCATTGTGCTGGGAGCCAAATCACCTGTGGTCTTGACCTCCCGGGCCGACTCCCATGATACAAAGCTCCTTTCTATTGCATTGGGCGTAGCTGGCTGCGGAATTGAATAGTTATTAGTTGTTGGTGGTTAGTTGTTGGATATAGAACAGAATAACTCAGCTTACTCTTTGAATATGTATAAACTGAAAGAATCTAAAGATAAGAATTAGAAGAAAAGGAGGATCGATGCCTTTTGAAAAAGCTGAAAAGATCTGGATGAACGGAAAGCTGGTTAACTGGGACGATGCCAAAATTCACGTTCTGTCCCACGTGGTTCACTACGGTTCCAGCCTTTTTGAGGGGGAAAGATGCTACAAGACCAAGAAGGGCCCGGCCTGCTTCAGGCCTGAAGCTCATACTGATAGGCTGTTTAACTCCTGCAAGATCTATCGAATGAAGATTCCTTTCTCCAAAGAGGAGATCAATCAAGCCAGATTGAATCTGATAAAGGTCAATAAATTGGAGGAGTGTTACATCAGACCTGTAGTCTATCGAGGGTATGAGCAATTGGGTGTTGATCCGACCGGTTGCCCGGTGGATGTGACAATTGCAGTGTGGAAGTGGGGAACCTACCTGGGTAAGGGTGCCTTGGAAAATGGTGTCTCGGTGTGCGTCTCCTCCTGGAACAGAATGGCTCCGAATACTTTCCCGGCCATGGCTAAGTCCGGCGCAAACTATATGAACTCCCAGCTGATAAAGCTTGAGGCTAAATCTCACGGCTATGTGGAGGGAATCGCCCTGGATGTTTACGGATACGTCAGCGAGGGAACCGGGGAGAACGTTTTCATCGTCAGGGAGGGCACCTTGATTACCCCTCCTTTTGGCGCATCCATTTTACCAGGAATAATCAGGAACACTGTTATCACTTTAGCTAATGAGATGGGAATTAAAGTGATCGAGGAGAACATACCCCGAGAGGCGCTTTATATTTCAGACGAGGTCTTCTTCACCGGCTCAGCTGCAGAGATAACGCCAATTACATCCATTGACGGTATACCAGTGGGAGAGGGAAAAAGAGGACCAGTCACCAAAAAACTCCAGGATAAATTCTTTGCCATAGTAAACGGTGAGGAAAAGGACACGCATGGCTGGTTAACTTACGTGAAATAATTTCCATATAAAAGAAAAGTAAATTATTATGCAAGAACAGATAAAAAGTTTCTCTCAACTTTTAGACCAGGTCAAGAAGAAAAAGAGAAAAACCTTAGCTATCTGCTGTGCAGAGGGAAAAGAGATAATCCAGGCAGCAAAGACAGCAGAGAATGAAGGCATTTTAAACTTCATTTTAATCGGCAACAAAGATAAAATAGAAAAGATATTTAAAGATGAAGGCATAGATCCGGGCAAGGCTCAAATCGTGGATGAAAAGAATCCTGAACTTACGCCACAGGTTGCCGTGAATCTGGTAAAAGAAAAAAAAGCTGATATGTTGATGAAGGGAAAAGTATCCACTGCTGGCTTGCTAAAGGCTGTTCTGGATAAGGAAAAAGGCTTAAGGGCAGGAAAGCTTCTGTCTCACGTTGCCGTGGTCGAGGTGAAAAAATACCCAAAACTGATGCTGGTTACAGATGGCGGAATGAACATCAGGCCGGACGTGATTAAAAAGGTGGAGATTCTGAAAAATGCAATTGAAGTTGCAAAGAAGCTGGGTATAAAAAAACCAAAAGCAGCCTGCCTGACCGCGGTTGAAACAGTTAATCCGGATATGCCTGAAACCATCGATGCCTCGGTTATTACCAAGATGGCTGAAAGGGAAGATATTAAAGATGTCATAGTTGATGGACCTCTGGCATTCGACGTTGCGATAGATAAAAAATCTGCCCAGATCAAAGGAATCGACTCTATTATTGCAGGGGATACCGATATCTTTTTAGTCCCGGACATAGCATCAGGCAACATAATGGTCAAGGCATTGATCTATTTGGCAGATGCCAAAGTTGGAGGGATAGTGGTGGGTGGAGGCGCTCCCATTGTTTTATTGTCCAGATCAGACACCGCCCGGATGAAGCTTTATTCCATGGCTTTGGGAGCGGCGATCTGTTGAGAGTTTAGAGTAGAGAGTAAAGAGTAAAGAGTAAAGAGTAAAGAGAAGCAGTCCGATGTCGGCCAACGGCGGTCAGCGGACAAAAAAGCTAAATAGAAAGGGAACAGAATGAAGATCGCTTTAGGTGCTGATCATAGGGGATATAAAGTAAAAGAAAAGATTAAAAACCATCTTGAATCAAAAGAGTATGAGATAGAAGATTTTGGCACTAATTCCGAGGAATCCGTAGATTACACCGATTTCGCAATTAAAGTGGGAGAATCAGTTGCCAAAAAGAACTCCAATCGGGGCATATTGGTCTGCTGGACCGGAATAGGGATGTGCATAGCCGCAAACAAGGTCAAGGGAGTAAGGGCAGCATCCTGTTTAAGCAAGGAAGCTGCTCAATTAACCAGGCAGCATAATGATTCCAATGTCCTGTGTATCTCAGCTAAGTTCACACCAAATGATCAGCTATTAGAAATCGTAGATACCTGGCTTGAAACAGAATTCGAAGGCGGAAGGCATATTCCGCGGGTGAAAAAGATAACTGATTACGAAAAATCATCTGACTCCATCACTATTCTTTAAAAAAGCATCTTTTAATTCTCATTCGGTAGCACACCTTGTCTTCCCGCCAGGGCGGGACTATCACAGGTTGGGACAACCTGTGATACCGGGTGTGGTTGTTTTGGAGTGCGAAACCCCCGCCTAAGATCGGGATCTTCGACTTCAGCTTCGCTAAGTCAACCTGAAGGTTGACACTCCATTCCCCACCTTGTGGGCAAGGTGGGGCTACGTAAAAAGATTTTACGCGTAGGGGCGGAGTTCATCTCCGCCCTTTTTGTAGATGGTTGGTTGGTAATTGGTGGTTAGACAAATGAAATCCATACGTTGGTGTTGGAATTGTTGTCAAGACCAGTTTCAGGAATTTCTGCCAATCAAAAATTAGGTAGACCCATGTTGCCCCCAACATGGGTCGAATTAACACAAGTTGAGATAACTTGTGTTACCGTTTGGTGAATCTGAAGGTTATCACTCCACAATTTTGTTTGACAAAATCTCTTTTAATATTTACATTAATTAAAAATTGATAGGGACGAGTAAAAAAACTGCTTTTTTTACAAAAGAATAGATGTGTATAAAATGAAAAAGGAGTGACATAAATGAGTATGTTGAAACAAATTGATCCTGAGGTGTGGGAGGCTATTTACGGGGAGACTAAACGACAGGCGGAAACCCTGGAGCTTATCGCCTCGGAGAATTTTGTGGACGATGCGGTTATGGAGGCTGCAGGCTCGGTTATGACTAATAAGTACTCCGAGGGGTATCCAGGCAAAAGATACTACGGTGGGTGTCAGTTTATGGATGTGGTGGAGAACTTAGCCCGGGACCGAGCTAAAGAGCTTTTCGGATGCGAGCATGCGAACGTTCAACCCCATTCCGGCTCCCAGGCGAACATGGGTGTCTATTTTTCGGTGATGAAACCGGGCGATACTATGCTGGGTCTGAATCTTTCTCATGGCGGTCATTTAACTCACGGCCATCCGATAAACTTCTCAGGCAAGTTTTTCAATGTTGTTCCCTATGGGGTGAATAAGGAAACCGAAGTAATAGATTACGATGAGTTAATGAAGATCGCCAAAGAAGCCAAGCCCAAAATGATTGTTGCTGGTGCGTCTGCTTATCCCCGGGAGCTGGATTTTGCTAAATTCAAGGAGGTGGCAGATAAGGTGGGAGCGTTGCTTATGGTGGACATTGCTCATATAGCAGGTTTGATCGTGGCTGGAATTCACCAGTCACCTATTCCATTTGCTGATTTTGTTACCACCACCACGCATAAGACCTTACGAGGACCCCGGGGGGGAATGATTATGTGCAAGAAAAAATATGCTAAAGACCTGGATCGGGAAGTTATGCCCGGAATTCAGGGAGGTCCTCTGATGCATATAATTGCTGCCAAAGCTGTGGCTTTTAAGGAGGCATTGAAGCCGGAATTCAAAGAATACCAGCACCAGATCGTAAGGAATGCCAAAACGCTGGCTCAGGAGTTAGTAAACTACGGTCATAACTTAGTATCAGGCGGAACCGACACCCATCTTATGCTGGTGAGCTTTATTGAAAAGAATATGACCGGAAAGGTGGTGGAGGAGGCATTGGAAAAAGCCGGTATTACGGTGAACAAAAACACCGTTCCCTTTGACCCCCAGAAACCATTTATAACCTCCGGAATAAGAATAGGCACGCCCGCTTTGACTACCCGGGGAATGAAGGAACCGGAGATGAAAAAGGTAGCTTCATTTATAAATGAGGTGATCTCCAATATCGGAAACGAGGAGGTATACCAAAAGGTGAGAAAACAGGTCCTGGAACTTTGTCAAAAATTCCCATTGTATAAAGAGAGATTGAAGGCTAAGTAGATAACATATATTTGGAGTGTCAAGTTTCAGCTTGATAATTATCAAAAATAGATATATTATATTTACTCGAAAGAAGAGACTTTTAAATTTCAAGGAGTGAAATGCTCAAAACAACAGTTGTGGGGAGCTATCCTAAAATAACCGAGGATAAATCAGCACCCAATCTGAGATCAGCTCTTAACAGGTTTGACCAGAAAAAGATCTCAGAAGAGGACCTGGAGAAGGTTTATCAGGAAACGATCAAAAGGGTGATAAAGGAGCAGGAGGAGGCAGGTGTGAACCTGATCACTGATGGGCAAATCAGGTGGGATGATCTGGTGACTCCATTTGCCAGAAATATCCAGGGATTTGAAATAGGGGGTTTGATTCGTTTTTTCGATAACAATGTTTACTATCGTAGACCCATCATCAAGTCCAAATTGGGATTTAAAGAATACTCCACTGTGGAACAATTTAGATTCCTGAAACAGAATTCGAAAACCAAGATTAAAGCAGTCTTAACAGGGCCTTTCACCTTTGCTAAAATGTCGCAGGATGAATATTACAATGATATAGATAAACTCACTCTGGAGTTGGCCGAAATATTAAATAAAGAGGCGAAAAAGCTGGAACAAGTGGGGGCAGAATTTATTCAGATTGACGAACCGTCACTCTGTTCTTCACCTGAGAAGATCGATCTGGTAAAGCAAGCAACCGGAATCATTACCCGGGACGTAAAAGCTAAGACCTATTTGTATCTTTATTTCGGAGGAATAAAAGATTTATTGCCCGGACTTTTTGATTTTCCAGTGGATGGAATCGGGGTTGACGTTATCAGCAAGCCTGAGAATCTTGATTTGATATTAGACAGTATGCCTGACAAGGAAATAATCCTGGGCTGCCTGAATGCGCGGAACACGAGACTGGAAAAAGAGGAGGAGCTTTTGAAGTTGTTTGAGAGGGCAAGTAAAAAAGTCTCAAGTAGTAAAATATATATTAGCCCGTCCTGTGGGCTGGAGTTTTTGCCCCACAAGAGTGCTTTTATGAAGTTAAAACAAATGGCTCAAGTGGTTGAGAAATTCAATCGCAGTGTGGGTGGTTAAAAAATAAAAGAGGTAATATGTTACTTACTACCACAGTAGGGAGTTTTCCCAAGCCAGCTTATCTGGTTAAAGCCAGGAATCTTTATGCCCGGAAAAAGATTAGTCAGGAGGAATTGGAAGGGCTGGAGAGGAAAGCCACAAAGGAAATAATCCAGCTTCAGGAGGATGTGGGTTTGGACATACTGGTGCACGGTGAAATGGAGCGCGGGGATATGGTAACCTATTTTGCTGAGAGGTTGGAAGGCTTTGAGATAAGCGGGCTGGTCCGTTCCTATGGAAATAGATACTACAATAAGCCGATAGTCAAGGGCAGGGTTAAAAGAATTTCACCTGTTACTCTGGAGATGTTTCAATATGCCCAGAACTTAACCCAGAAACCGGTAAAGGGAATGCTAACCGGTCCTTATACCATTTGTGATTGGTCTTTTAATGAATATTTTGATACCAGACGGGATCTGGTTTTGAACTTAGCTGAGGTGATTCATCAGGAGGCGTTGGATTTGGATAAGGCAGGTGCTAAATATATTCAGATTGATGAGCCAGCCATCTCCACCCGACCGGATGAGTTGGATCTGGCAATCGAAGCCATGAAGATCGTTACCCAGGGTTTGAAGGCTAAGACCATTTCTCATATCTGTTATGGTGACTTCTCAACTATTTATCCTAAGATCTTAGATCTGGCAGTGGATCAGCTTGATCTGGAGTTTGCCAATGGCGATTTTGCTAACCTGGATATTTTCAGAGATCCCCCGTTCAGCAAAGAGATCGCAGTGGGGGTAGTGGATGTACATTCCCATGTAATCGAGACAAAAGAAAAAGTGAAAAATAACATAAAGAAAGCATTAGAAGTATTTCCTCTGGAGAAAGTCTATATTGATCCGGATTGTGGTTTGAAAACCAGAACACTTGAAGAGGCAAAGGCAAAACTGAGGGTTATGGTTGAGGCTGTGAAGGAAATCAAAGATGAAAGGGGAATAAAATAAAATGAAGGATCCATTCCTGGATAGATTAGAAAAGGGAGCAATGTTATGTGATGGGGCCATGGGCACATTGCTTTACTCCCGGGGAATCGGATTTGAGCACCCTTTTGACGAATTGAATCTGTCCAATCCGGAGATAGTTCAAAAGGTTCACCAGGATTACATCAAAGCCAAAGCAGAGATAATCGAGACCAATACCTTTGGAGGAAACAGGTTCAGATTGGGCACCCATGGTCTACAGGGAAGACTCAAAGAGATAAATGTGATGGGAGCCAAAATAGCCAGAGAAGCACGGGAGATAGAGGGCGAACCGGTTTTTGTTGCTGGTTCGATGGGACCATTGGGAAAACCATTGGCTCCCATTGGAAAGATCACTTTAAAACAAGCCCAGGAAGCATTTCAGGAGCAGGCAGAAGCTTTGCTGGAAGGAGGGGTTGATCTTTTCATAATCGAGACCTTTTCAGACCTAAATGAGATCACCGAAGCGATCAAAGGTGTAAGAAGTGTCTCCCAGCTCCCTATTATTGCCCAGATGACCTTTTCAGAAGAGGGTTTGACTTTAATGGGGCATACTCCAGCTGAGATTGCCAAAGAGTTGGAAGAAATGGAGGTGAATGTCATCGGCGTTAACTGCAGCGTGGGACCACAGATAGTCTTGGATGTGGTTTGCCAGATGAGAAAGGCAACCTCTTTGAAACTGTCTGCTCAGCCCAATGCAGGATTCCCCAGGTTTGTGGATGGGAGATTCATTTACCTTTCCTCTCCGGAGTATTTTGAGATTTATGCGAAAAGATTTCTGAATGCCGGGGTGGGGATCCTGGGTGGCTGCTGCGGAACGACTCCGGAGCATATTCAAGCCATGTCAAAAGTTCTAAAGCAGGGAATATCGGGCTGGAATGAGGATGTGGCAGTGATTGAAGTTGAGAAAAAGGTAGAGGAAAATGCCACTGTTATGGAATTAGCTGAACCTTCAAATTTCGCCTTGAAGTTGAAGGAAAAATTCTTGATCTCGGTGGAACTTGATCCACCTCGTGGAGTGAATCCCAAAAAGATCCTTAAAGCTACTCAAATGATCAAGGATAAAGGAATAGATGCGGTAAACATAGCAGATAGCCCCATGGCCCGGGTGAGAATGAGCTGTCTCTCCCTGGCAGCTCTGGTTAAGGAAAAAGTAGGTCTGGAGGTTATTCTTCATCTCACCTGCCGGGATCGAAACTTAATGGGTCTGCAATCGGATCTAATAGGAGCACATGCTTTGGGCATCAGAAGCATACTTGCCGTAACCGGTGATCCACCCAGATTAGGAGACTACCCTCATGCCACGGCTGTCTTTGACGTAGACTCCATAGGTCTGGTAAAGATAATAAAGCGATTGAATCAGGGCACTGACTGGGCTGGAAAATCCATAGGCTCGCCCACTTCATTTTGTATCGGAGTAGGGGTAAACCCAACAGCACTGGATTTTGAAAAAGAGATGGAAAGATTAAAATTAAAAGTAGAAGCTGGTGCAGATTTTATATTCACTCAACCTCTTTTCGATGTTGAGACCATGAATAAATTTGTGGAAAGGACGGAAAACGTGGACATCCCGATTTTGGTTGGTTTGCTTCCCTTACACAGTTTCAGACATGCGGAGTTTTTACATAATGAGGTTCCTGGAATAAGCATCCCTCAGAAGGCAAGGGATAGGATGAAAAAGGCAGGAGAGAAAGGAATAGAGGAAGGGATTCTTATTGCCAGTGAATTCCTTGAGCAGATCAAAGAAACCGTTTCCGGGATTTATGTGATTCCTTCGTTTGGAAAAATTGAGTTAGCATTGGAGTTTGTTGAGGGTGTGTCTTCTAAAGTTAACTCCAGAGTTTTTTAGAAAAAATCAAGGAGGTTCTAAATGAAAAAAAGGATAATATTTAAAAAACTCAGTTCATTAGTCGAGTCCGGTAAAACTAAAGATGATGTCTTGAAAGAGGTAGTAGCTCTTTTGAAAAACAATTTCTCCCATTATAATTGGGTGGGAATCTATTTGATGGAAGGGGAGGAGTTAGTCTTGGGTCCTTATCTGGGCATGACATCTCCTCATACCAGAATAACCCTGGATAAAGGAATCTGCGGCGCAGCTGCCAAACAGAAAAAGACCATAATTGTGTCCGATGTAAGTAAGGATAAAAGATACCTGGCCTGCACCCCGGAAACCAAATCGGAGATAGTAGTGCCCATAATGAAAGGTGATAAGCCGATCGGAGAAATAGACGTAGACTCAGATACCAGGGCTGCATTCAAACATTCAGATAGAGATATGCTGGAGAGAATAAGCCTAACCCTATCGACACTATTCTGATTTATATTTAATTGGCTTACAATAAGATAAGACGCCAACTTAAACTTATTTATTAAAATAGAATTCCTCGATTAGTTGCTAACTGTATTTCTTAGATGCCCCATTTAAGCTTTCTATATGAGAACCCAGCAAAAAGTGTTTGACTTCTGCGTTTCTTGAGTTATATTATCACTGTAATTGCTCTTTCCTGTTAATTGTTGCAGCATCTGTGAAAACCTCTGCACGCTGAAAACCAAATCTGTTTTATTGATATTTTTGATTGATTTGAGTAATTCGTTTACGAAGTATTTCTTAATGTTTATCTATTGTAAAATAGTAACTTAGGTGGTTTGTTGAAAGTTGTAGTTTAGGCTGTTCTTTTCACCATATAGCTTATTACACTACAATGATAAAGGCATAGCTTTTGCATTGGTATGCTAATGGCAAAAAAGGTTTGGATTTGGAAATGACCGAAAAGGAAAATAAAAATCTTTTAAAGTTTGAAATACTGAGCGATCTTGCCAGAAAGATAAACAGCCTGGCAGGTATGCAAGAGATTCTGGGCCAAGCTCTGGATAAGACCATAGAGCTGGTGGGCCTGGAGTCCGGATCGATAATCATCTGGGATCAGAAAACCAAGAGGCAAACCAATGAGGTGATCTCCGGAAACGTGGATAAGAATCAAATACTAATGGCTCTGGAAAAAGAGGTACTGAAGAATCTGAGGGAGGATTTCCTGGTTGAATCAATATACCTAACTTTGCAAAAAGATGGCCCCCTTTGTTTTTTCTCATATCCCATCAAGATGAACGAAAAACTGATAGGTGTGATCAATGGTTTGACCGCTGGTGAGCGGAGCTTTCCTCGGGAGATGGATTTTCTGGAGGCGCTTTCTCATCAATTGGGATTAGCAGTTGCCCGGACAATGTATCAGGTGAGCTTGGAGGAGTTAGCTGAACGGGAAAAGGAACTGGGAGAAAAAATCGAAAAAGAAAAGCTCTCCATGATCAAAGAAACTGCAGCCGGGTTAAATCACGAGATAAACAACCTATTGATGAGCATCGTGGGGAATGCAGACCTTTTACTTTTGACCAAGGATAAACTGGATTCAGAGACCATAAAGAGGTTGAGAACCATCGAGGAAACCGCAATGCAGATAAGGGAGATCATTCAGAGTCTGATACGGATAATCAAACCGGTTACGGTTGACTATCCCAGCGGTGGCAAAATGCTGGACATTAAAAAATCGGAAAAAGAAGAAAAAAGGGAAGAAGAGGAAGAGGAGCCGGATCGTTAAAGACATATTATCTCTTTACAGAAAAAGACTTTTTGCTTGACAAGGAGGGTGGATATTCTATATTAGAGTTCGCTTAGTGTGATAAGACCTGTGATCTGTGAAATGATATATTTAGTTAAACAGGCGGCTTAGCCAAGTGGTAAGGCGGAGGTCTGCAAAACCTCTATACTCCGGTTCGAACCCGGAAGCCGCCTCTGTTTGGTTGATAGTTATTAGTTATCGGTTGTCAGTTGTCAGTAAAAGAGAATATTAGGGATGAGTACTAAAAAGGATTTTGTTCGGAAATATCATCAGGAAATAAGAAAGTTCCTCTTCCAGAACTCCGATCCAGCCATTGCCAAAAAATACGCCAGGTATTTTAAGGAAGGATACGACCCTTACGGAGTCGATCCCAAAAAACTGCAAGAGAAAAGGGAGGAGTGGTTTGAGCTCTGGCAAAAAGATTTATCTATAAATGATTTTCTTAATCTCTGCGAGGAGCTATTGAAATCGGGCAAGTGGGAGGAGAAATCCACTGCCATAAATTTCATGTCGAGAATACGGGAGAAATACAATAAAGCCCTGTTTGAGAAAATGGGAAAATGGTTTGAAAAATACATAGACGATTGGGCAACTTGTGACGTAGCTTGTGGACATGTTCTGTATCATTTTTTAAATAATAAAATAGTCAGTTTCAAGGAATTTCTGGAATGGGCCGAGTCATCGTCCAGATGGAAAAGACGGGCAGTTCCTGTGACAATGGTTGAGATGGTATCCAAGCAGGGAAAGGTCAAAGATAGTTTAACAGCAGCGCAGAGATTAATCCTTGACCCGGAGAGGGTAGTGCATCAGGGAGTAGGCTGGCTTTTAAGGGAGACCTGGAAAAAAGCACCAAAAGAAGTTGAGGATTTTCTGTATAAGTGGAAGGACCAAGCGCCGAGATTGATAATCCAGTATGCCACTGAGAAGATACCCAAAGAGAAGCGAAAAAAGTTCAGGCGCACCATTGAAAGAAAACAGTAAACAGTTCACTGAAAACTGTGAACCGAGAACCGTGAACTGATAACTGATACAACTGCCGGAGTGGCGGAACAGGTAGACGCAAGGGACTTAAAATCCCTCGGATATTATTATCCGTCCCGGTTCGATTCCGGGCTCCGGCACGCTGAAAAAAACACTTGCGGGGATTGCAAAAATCCCCTTTTTTATTTGATGGAGAGAAAATAGAATGAATTGAAAACTTACTGGAGGTAAATGAGATGAAAAATAAAACTAAAATAGGAATAATAATTTGCAATCGCTATCGAACCTGTGCTGGTGGAAAATGCCTCAGGGCACTTTACAACAGGGAAGGAGCATTCAGCGTCTACAAGGGGCAGGAAGTCGAGCTGGTGGGTTATACCACCTGTGATGGGTGTCCGGGTGGAAACGTTGAATATGCTCCTGAGGAGATGAAAAAGAACGGAGCCCAGATAATTCATTTAGCCACTGGATTGGTAGTAGGCTATCCGCCCTGTCCCCGCACATCCAAGTTTCGTGATTTCATTCAGGAAAAGTATAATATGAAGGTAGTAGTTGGCACCCACCCCATTCCGCAGAAGTATTATATCACACATATGAATTTAGGAACCTGGGATTCTCCGGAATGGCAGGAGCTAATTCAGCCAACCTTAAATGATGAGAAAATTCGTCTGGCTTATGATTGATAGCTAAAATAGTAATTTTTTATCCGTCCCGGTTCGATTCCGGGCTCCGGCATGCTTATTAACAATAAGTCACAGGGACTAAAGACTGTTATCTAATATTACTCAGAAGTAGGAAAATATGTTTAAAGGGAAATTTGATGCCATAAATTTTTTTAGTGGGATAGTTATTGGACTCTTAGTAGTAATTATAGGGTACTATCTATTTCAACACGGAGAGAGAGAACGTGTCAAAGATGTATTACAGAGCTCAGTTAAAAACGCAAATGAATTGCTAAAAATAGGAATGTATGAAGACGCGTTGGAGAAATATTGTGAGATTTTTAAGGAAGTATCTGAGAAATATGAACCAGAGCTCTATGGAGATGTTAAAAATAACTCTGGAATTTGTTACGAGAAATTAGCTCTTGTAGGAAATAAAGAAGAAAACCTAAAGAAGGCAATATTAAACTATCAAGAGGCTTTGAAAGTTAGGACTCTTGAGAAAGACTTTGTTGACTATGGCTGGACTCAGAATAATCTAGGCAATGCTTATAGAGCTCTTTCAGAAGTTCGAGATAAGAAGGAAAACCTTATGAGAGCTATCGGGGCTCATGAAGAGGCTTTAAAAGCCAGAACCCGTGGGGAATACCCCTTCGAATATGCAATGTCTCAGCATAATCTCGGATCTGCTTACTGGAGCTTTTCTGAAGTTCAGGAAAATGATCAGGATATTGAGGAGTGCCTTCTAAAATCAATAGAAGCATATGAAAACGCTCTTGCAATAAGAACACCAGATGAGTATCCTGTAAATTATGCCACAACACAAAATAACCTTGGGGCTGCTTATAGTAGTCTTTCGCGGATTCGAGATAAGAAAGCAAACATCTTGAAGGCTATTGATGCTTTTCATGAAGCATTGAGTATCAGAACTATTGAGAAACATCCAGTAGATTATGCTACAACACAAAGTAACCTTGGAGTTGCATATTGGAGTCTTTCTGAGGTTCACGATAGCGTTCAGCTCAAAGAGGAGTACCTAAGAAAAGCGACCAAGGCTAACGAAGAAGCTCTTAAGATATTTAGTATTGATAAATATCCTATTAAGTGGGCTGGAATACAAAATAATCTTGGAGTTGTCTACGTTGCTTTTTCAGGTATTCGGGACGCTGAGAGTAATCTTAGGAATGCAATTCAAACATACGATTCTGCTCTAATAATATACTCTATTGATAAATATCCTATAAATTATGCTCAAACCCAGAATAATCTTGGAAATGCTTACGAGGAGATGTCCTTAATTCGAGATAAAGAAAACTACCTAAAAAAGGCAATTGCAGCTTATGAGGAGGCTCTGAAAATATTTACTATAAGTGAATACTCCTCAGATTATGAGATGGTAAAATTAAGCCTAGACAGAGTAAAACAAAGGCTGGAACAATTGTTAGCTCGATAAATCGAGCAACTACATTTTTCAATTTCTTTTGTAACAATAAAGGGGGATTAATTATATATTTTATTTATTCGATATTGTCTGAATAGGAACAAGTTCGGTTTTATGTTTGACTCTGAATCGGTGCTTGCGCCAGCGGACGGTATACTTGAAAAAGGGGATGAACCAAACAAAGGCGACTATCAGGTCTTTTAAGGGGACAAATAAATAAGGGATGAATTTTGTCTCTTCGTGAAGCGTCTCTCCCTGCAAGGCTTCCAGTATTATCTTGTATAATCCTACTACCAGAAAAGTTGCGACAGAAAGCATGGAGAAAAGGGAGATGAGCATGAATATCAAAGCCCAGAACAATGGATTGACAAAAGGCTCTATAAAATAAGCGCTCCTGGATAGTTGAAATCTTAAAATATGCCAGCGATAACGGCGATTGAAAAACTGCCTGAATGTACGTTTATTGCTGAAGCTGGTGATAAGATGCCGGGAGATTACTACTTTCTTGCCGATTTTTCGCATCCTCTCGCCGATGATATAATCCTCGGCTAAGAAATTTTTTACGGACTCAAGTCCGCCTGACTGTTCAAAATATGATTTTCTTATCAACATCGATTTGCCTACTACCGATGGATGGCTGATCAGATTGTATAAAGTGCAAACCCCGTTGATTACAAAGAAATTTAGCTGGAGATTTTCTAAGATGGAACCCAATGAATCATCTCCCTGTCCCTTGATTAGATTGGATACCAATCCCACAGCAGGATCCCCGAAGCGTTGAACTATTATTCTCAAGTAGTTTTTGCCAGGGCGAATGTCAGCATCGCTTATCAATATCAGATCGTGACTTGTTTTTGCAAGCGCGCTTGCTACGTTGCTCACCTTGGGATTATATCCGAAGGTTGGATCGCTTATAACTTTTTTGACTGGTATCTGGGGATGTTCTTCTTTGAGTGAATCGACCAGCTGGATGGCAGGGTCCATTGAGGTCTCAAAAGCAAAGATTAGCTCATATTCTGGATAATTTAATTCAAAAAAAGCTTTCAGGTTTTCCCTCACTCCCGGCTCGTCTCCGGTTAAGGGTTTCAATATCGATACCGGTGGGGTGAAATCGGATAATCCATCTTCCTCTTTTTTCCCCTCTCTGATGCTCCACCAAGTAATGTAGTATTGAATGGCACAAAAAATCGAAGTAACTATACACAGTATGAAAAGAATTTGATTTATCATCACAATAACTGTTATAACATAATACTTTTTGTCAATTTTTCAACTCTAAATTTCTATTTCTCCTTTAGCTAATTTGGTGAAGAAATCTGCGCTGGGTCTTTTCTTTCTTTTAAAAGTATTATAATCTACCTCATAAAGACCGAATCTGGGATCAAAGCCGTGCAGCCATTCGAAATTATCCAGTAAAGACCAGTAAAAATAACCCTTAATGGGGATATCAGTGCTGCACTTCTTCAGGACCTGGAGATGATCGGCTATGAATTTCGTTCTTTCTATATCCTGTTTATCAGCAATTCCGTTTTCAGTGATTATAATAGGAAGATTTAATTTGGAATATGTTTTTCTCAGGATATATTCCAGGCCCTCAGGGTAGATTTCCCAGCCCATATCGGTTAATCCGTTTCTTGAAGAGTCCTTATACAAGAAATTGAAACGCAAGGGGTTAAATGGGGCAAAACTCATAAATAAACGGGAGTAGTAATTCACTCCCCAGAAAGTAATGGTATCCCTCAGCTTAAGCATTGCTTTCCCTTTGATGGCAGTGGGGATAGTGAAATTCAACTCGTCTGTAGCAAAGGCATCCACCAGCATCCAGTTATAGAACTGATCCACGTGAGCTGAGAGATAATGGTCAAAAGGGGAGAAGACCAATGCTGGTCTGATTTCCATCATATTATGGGCAATGCTGAGCTGGTAATCTTTGTTGCAGTGATCTTTTATTATGGAGTGGACCTCCTGGTGTGCCAAAAGTATGTTCTTCAAAGCCTGGAAGGAAAGTTTTGCATCTTTTATGCCCGGGGGCATTCTTCCATCCACATACCCACCCAGAAGAAAAACAACCGGCTCATTAAAGCTTATCCAGTATTTGACATATGGACATAAAGCCGAGATTACTTTTTCTGCATATTTCGTAAATCTTTCTATAGATTTTTCCGAATGCCAGGGACAGTCCTGATGCAGCCATATGGGATTGGTAAAGTGATGCAAGGTCACCATCGGCTCGATCTGAAGATTTTTTAGTATCTTTGCCATATCAACGTAGGTTTGCAGGGCATCCTGATTCCACTGATCCGGCTGGGGCTCGATCCGGCTCCATTCCACTGAAAAGCGATAAGCATTGATGCCCAGCTTTTTTAATAAAGAAAAATCCTCTTTGTATCTCCTCCAGTGATCAGTTGAATTGCCACAGGAGGTGAGTTTTGTTATCCTTTTGGCTTTAGCTTTGTCCTCCCATTCGGTCCAGTCGTTATAGTTACCACCCTCAATCTGATAAGCTGAGGTGGCAACGCCGAACAGGAAATCTTTTCCGAAGCCTTTTAGCATAATTTTAGAGTCAAGATATTACGGAGTGCAAATAAAGTAATAAAAATCTATTAGCTTTAGCGATTCCGCTGGTCGGTCGGTTCTTTCTTTTTGGTTGCTATACGAACACAAATGGCGATACCACCATACAGGATCACTGCGGTAACGATCATCATTAAAATAGCTGAAAAAGGCATTATTTCTCTTTCCTTTTAATAAACATCAAAATTAATCCCAATATGGGCAAGAGGATGATGAACAACCATCCTCCTAAGAACTCTGCTAATCGCGGAAAACCGCCGTAGGAGGCTTTTATTCTATCCAGAACCTCCATTAAAACCAAAAAGAACAAGACAACGGGGATGACTATCCTTATAAAGAAATCCCACCACTTGCCTATTGAGAATTCGGATATGGAATTCACATACTCCCTGATTTTTCCAGAGCCGAAGACCCAGCCGATGAGAATACATTCACCCATACATATTATGGAAATCCCGAATTTGGTCATAAAATTGTCCACGATATCCAGCCATAGATATCCTGCACCGAAGGTTAAAGGCACACCGAATAGAAAAGCAAGAGTCCCAACTGATAGGTTGGTGGTTCTGTGAGATAGTTTCCATTTATCCCTGACCCCGGCAGCAACAGCTTCCGCTAAAGAGAAGGCTGAATCAACGGCTAAGGTCAAAAGCATTATGAAAAACAGGACCCCGAATAAAGGCTGCCAGAAGGGTAGATTGCTAATGATGTGAGGGTAAGTAACGAATGTTAATCCCGGCCCAACGTTCACGACGTCCGCCACTGGTTTTCCCAAAAGGTTAGCATAGTAGCCTAACGCGCCAAAGATAGCAAATCCGCCTAAAAAGGAGGTGCCGCAATTTGCCATACTAATGATGAAGGCGTTGTTCACCAGATCCGATTTCTTGGGGAGAAAGCTGGAGTAAGCAATCATTATCCCGAAGCCAACTGACAATGAAAAAAAGACCTGGGTATAAGCCGCTAACCAGACTCCTGGTTTAAGCAGCTTGGCGAATTCCGGTTTTAAATAGAAGATCAGTCCGTCAACTGCTCCGGGCAGGGTAACTCCTCTTATCACGAAAATGATCAAAAGAAACCAGGGGATCAGAACTGTGGCATAGACCACTTTGCTAACCGTCTTTGCTCCTTTCCACACGGATAGAACAATAAATATCCAGCTCAAAACCAATCCCAATAATATAAATCCTTTGATTCCCCCCATCTTGAAGGGACCTTCAGTTAAGCCGACGGTCGTGTTAAAAAACTCAGCTGTGTTATTACCCCAAGCTTCAGTAACGGAAAAATAGGCATAATTGAAGCAGTAGCTCATTATCACCGCATAATAACAGACGATGAAAAAGCCAACCAGGATGGCCATCCAACCGAACCATTCAAATTTTTTATTGGTCTTGTAGAAAGCTTCAGGAGCGGAACCCTGCATCTTATGACCCAGCCCGAATTCCAGGATCATAAGCGGTATTCCTGCGGTGAAAAGTGCCACCAACCAAGCGATTAAAAAGGCGCCCCCACCATTAGCATAGCAGATGTAGGGAAACCTCCAGATGTTGCCCAAACCAATAGCCGAGCCAATAGCAGCCAAAACAAATGCAGTTCTTGAGCTCCAGCGATCCCTCTGTTCCATCAGGACCTCCTGTGAGTTAAGAAGCCATCTTTAAATTCTGTCAAACCACTACCTGTAACATCCAGATCTAAATCAAAGAAGCAAAATAAGAATTTTGACTAATATATTCTAAAAAATTTCATATGCAAGAAAAAAGAAAGATTTTGCGAAAAATGTGTTCGTTGGTTGGATCTGGTAGCCGCAACCTTCAGGTTGCGTGGTTTAAAAAAATAAAATTTGCGCTCCGTTTAAAAGCTGGGCAGCTACGATTATTTCAATTTCCCCATAGCTAGCGTATAGTCTGAAAAGAGAGAAATCCTGATTTTTGGGACCTGCCCTGGCCGAAACAGGTAATGGATTATATCATAATGCTTTTAGACGTCACTGCGAGACCGAAGGGCGAAGCAGTCTCTCTTTTATGAGATTGCTTCGTCCCGATTTCATCAGGACTCGCAATGACCGTTTCGTGCTTTTCTCATCACCTGAATTGCAATAGTTGAATAGGGTGGGATGAATTCCCAACACTATGTATTGAGATTGGTAGAATATGTAGGAACCCAATTGAGTCCGGGACAGGTTTAAAAACCTGTCCCTACTTTTTTAAATTGCTTGACAGATAAGATTATTTTTATA
>CAYURP010000003.1:25528-51218 GCA_964447175.1 uncultured Ignavibacteria bacterium | reverse complement strand
TGAATGAGTCTAAATGCAGAGAATTACTTCTACATTAGAACTAATCCAATCTTATGTCGGGGGGCTTCCGCTGGTTGTTGTTCTTTTAGCTACCGGGATATTTCTCACAATTAGATACAGGTTCATCCAGATCAGAAAATTCGGGCATGGAATGGGACTGATCTCGGGCAGATACGACGATCCCAAGGATGCTGGTGATATTACCCATTTTCAGGCACTTTCGGCTGCCCTATCCGCTACCATTGGAACAGGTAACATCGCAGGTGTGGCGACTGCCATTGCTGCCGGAGGACCAGCTGCAATTTTCTGGTACTGGGTTACCGGTGTTCTGGGAATGGTGAACAAATTTGCATCAGCCATGTTGGGCTTGCGCTTCAGGGTCCTGCATGAAGATGGCTCTGCATCCGGTGGACCTATGTATTATCTGGAAAAAGGACTGGGTTTGAAATGGCTGGGATTTTTGTTTGCCCTTTTTGGGGCAATTGCTTCTTTTGGCATCGGGGATATGGTTCAGGCAAATTCCGTGGCTAAGCCTCTGGACGAGAACTTGGGAATTCCCACCTACGTTACCGGAGGAGTAATTGCCTTTTTGGTGGCTCTGGTGATCATTGGTGGGATCAGAAGGATTGGCAAGGTCGCCTCTAGAATTGTTCCCTTTATGTGCGTGCTTTACATAGGGGGTGCTATGATTATTCTTATCACCAACATCGATAAAATTCCTCAGGCTTTCGGATTGATATTCAAACACGTCTTTACTCCGACCGCTGCTGCAGGAGGATTTGTTGGTGCTACGGTGACTCAGACCATGCGCTTCGGGGTTGTGAGAGGTCTTTTCTCCAACGAGGCTGGCCTGGGATCGGCTTCCATTGCTCACTCCGCTGCCAAGACCAAAGAACCGGCAAGGGAGGGGTTGGTAGCCATGCTGGGGCCTTTTTTCGACACGCTGATCATCTGCACCATGACCGCCCTGGTTATTATTATAACAGGTTCCTGGACCTCCGGCCTGACCAGTTCACCTTTGAGTTCCTATGCCTTTGACATAGGCTTACCAGGTATCGGAAAATGGATCGTTACCTTCGGTTTAGTCTTTTTTGCATTTTCAACCATGATTAGCTGGTCATATTATGGGGATAGATGCACGGAGTACATACTGGGCTCAAAAGCGGTGATGCCCTATCGCTGGATCTTTATCTTTTGTATCCCCCTGAGTGCCATTGTGAAGATAGATTTTGTCTGGCGTTTATCTGATATCACCAACGGATTAATGGCTTTTCCCAACCTGATAGGCATTGTGGGATTGAGCGGTATAGGAGTCAAATTGATAAAAGACTACTTCTCCAGGGAGCATAGACCTTTACGTTAAATCTCACAGATTTTCTCATAGAAGCTCTTTTAAAATTTCAAGAATTTTACTTTTGAGAATAATATTTTTCTGACATATAGAGATTCTAAGAATGCTCAAGGAGTAAAAACAAGATGAAAAGAAAAGTAAAGATCGCAGCTGCTCAGATGGAGATGATCTCAGGGGACTATCAAGGAAATCTGAAAAGGGCAGACGAAATGTTAAAAGAAGCTACCTTACAAGGTGTGGATATTGTAGGTCTTCCTGAATTTTTCTCCACCAATGTTCCTATCGAAAGAAATGAGGAGATACCAGGTCCCACCACTGATTTTCTCTGTGAAAAAGCAAAACAATACAAGATCAATATCGTGGGAGGGACGATCAGGGAGAAAAGAGGAGACTTGATCTATAATACCTGTTGCTTTGTTAATAGGGAAGGGAAAATATTAGGGAAATATTCCAAAATACATCTCTGGATTCCGGAGCAGCCCTATGTTACCCCGGGCAAGGATTGGGCGGTTGTTGATTCAGACGTGGGCAGAGTTGGTTTGATCATCTGTTGGGATTCCTGGTATCCTGAAGCTTGCAGAATATTAGCTCTGAAGGGAGCTGAGATCGTTTTCTGCCCTACCTGGGTTGAGGACTGGGGAGGAGAAACTGGTGTTCCCGAGGACAGGAGGAATTTAGGTAAGGTCAGGTCAGGCGAGAATCAGATATTTTTTGTGGAAATTGTAAGCTGTGGAACGGTAGAACTTCCTGAAGCAGGAAAGATGAGATTAGCTGCCCATTCCAGGATATTCGGGCCAGGGGAGAGGATGATGGCTCAGGTCTATGCTGAGGCCGGGTATGAACCTGAATTGATATTGGCAGAAGTGGATCTAGATCTGATAAGAAGAAAAAGGGAGGAGTTCAAAATCTTTGAGACAAGAAACCCTGAAGTTTACAAAGATATAACTCAGAAAAAGAATAAATTGGAGGATTAGATGAACACAGCCACACTAATAATGGGAATTATAGCCTTAACCACCCTGATAGTTGCTTATTTTATGGGAGAGAATCTTCACCTAACAGGACTTAAAGTTGGCGGGGAGATGTTCTTAGGTATTCTGCCGATTCTTGTATTCGCTTTCGTCATCGCAGGAATGGTTCAGGTATTAATTCCCAGAGAATTTATAATAAAATATCTGGGGGCAGAATCTGGATTCAAGGGGATTCTGATCGGCTGTATAGCTGGAGGATTAACCCCGGGTGGGCCATATGTTTCTTTCCCCATAGTGGCTTCAATCTGGCAGGCAGGTGCCGGGATCGGAACAGTGGTAGCCTTTGTTACTGCCTGGTCTTTATGGGCAGTGGGGAGGTTGCCCTATGAGATAAGTTTGATCAGTCCTAAATTTGCCCTGATTAGATTTGCATCCACTCTGGTTTTTCCACCTCTGGCCGGTTTAATAGCTCAGACCTTTTTCTCAAAATTGTAACAGGTTTATAGTTGCTCGATTCATCAAGCTAAAAAGAAGCCTCATAAATAAGGTAACCACAAAAGACTTCTTCGTTGGTTGAACAATTGGAATTGTTCAACCAAAATTGCGAATGGTGGTGGAAATCCAATTCCACCACCAACGTATGAAAGTTTTAGCTTTCCATTCCTCCCATTACCGCGCCCCGAATGGAGGTCTATAAACCTCCACTACATTTTCCCGTCCTTTTTTCAGTAATACAGGTTGGGACAACCTGTGTTACCGTGTTAAAAGGAGTGCAAAAACTTGTTTTTGCAATTGCAACAATAAATTGTTACACTCCACAATCCCGGGCCGACACGGAGGTCGGCCCCTACGTTCAAAATTCCCTGAAAAATGTAGGGGCAATGCTCTGTCATCGCCTGTAATCATTCCGATCCGTAGCCCCACCTTGCCCTCAAGGTGGGATTCAGATATAATTGGAGTGTCAACCTTCAGGTTGACCTGATCTTCTACCGGATTCCAGAGTGAAGCTGAAGCTTCACTCTCCAATCCCAACAACAGCCTCCGGATTTATCCCTGACGTTCATTATTGGCAGGCTGGGAGCCCGCCCTACGGTAATGTCGGTAAATGTGTCTTCGTAGGTCAGGCACCTTGCCTTACCGATCTGAAAAAGAAAGGATCGGGTTTGAAAACCCGACCCAAATCTTTAATACCAGAGATTTAAAAAAATAAATCTCTGTTCTAGCAAGAATTTACTTTGTCCTTCATCTATACTTTGGCGACATTAACTGCCTGTCGTCCTTTGTCCGTTTCCTGCACATCAAAAGTGACTTCATCACCCTCGTGGAGAGCTTTGTAACCTTCTGACTGGATTGCTGAAAAATGAACAAATACATCCTTGCTGCCATCATCCGGTGTAATGAAACCGTAACCTTTGGAATCATTAAACCACTTCACCTTGCCTTGCACTTACTTAATCACCACCTTTCGTTCAAAATAAAAAAACCACCAAAGCCGAGACTCTAAGCTTTCATGGTTGAAAAAATCAATCCTGATGAAAACTTACTATAACTTTCTTGCGCAAATATAATAATCTTTAAACATTAAATTGTCAAGTAAAATCTTGTTTTTTTTCAAGTCGATAGTATAGAATAAATCTTTAGCCTTTCCCTTGAGGAAATTTTCGAATATAGATTCAAACCAGGGGAAATCCTTATTAACCTTTAATCCAGAATTTTAAAATTCAATAAAATATCCTATGACCCGGCTATCTAAGCTTTTGCGTCATCTTATTTTCCTAATTTCTGCTCAAGTTTCTCAACTGCTTTGGCTAAATCTTCCAGACGCTGGGATAATTCCTCAAAATCCTTTTTTTCGACTCCTTTGATCTTTTTAGTGACTTTCTCCACTTGCTCGTCGATTTTCTCTTTCAGTTTTTTCATTCTCTCATCATGCCCTTTTAGAAGCTCCTTTACTGCAGCAGCTTTCTCTCCTTTGGCCAGCTCTCCTCTTTTGACCAGATCGTCTACGATTTTTTCTGCCTTTTCCCTGGTTAGATCGAAAAGGCCTAACCCGGCTAAAAGTGTTTTTTTGAAAACATCCACTGTGGCTTCACCTCCTGTTAAGATAAGCTCTTTTATTATCTTAGCTGAATTCTTCCATTCCTTCATCTCCTGGGATAGGATCTGACCTAATGTGGAGAAGGTGATGTCCTTTTCGGTGGTGTTATCGATGACCTTGAATTCCACATTATCCTTAACCAATTCCACCAGGTGCTCAAGCTTTATGGTCTTTTTCTCTTGAGTATCGTATAACCTTCTATTCTTATATCTTTTGATTATGCGCATATATGTATCTCTTTACGGACAGACCTGAAGGTCTGTCCCTACATATTTTATCGACTATTTCTTATTGAAATATAGTGCGGTGCACAATATTTGTCAAGTATTTTTTTATAAATCTTGAGGTAAAAACAACCTTTCTCTAACACTTTCCTTTGAAGGAGAGGGAAGGGGTAAGGTTCTTCACAAAATCAGATCAACATCTACACCGCAGGATGAGCACTTGCGGTCTTTTATTCCTTTTATCTGAGTGTAATATCCTTCCCGGGATATTAAGACATTAGAACAGGAGGGGCAGTACGTGTTGGAGGTACCTTCAATGTATGCATTCCCTACGTAGACGTGTTTAAGTTTTTCTTTGGCTAAATCATAAACTTTTTTGAGTGTGGATATTGGGGTAGGGGGGAGCTCGGTTTTGTATGCCGGGAAATACCGGGAGAAATGAAGGGGGATACGGTCATCTAATCCTGCAACCCAATTTACAAGCTTCCGGATCTGTTCCTCAGAATCGTTAAGCGTAGGTATGATAAGGTTGGTGATCTCAACGTGAGTACCGTTTTTAACTGCCAACTCCACTGTCCTTATAACAGGTCCAACTTTGCCCTTGCAGATTTTCCTGTAGAAGTCATCCTCCATTGATTTAACATCTACATTGAAAGCATCGATTAGGGGCAGAAGCTGGATTAAAGGTTTTTCACAGATATAGCCATTGGTTACCAGCACGTTTTTCAGGCTCTTTTCTTTTGCCATCTTTGCAGTATCAACGATATATTCAAACCAGATCACCGGCTCAGTGTAGGTATAAGCTATGCCCAGTGATTTATATTTCAGAGCCAAATCCACCATATTTTCAGGGGAGATGAATTCTGTGGGCGATTTCATCTGGGAGATGCTCCAGTTCTGGCAGTTTTCGCATTTGAGATTGCATCCGTTGGGGCCGGTGGACAAAATTGTTGTACCCGGGTGGAAATGATAGAGAGGCTTTTTTTCGATGGGATCAATGGCAATGGAAACCGCATTACCATAGTTTATGGCATATAGAACTCCATTTGTATTCTGCCGACCCATACAAACTCCAATTTTACCCTCAGCGATAACACATCCTACCGGACAAAGTTCACACTTTATTTTCCCATCCTCTCTTTTTTCCCAGAATGAAGCATTTTTCAGCATAGTTTTTTTTCCAGTTTATCTTTTGGATTCAAGTTTTAAAAGTTTTCTTTTTATGTGCAGACCTCCAGCGAAGCCGCCTAATCCACCGTCCTCTCTTAGCACACGGTGACAGGGGATAAGGATGGACAGGGGATTTGATCCGCAAGCCTGCCCCACTGCTCTTGCTTTTTTAGGATTGCCTGTTTTTTTAGCCAGCCATTTGTACGATCTGGTCTGGCCATAAGGAATTTTTCGCATTTCGTTCCAGACATTTCTCTGAAAAGGTGTGCCCCAGAAAATATCAAAAGGAAAGGAAAAGTTCATTTCCTTTCCTGAGAAATATCTTTTTAAAGCCTTTTTTAAAGGGAAAAACTCAACATCGTTTTTGTGAATTTCTATTTTATCATCCCTTTTTAGATCCCTTAAATATCCCTCCCACTCTTTTCGACTAAAAGAAATAAAACTAATCCCTTTAGCTGTTTTAGCTGCATAAAGTTTGCCTACAGGGGAATTGATCACCGTGTAGTACACTTTCATTTCTGCCTCCACTACCTGGTTAAGGGTTGATTTAAATGATAATATCTTTTAAGGGTGAAAGTATTTATAGATTTCTTGTGCAGTTTTTTTAGTTATGCTATCAGTCTGCATTAGATCCTCTAAGGTTGCCTCCGTAATTCTTTTGACTGAACCAAATTTCGTGAGCAATGATTTTCTTCTTTTCTCTCCCACACCCGCTATCTTATCCAACTCTGATGCTACCGTTCTTTTCTTTCTTAAAAGTTTATGATAGGATATGGCAAAGCGATGTGCCTCGTCCCTGATCCTTTTTAATAGTTTCAAAGAGGGAGAATCCTTTTTGATCATCAAGGCTTCGGGTTTTCCGGGCAAAAATATCTCATCTATCCTTTTGGCTAAAGCCATTATCTTTTGATTTCTTATACCTAATGCATCCAATCCCCGCAAAGCAAGGGAAAGCTGTCCTTTACCTCCATCGATTAAGACCAGATCCGGAAAGCTTTTTTTCTTCTCAATCAGGGAGCCAAAATATCTTTTGACCACCTCGGATATCATGGCGAAATCATCCTGCCTTAAGACGGTTTTGATTTTGAACTTCCTGTATTCTGATTTTCTGGGTTTTCCATCCGAGAAGTAAACCAGGCTTCCCACCGCATCTTTGCCTCCTATATTGGATATGTCGATTCCGGCTATTTCACTGGGAGCCTTTTCCAGATAGAGGTCCTTTTGCAATATCAGGACAGACTCCGAAACTTTCTTTTTTCTTTCCTTTTTCTGGAGTATAAGCTCATCTAAAAGAAGCTTTGAGTTCCTCTCAGCCATCTCCAGAAGTTTGTATTTTTTTCCTTTTTGGGGAGTTAAAAATTCAACTTTTCCACCCCTTATTTGTTTTAACCATTTTTGTATCATCTCCGAGTCGTCAGGATCAGAAGGTAAGATTATCTGCTGGGGTATGAGGGGGGAATGCATGTAATATCTTCTTAGGAAATTAGAGAGGATCTCCCCCGGGTTGGTTTTGGTTGAAACAACCAGATGGAAGTTTTGGTGCCCGATCATAACCCCATCCCTGATCTGCAGGGTCGTAACGGAGATGTCTTTTCCCTCCTGAGAAAGGGCAATTATATCCCTATCTTTACCCTCTGTCTCCACCACCTTCTGCCTCTGCATCACAGATTCCAGGGAGGTTATTTGATCTCTGATCCGGGCTGCCTCCTCATACCTTTCAACTTTAGCTGCCTTTTCCATTTTCCTTTTAAGTTCTTTTATAAGAGCTGTATTTTTTCCTGAAAGGAAAAGACAAACATCCTTTATCATTTCCTGGTATTCATCTTTTTGCACCAATCCCTCACAGGGACCGGGACATCTTTTAATGTGATAATCCAGACAGAGCCTGTGTTTCTTTTTCGAGGGAAGTACGAAATTACAGGATCTGACAGGAAAGATCTTTCTTAAAAGTCTTAAGGTCTGACGCATTCCCCGAACGTTAGTATAAGGTCCAAAGTATTTGGCTTGATCCTTTTTGACTCTTCTCACCACCAAAATTCTGGGGAAATCCTCGCCTGTTGTAACCTTTAGATAAGGATATCTTTTATCATCCTTGAGATTGACGTTATATCTGGGTTTATATTCTTTGATCAGGTTCGATTCCAGAATCAGGGCTTCCATCTCCGAATCAGCTACCAGAAGATCGAAATCGGTGATCTTTTTTATCAGAGCCTTTTGCTTGGGATCGGGTGGCAGGGTATCCTGGAAATAAGATCTGACCCTGTTTTTTAGAGATTTGGCTTTGCCCACATATATGATTTTCCCCTGGGAGTCCTTCATCATATAAACCCCGGGCTTTTCGGGCAAAGATTTGAGTTTAGCTTTTAAATCCATCCGATTTTCCTTTTGAAAACCACAGGAGAACACGCGTCATATCTTTAATAATATACTACGTCTTTTCCAGATATAAAAATGTTTGTTTGTTTCAACTTGTAACCGGAGTGGATTGTCAGAGCTCGATATAAGCTGGGCTTTAAATTACGGTATGACCCGGCGAGCCCCGACATAGTTTTTTCTATAGTAATCTTCGTTAAGCGAGGAGATAATTACCCCTTGAGAGCTTGAGGTATGGACGAATTGTCCCTCCCCCAGGTATATGCCTACATGAGATACTTCTTTAGAATCTAAAGCGAAGAATACTAAATCTCCGTAAAGTAAGTTTCTCTTTTTGACATCTTTAACCAAAGTATAAAGCTTTTTGGTATCGTGAGGAAGATTTATGCCGGAATATCTGCGATAAACCTCCCGGACTAATCCGGAACAGTCGATCCCCAGACGGGATGTCCCATTTTCCCTGTAGGGAGTTCCCAGATAGGAATTGATTATGTCATCCATTTTATCTTTATTTATTTTAGTTTTTTGGCTTGTCGGCACAGGTTTTCCTCTTGGCGGGATTTGCCCGGGTGGACGATAAATGGGATAGGCTGAGCAGTTAATTAAAATAATGGGGATTACAAGGTAAAAAATTCCTTTTCTCATTTTTTCCCTCTCTTCAAAAGATTGTAGGATATGTCATATTAAACCTTGTCCGATAGTATACCCTGGTACCCAGAAACCCAAAGAACAGGATGATAAAATACCAGGGATAAAAAAATGCCGCCGCTAAGGTTAAAAACAAAACCGCCATTTTGTTGGATAGTATAACCTGTTTTGTTTTTTTTGTCAAGGCAGCAGAAAGAAAAAAGGGAAAACATAAAACACCCGCAACTGTAAAGGCCCGATCCTTCACAATCAAAGCCAGAAAAAGGGAAGATAAAATAAAAACCACTGAAAGCCAGGTAGCCTGGGGAATCCCTAATTTTACTCCCAAGGTGATCTTTTTTACTTTTATATCCCCCTGGATATCGGGAAGCGTAGTGTCAAGATATACCGCGGCTACTGCAAAAAAGTAAGGTAATGAAAAGAGAAAAGCTTTCAGGGATAGATTCGCGGTAATACACCAGCCAATTAAGAAAGTTAAACTACCATGTCCTGAAGCATTAGCCAGAAGCCCCCAGATGTGTCTGTTTTTCAGTGAAAAGGGAGGTGTGGAGTAGAGAAAGCCGAAAAGAAAACCAATAATGAATAGAATCCCCAATTGAAACGAGACCATAAATGCTCCGATTATTCCGGTCAAGATCAGAATGACTATTTCCACCCAGGCGTTTTTAAGGGATATATAACCTTCAGCTAAAAAGAAAAGTTTTTTGTTTATCCTGTCGGATTCTATATCGTGGATCTGGTTAAGTATATATACAGCTCCGGTGGAAAAGGACATCAAAAGGAATACCAGAGCCAACGAGTAATCATAAGTGGAAAAGGGGGAAGCCCGGTGATATCCTAAAAGGAGTATGGTCCAAACCGGAGGCATGAGAACCGGTCGGGTTAAAAACAGGTAATCCAGATATTTCATTAAGGAGGTCATAGTAATCTACAGGAGCAAAGCTCACACACCTCAAAAACTATCTATAAATAATAAATTTGAGATAGAAATAGATCGGTGCTGCTACAAAAAGGAGGCTATCGAATCTGTCCAAAATTCCACCATGTCCGGGTAATATATTGGATGAGTCCTTTAAATTAACCTCCCGCTTGAAGCTTGACTCCACCAGATCACCTGCCAGTCCCACTATTCCAATTATGATGGATAAAATGAGTAGATGAGCCAGGGAGACGAAATTGAGAAAGGTATAATGACTTATTATTGCAGCTATAACCGATCCAGAGAGCCCAGCAAAAAAACCTTCCACAGATTTTTGGGGTGATATCCGGGGACAGAGTTTATGCCTACCCAGAGGAGCTCCGATAAAATAGGCTAACGTGTCAGAAAGCCAGACACAAAAAAGAATAAAGATGATCCAAAGTCCTCCCACTTGGTAGTCTAAGTTTGCCACTTTGGGCAACTCCCTTATCAGAACCAGAAAGGAGAAAAGAACAGGAACATAGATCAAGCTGAACATAAAGCTGCTCAGATTGGTAAGTACCTTGCTGGGTCCCTGAGTTATTATTTGAAAAAAGCCCATATAAAGCAAAGAGGAAATGATAATTAATAGAAGATTTTCCTTACAAGGGAAATAGCTTGCTGCCCCGATAATCAAGCCTAATACCAGAAGGGGTATTCGGGGAAGGTTTACTCCCTTCAGTTTAAGGATGTCACTCAATTCCCAGAGACCCAAAAGGATCAAAAACAACACCAGGATTAAAAAGTAAACCTTGCCTAAATAGGAGAGAACAAGCAGAGGCGGGCCAAAAAGGAGTGCGACTAAAACCCTGGTGAGGAGGTTACTTTTCATTCAATAAGATTTTCCTGTTTTTCAATTCACCCTGCCGAATCTTCTCTCCCTTTCCTGATAATTTAATATTGCCTTGTAGAAATTTTCTATTGAGAAGTCGGGCCAGAGGACCTGGGTTATATAAAGCTCGGTATATGAGGTTTGCCACAAAAGGAAATTAGAGAGTCGCATCTCGCCTGAGGTTCTTATCAGAAGATCCGGATCCGGTAGATCCTTTGTATACAGGTATTTTGAAAAGAGGTTTTCATCTATATTTTTGATTTCAAGTTTTCCTTGTTCTACGTCCTGGGCCAGTTTTTTTACAGCATCCAATATCTCGATTCTTCCGCTGTAGCTTAAAGCCAGATTTAAAGTTAATCCGGTATTGTCTTTAGTTTTCTGGGTGGCTTTTTCCAAAATGTTTCTCCTTTTGGGGGAGAGTTCCTCGATTCTGCCGGTGGTGATTAATTTTACGTTGCTTTTGTCCAGCTCATCAATTTCACGTCGTGTGGTCTGTTCCAGAAGTTTCATAATAGCGGAGACCTCCTCCTTGGGTCTTTTCCAGTTCTCAGTGGAAAAAGTATAAAGGGTTAGATATTTAATCCCTATCTCGCTTGCTACCCTGACGATCCTTTTAACCGCCTTCACACCAGCCTGGTGCCCAGCTATCCTGGGCAATCCCCTTTTTTTCGCCCACCTGCCGTTCCCGTCCATTATAATAGCGACGTGAAGAGGCAGCTTCCCTCTTTTTAAAATGGTCTGTTTTAATCTTTCAACATCTTCGCTCAAAAATGCTCACCCTATCAACAAAAAGCCCAGTCTTTTGCAGCTCTTTACTCTCTACTCTTAACTCTTATCTCTTTAAACCTCCATCATCTCTTCTTCTTTTTTCTTCACCGAATTGTCTATGGACTCGATGTACTTATCCGTTATCTCCTGAATTTTCTCCTGGGCTTTTCTGGAATCGTCCTCTGAGACCTTCTTTTCCTTTTCTGCTTTTTTAGTCTGATCGTTGGCTTCCCGGCGAATATTCCGCAGTGCGATCTTGCCCTCCTCGGAGATCTTCTTTACCAGCTTCACCAGATCCTTTCTCCTCTCCTCGGTTAATGGAGGTATGGGTAACCTTATCACATTGGCGTCAGGTAAAGGATTTAACCCCAGGTTTGATTTCTGGATGGCCTTGGTGATTTCCGGGATTAACTTTTTTTCCCAGGGTTGAATCACTAAAAGCTTTGGATCGGGAATGGCTACGCTGGCTACCTGGGATAAGGGGGTCAGGGTTCCGTAGTAATCCACCTTTATCCCCTCCACCAGAGAGGTACTAGCTCTTCCAGTCCTGATGCTGGCCAGCTCTCGCTGGATAGCATCAATTGTCTTCTGCATCCGATCCTCGGTGTCGGTGTAAAGTTTCTTTATTTCCATTTCAACCCCTCTGTTTATGTTTTAACTTGCATAGTTAAGGTCAGGAAATAAACTTTTCCTTATTTTGCTTTAATTAGTGTTCCGATTTTTTTACCTTGCATTATTTTCCTCAGATTCCCTTCCTTTTGCAGGTTGAAAACGATGATGGGAAGCTGATTGTCCATGCATAAAGAGATGGCAGTGCTATCCATAACTTTCAGCTGTTTATTCAAAACCTCAAGATAAGTAAGGGATTTGAACATTTTAGCTCGGGAATTTTTCTTGGGATCATCAGAGTAGACTCCATCCACTTTAGTGCCTTTCATTATCACCTGGGCTTCTATCTCAATGGCTCTCAGGGCTGCGGCAGTATCTGTGGTAAAGTAGGGATTTCCGGTTCCACCGGCTAAAATGATGATTCGCTTCTTTTCTAAATGCCTTACTGCCCGACGCCTTATAAAGGGCTCGGCCACCTTCTCCATATGGATGGCGGTCATTACCCGGGTGAAAAGATTTTTTTTCTCCAGGGCATCCTGCAAAGCTAAAGCGTTTATCACCGTGGCTAACATCCCCATATAATCGGCTGAAACCCGGTCCATGCCGATCTTTTCAGCACTCCATCCTCTGAAGATGTTCCCCCCACCCACCATAATGCCCACCTGGACTCCCATCCGGTGAATATCTTTAATCTGGTGAGCAATGGAGGAGGCCATTTCAGGATCAATGCCCGAGCCCTTTTTCCCCCACAGCACCTCCCCTGAGATTTTTAAAAGGATGCGGTTATATGCAGGTCTCCTCATTTTAATTCTTTGAAATGATTTCAAAGAGAATCGGTATCTTTCACGGGGATCAATTCAGAAGGTCATTCTCCCACTCTAAAGCGAGCGAACCTCTTCACAGAAATATTCTCACCTAATTTTGCTATGGTTTCTGTGATTCTCTCTTGAACGGTTTTGTGTTCGTCCTTGATAAAAAGCTGCTCCAGCAAACACACTTCCTGAAAGTACTTTTCCAGTTTACCTTCGACTATTTTATCTGTTACCTTTTCTGGCTTGTTTTGTGATTTGGCTTGAGCTTTATATATATCCTTTTCCTTCTGAATCAATTCCTCTTTCAGATCCTCACGAGAGATCACCAGGGGGTTGGTGGCTGCGATCTGCATGGATACATCTTTAGCCAGAGTTTTGAAATCATCGGTCCGGGCAACGAAATCCGTTTCACAGTTTAATTCCAGCATTACTCCCAGTCTATCTCCGGGATGGATGTAGGAATAAATGATTCCCTCGTTAGCTACCCGGCTACTTCTTTTGGCTGCAGATGCCATCCCTTTTTCCCGAAGGACATCTATGGCTTTATCCATATCCCCATCTGATTTCTCCAGAGCTTTTTTGCAGTCCATCATTCCCGCTCCGGTTCTCTCCCTCAATTTCTTAACCAGCTCTGCAGTTATCTCCACCATTTTTAATCCTTTGTTCTTTTGATTAACTGGTTTTTGTAGCTACTTCTTCTTTCTCCAGGGTTTTCTTTTGAGCCTCCAGTACGGCATTGGTAATTTGATGGGTGATTACCTTGATCGACTTTATGGCATCATCGTTGCCTGCAATAGGAAAATCTATTGGATCGGGGTCCGAGTTGGTATCTATTATAGCCACCACCGGAATTCCCAGTTTATTTGCCTCTGCAACTGCGATCCTTTCCTTTTTGGCATCGACCGCATAGATCAATCCCGGGTGCCGGGTAACATCTTTTATTCCCCCTATGGCTTTCTCCAATTTCTCTCTCAACCTCTCCAGTTTCAAGGCTTCTTTTTTGGTGAGCTTCTGGTAGGTTCCATCCTCTTTCATCTTCTCCAGATCCTTTAACCTTTTTATATTCAGCCGGATGGTATGGAAGTTGGTTAACATTCCTCCCAGCCAGCGCTCAGTCACATGGGGCATTCCACATCTTTTGGCTTCTTCTTTAACTACGTCTTTGGCTTGCTTTTTAGTTCCCACAAAGAAAACTTGCCCTCCTTTTGCCACCACCTCTTTAACCTTAAGGCAAGCCCTCTCCAAACAGATTAAGGTCTTTTGTAAGTCTATGATGTATATTCCGTTTCGATCAGTGAAGATGAACCCTTTCATCTTGGGATTCCATCTTTTGGTCTGATGACCGAAGTGAACTCCAGCTTCCAATAAATCTTTGATACTTATCTCCATTTAATTCCTTTTTTGGAAGTTTACTTAATTCTGTTTTAAGGTTTAAACACGTTTTTTATTCTCGATTATCTCTTTGAGTATTGGTATCTCTTCCTGGCTTTAACCTGTCCATATTTTTTTCGTTCGACCATTCTGGGATCTCGAGTTAAAAGTCCCTCTTTTTTCAGGACTTTTTTGAAGCTTTCATCGAATTTAATCAGGGCTCGGGCTATTCCCAGCTTAATTGCTCCTGCTTGAGCTGCAATGCCGCCTCCTTTGGCTATACAGATGATATCCATTTTCCCGTTTGTGTTAGTTGCATCCAGAGGTTTTTCCGTCTCGATGACTAAGTTTTCCCGACCCAGGTATTGATGCAATTGTTTTCCGTTAACGATTTTTCTGCCAGTGCCCGGAGATAACCTTACCTGAGCTACTGCTGTTTTTCTTCTTCCAGTTCCCTGAAAGACTTTTGTTGCCAATATTTCACCTCCTTAATCCCAGATTTATGGGTTCAGGCTTCTGTGCCTGGTGGGGATGTTTTTCTCCTCTATAAACAAATAATTTGGACAAGATTTTCCTTCCCAGCCGATTATGCGGCAACATTCCTTTGACCGCCTGGGTGAAAAGCTCCTCCGGCTTGGTTTTTATGTAATCGGAAAAGGAAACGGCTCTTAATCCTCCGGGATAACCGGTATGATGGTAATAGGTTTTGGTCTTTTCCTTTTTACCGGTTAAAACCACCTTTTCCGCATTTATCACCACCACAAAATCACCTACATCCAGATGGGGAGTGAATTGGGGTTTGTTTTTGCCTCTCAATGTTTTAGCTATCTGGGTGGCTAATCTTCCCAGTACTTTACCCCGGGCATCTACCAGATACCATTTTTTGCTTACTTCATCAATCTTAGGTACATATGTCTTCATAATTTCACTCACTTTAAAACCACAAATATAGGTATATATACTCAATTGTCAAGCAAAATTGTTGACAATTCTTATAAAATCGATAAAATATTATCTAAATTGTTTTAATCGACCAGATGAAGCTAAAAATTACGAGTTTGAATAAAAACGTGGTTTATTTGGGATTGGTCAGTTTCCTGACTGACGTTTCCTCTGACATGATCTATCCGATTTTGCCACTTTTCCTGACTGAAATTCTGGGAGTGACTTTTGTTTTTATTGGGTTGATCGAAGGGATTGCTGAAGGGACTTCCAGTATTTTAAAGGTCGTGTCAGGATTCTGGTCTGATAGAGTGGGGAAAAGAAAAGGTTTGATTATTTTTGGATATTCTTTGTCTGCTTTGGGAAAACCTTTGCTATCGGTTGCCAGTGCCGGGTGGCATGTTCTTCTGATCAGGTTTTTGGATAGATTTGGTAAAGGCGTAAGAACCTCGCCCAGAGATGCACTTATTGCAGATTCAGCCCCGGATAGGAAGGGCATTTATTTTGGACTTCACCGGGCCATGGACTCATCTGGAGCAATGGTTGGTCCTCTTCTGGCTTTCCTGCTTTTACCTCTTTTGAAAAACAATTACCGCACTCTGTTTTTATTAGCCGCAATTCCCGCGATTCTATCTGTTTTCGTTTTAATTTTTTTAGTTAAAGAGAAAAGAAGAGGGATGCCTTTAAATGATACCCGGTTTAAGCTGAAGCTCTCGGCTTTTGATCGGAGGTTTAAGCTGTTTCTTCTGGTCACCCTGATTTTCAGTCTGGGAAACTCCACTGATGCATTTTTGATGCTGAGAGCTAAAGATGTGGGAGTAGGACTGGTGATGCTTCCGCTTTTATGGCTGGTGGTCAATCTGGTTTATACCCTTTTTTCCATCCCAGCAGGTTATCTATCAGACAGAGCAGGACGAAAAATAGTAATCCTGTTTGCCCTTCTGATCTACAGCCTGACTTATCTTGGATTTGCTTGGGCCAACAAGACCTTTCAGGTCTGGCTTCTTTTTGCCTTTTATGGTCTTTATTATGGATTTGCCAATGGAACCATGAGAGCATTTGTGGCGGATCTGGTTCCAGGGGATAAAAAAGCCACAGCTTATGGCATTTTTCATGGAACCTTAGGATTTACGGCTTTGCCTGCCAGCCTTATTTTCGGATTTTTATGGCAGACCATGGGAGCTTCGTATGCTTTTTTATTGGGAGCTGTTTTGGCTATGATCGCTGGTGTGATTTTATGGCTGGGTTTATAAAGATCAAGCAATGAATAATCAAACCATATGCAATAAAAGATTACGTTCATTAAGCTCAGAAAAGTTTTTACCAATACTAAGCATTAATCCTGAAAGGAGGAAGAAATGAAAATTCTGGATTTTAAAACCATAAGCTTTTTAGTTTTTTTCATATCTTTTTTTATGCCCGGTCTTATAGCCTTTTGTGCCCAGATCAATCCCTCCCGACCCACTGCAAAAGAACTGGGAATAGATGTGGGGATTCTTAAATCCGGTCCGAAAAATGCAATCACAGACGTAGAAGGAGTTAAAGTAGGTCATTTCACCTTATGGGAGGGGGATGATATCAGAACCGGAATAACCGCTGTGCTGCCACACTCGGAAAACCTATTTCAAAGAAAAGTCCCGGCTGGAGTTTATGTTGGGAATGGTTTTGGCAAAGCCACTGGATTGGCTCAGGTCGAAGAAATAGGTAATATCGAGACACCAATTATGATAACCAATACCCTGAGCGTTCCAGCAGTTGCTGAAGGTTTAATTGAGTATACTCTGAATCAAAAGGGTAATGAAAATGTCAGGTCTGTCAATCCGGTAGTCTTTGAGATAAACGATGGTTTTCTGAACGATATAAGAGGAATGCACATAAAAAAAGAGCACGTTCTTGAAGTCATAAACCAGGTGAGTGAGGGAGAGGTGGAAATGGGCTCAGTGGGTGCTGGAACAGGGTCTCACTGCATGGGTTTTAAAGGAGGTGTAGGTACCTCCTCACGGATATTACCTGATTCTATGGGCGGATATACTATCGGTGTCCTGTTAGTTACCAACTTTGGAGGGATATTGGAGATAAATGGTGCACCTGTGGGCAGAGAGCTGAATAAATTCTATCTGAGCGATAAACTTATATCCGAGGATGAGGGGTCCTGCATTATCATAATAGCAACAGATGCACCTTTGAGTTCAAGACAGCTCACCAGATTGGCAAAAAGGGGAGTGCTGGGTCTGGCAAAGGCTGGATCATTCAGCAGTAACGGCTCCGGAGATTTTGTGATCGCTTTTTCCACACATCCATCTCTTATAGTTCAACACGAACCCAAAGACCTGAAAAGGGAAGTGGAAATCGTGTATGATTTCCATCTCTCACCACTCTTCTTAGCTGTTGTGGAAGCAATCCAGGAAGCAGTTTACAATTCAGTGCTTAAAGCCACAACAGTAAAAGGAAAAGACGGACATACATTAGAAGCAGTACCTGTGGATAAGGTGGTTGAAATCTGTAAAAAATATGAAGTTTTAAACTGGGAACAAAAACTTCCACCCTGGGGTAAGAAGTAGATTTTTAAAGAGTATGTATAAAAATTCCTAAGAGGAAATTGACACTATTCTGAAAAGCTTCTCTCGAGAATCTGGTTAAATATGTAAATCTTACTTGACAAATAAAAATATTGATATTAAATTAAATAAGAGAAAAGCTTTCTAAATTAAGGTATTAGAAGGCTTCTTTTAAGCAATGTGAAGCAGGTGCGGAGGGTTAGATTATGAAAAACCGAGTTTCATTTCTTATCGGTCTTTCAATGGTTTTTATATTATCTTTTGTCATTCTGATTCTGGTGAGTTATGCTCAAACAGATGTTCCTGAATTGGCTAATGCCCAGGAGTTAATAAAAAAGGCATTCCCCAATTCGAAGATCACCTGGTCAAAGCAAATAGAAGGTGAGATGTTGAATTACAGAGCCAATCCCACTGCTTTAGCAATATTGATAGTGAATGGTGATCAAAGGAATATAAGATTCATCAATTTCAAAGACACAACCGAGTGGTCAATGGAATGTGATAATAGATCCTGCCGTCAATACGATATGGTTGAAGGGGATGAACCCAAGTTGCTTATAAGAGGTTTCGAACACGGGATGTCGAAAACAAAGGTAATTGATACCAAAGGAGAAGAGATTTTTGATTTAACCTTGACATCATGGCTTCTGTCCTCACCGACAGGTAGATATTATCATACTGTGGACAATCAAGATTCATATAATATATTGAAAGTATATGACTCAAGAGGAACATTCTTATGGGAAAGGGAAGAATATCAGGGTGGCGATTGGTTTTCTCAAGCACTTTCCGATAGTGAACTGATTTATGAAGACAATACTGGCTGTTATTTATTAAATTCTTTTTCCGGGGAAGAGATCTGGAAAATTCCAAGGAATCAATATAGGCGTACACTATCCTTTTACAAATTCTTACATATCATCTCATCATCAAATAATAAATATTTCGTTCTTTTCAATGGAGATGGCTTGGTGTCTTTTAGCAAAGAAGGAGAGATACTTTGGCAGATAGGTTTTCCACTAACAGTGTTTAGTGCTGCAATTTCTGATGATGGTAGGTATGTGTCCGTATATTCCGGGAAGAAAATGAAGAGTCCGAGAAAAGAATTGTGTTTAATGGATAATTTACACCAAGGGAAGATATTATGGAGAGTATCTGTTGAAACGGAGAAGGTAGATTGGACGAATAGTATAGGAGGTTTGGCAGTTGTAAAGGATATGGTGAGTGTGATTCCAGGTATTGTTCCATATCATGCACTAACAGAGATAATGTCTGATATGCATACTTTCTGTTATCAAATAGATACTAGTACAGGAAAACTAATAAATGAATTCCTCTTACCGGGCGTTGCTGAATTCGTAGAGAGTGATCAGAAAACAGCATATTTTTTCTTACTGAATGACACTGCTGAGAAAGAGATTTATGAAATCTCCGAGGTTTTAGTAAAATGAGACGGAGTATAGCCAGTATCTAATGGTACATCTGCTATAGCAGGTACAGCAAACTTTCATTAGTATTGGCTAAAGCAAATGTGAAACTGGTGTGGAGGGTTTTATTATGAAAAGCCGAGTTTTCTTTCTTATCGGTCTTTTAATGATTTTTATATCATCTTTTGCAATTCTAATTATGGTGAGCTATGCTCAAAAAGATATTCCTGAATTAGCAAATGCACAGGAGTTGATCAAAAAGGCATTCCCCAATTCAAAGATCACCTGGTCAGAGGAAATACAAGGTGAAATGGTGAATTTCAGAGCCACTTCCAATGCTTTAGCTATAATGATAGGGGATGGTGATAAAAGGAAGATTGAATTTTTCAATTTCAAAGATTCAATCGAGTGGTCAATAGACTGTCACGATAAGTCTTGCTTGTACTATGACATAATTGGAGAGGATGATCCAAAGTTATGGATAAGGGGCATAAAGGATGGGATGCCTTATACAAGAGTGATCAACAGCAAGGGAGAGGAGATCATAAATATGAAATTGGAATCATGGCTTGATCCTTCTCCATCTGCTGAATACTATTATACATCAGACAATCCTGATATATATAACCAGCTCAAGGTTTATGATTCAAATGGTAAATTTTTATGGATAAGGAAAACACCAGGACTTAAGGTGTGGTTTGTTCACGCTCTTTCAGATAGTGAATTAATCTATATGGATTACCAGGGATGTTTAATGTTGAATGCTTTAAATGGAGAAGTGATTTGGAATATTCATAAAGAGGAGTTTTCTGAATTAACTATGGGCATTCCTGAATTCTCAACATCCTCGAATGGAAAATATTTAATTATGAGAGATATTCATGATATACTCTCTGTAGACAATGAAGGGAAAATACTCTGGATGAAAAAGGTTCCTACAGTAATTCTTGCCTCTTCTATTTCTGATAATGGAAAGTTTGTGGTACTATATACTAAAAAATTGAAAACCAGTGATGGTAAGAAATTAGAGATTCTTGACAACTTTAACAAAGGTAAGCAAATATGGGATAGCCGGATAGAGACTGTAATTAAGGATGTTCCGAGTGATATCCATGGACTTAAGATCAAACATAATGTAGTATACCTAACCCCTGGTATAGTTTCTTATTACACAGACGAAGGTATTACACCTGAAATTCAGACTTTTTATTTCGATATCGATTCTGAGAAAGGAACTATCTTAGATCAACGAGTAGCTGAAGGTGTGGCTGAAACCTTTCAATATGGTGGAAAATTATTATCATACATTTTGATAGATAGAAATACTCATAAAGAGATTTTTAGGATAGAACAGGACAAGATTAAATAAAAAATATTTCAAGTATAGCTGGATTTTTCTTTAAAAGAATCTTCCAGAACCCGCTTCAATTTTTTGGCTGCTATTTTATGATCAAAGCGCTGGGCTAATTTCAATGCGTTTTTACCAATCTTATCTCTAAATTTTTTATCCTTGAGCAATTTTATGGTCAATTCTGCAAATTCATCATAATTGTCAGCTACCAGCATTTCTTCTCCAATTACCGGATTAATGCCAGCCACCCCCAATGTGGTGGACACGACCGGAAGGCCGGTGGACATCGCCTCCAGAAGCTTTCCCCTGAAACCTCCGCCCAGCTCTATGGGCGCTACAAAAATATCTGATGACCAGTAGAATTTTCGCACGTCCTCACCGCCTTGCTGAACGATCACCTTTTCGCTTCTGTATTTTGTGATCTCTGGAGGAGGATTGAATCCCACAGCCCAGAATTCAGCATCTGGAACTTCTTTTTTAACCTTTTCCCAGCAGAATTTCATAAAATTATGGACTGCATTTACGTTGGGATAATGCTGATAATTGCCTAAATAGAGTATTCGTTTGCTCTGGGGATCCCTTTTCTCAGGCGGGTGATAGAATTCAGTATCCACACCGTGGGGAACGACTTTAATTTTTCTCTCTAAATCTTGGTCATAACTTAATAGAATATCTTTATCCTCTTTGGTCAAGCTTAACAAGAGGTTTGCTTTATCATACATTGCGAATTCATAGGATTCCAGTTCTTTTAAATTGAAATCTATTAACTTTTCACCCTTTTCCATTCTTATTTTAGCAGCTTGGGTATAGCATTCGTGAACTGATATTACGGTGAGTGTGTGTTCTGGAATTCCGGGATTGTCCAAAAAATATTGCCCCATTACAGCGTATTCTGCTAAAACCACGTCGATTTTATACTCTTTTAACCATAGGTTCAAATTCCTCTCAATCTCTTCTAAGTATCCACCATCCCCTTTAAGGAAAAATCGGGCTCTTTTGTGTTTCTGGTAGAGTCTATCCATCTCCTCTTTGGTTCTAATTCTTTGAGAATCGACCAGCAATATCTTTTCGCAAAAAGGGGAGAGGCTCTGATCTTTTCTGTCTTTCTCATCATATGCCGGTGCAATGAGAAAGATTTTATGTCCTAATTTGGATAAATTCTTAATTCTATGATGAATCAGTATGGGACCGCCGATCACGTCTTTTCTGGGGAGAAGCTTGGGTAGGAATAAAATGTTCATAATTATATATCTAAATTATGACAAAGCTTTTCCTATTAAAATCATTCTTTTGCATTTGTCAACTATAAAAACGTTAGAAAAACCAGGTTAGAAAACAATCTTAGTAAATGTGATGTATAACTACTATTCTGAGATTTTTTAGTTTTCTGTATAATTGATATGAACGTTAATGCTACCAACAGGCTATTGAATGATTATTCCCACATGGATTATCCCACTGTTTATTTTGATGGAGGCTTCAGAGTGGACATTGGCTCGGGAAGCGCACCCAGCGATGAGGTGAAATACATGACAAGCATTGATAGCTGAAGCATCCGCTCCGTGGTTGACCTGGATGTCAGTGCTTTTGCTGCCTGGTTGGGAGATGCAACTATGAGCATTGACGTCCTGGTTCAAAATAATGACACCAGTTTTTATCAGGGGCGTTTGCGGGTATTTGTAACGGAGATCACATCCACCATGGGCTGGAATGATACTCAGGGAAATCCATACAATTTTACTTTCCTGGACTATGCATTTAATCAGATTATTATGCTGAATGCTGGATCTGGGTGGCAGTGGTCCACAACCTGGAACGGGAATGAACATACGGATGGGTATGGTAATGATTTTGGCAGCATAACTAAAGATAATGTTATGGTTATTGCAGCGGTTTTCAACCCCGAATGGCACCCGGCTTACTCATATCCTCCGAATTATGGTTACTTTAAAGCCTATTATGTTGACCAGGCAGGGGCAATGACATGGGTTAATTCACCACCTTACCTACCCCAAAACCCGGTACCTGAAAATGGAGTTACAAAAGTTTGGATTGATAACGATCTTAGCTGGACTGGCGGAGATCCAGATGTTAATGATACAGTTACCTATGATGTCTACTTTGGAACAGATTCCATTCCCCCTCTGGTCAGCGCTAACCATCCCAGCACCAGTTATGATCCAGGAGCAATGATGTACGATACGATTTACTACTGGCAAATTGTAGCCTGGGATAACCACGATACCTCAAGGGTCGGACCCATATGGGTTTTCGCCACTGGACCGGAATGGATCGTTGGTGACTGTAACAGGGACAGGGAGATAACCATCTCCGATGTGGTATATTTGTTGAATTATATACTCAAGGATGGACCAGAGCCTGATCCTTTGGAATCTGGAGATGTCAATTGTGATGAAGAGGTGATTATTAACGACGTGGTCTACCTGATAAATTACCTTTTCAGAAGCGGAACAGCCCCTTGTGATCAATAATTGTAATCAGACTAACTGTTTAATCCATACCAGAATACCTTACGATAAATAAAAGTTCTGAATCCCTGTAGTTCATTAAATCCAGAAAGCTGAAAGAGCTAAGAAAAGCCACTATTTTTTCACTTCAGGTCCGGTATAAAATATCTGAACTTCAGCTTTCATATTAGGATTTAACGGAGTTATGTTAAAAGCCTCGTCAGGCTTATCCATGGAACTGAGGATTATCCCTTTATTGGGCAGCGATCCTTTTACCCAGGCTTTGACCATCCTGGTGATATCCAGCTCAGCTTCAAGAGCTTCCTGTTTCACAGCCATAAATGAGAGCTTGGCTCTATTATAGGTCACGTCCTGATCAGAAAGAATACTGTTTGCAGTCCAGTCTGAAGTCACCGGATGAACCATAATTCCCATATATTTCAAAGTTGAGTCAAATTCCGATTTGAAGCGCAGCTTAGCGTAGTCGATTCTGCTTCCCTCAAGAACTGAAGGCAGATCGAACTTCAAAAGAACCTTGTTGGGAAAGCTCAGGTTATCGGGTTTCACCAGTGCTACGTTTGTTACCTTGATGGTAACCTCATTTGCCTGAGCAAAGCCTATCAATAAAATGGCAATCCCCAGAACTGCGATCAAAGTCGATGCGAAAAATTGTTTCTTAAGCATTTTTTCTTCTCCTTTCTTTAATGCCAAGAATCATCGTAAAAGCAACATCTTTTTTGTTTCAGTCTGTGTGCCAACCTGCAGTGTATAGAAGTAGATGCCGGTGGATACATATTCTCCTTTATCGTTTGTGCCATCCCAGTGAATTACCTTGTAACCCGCCTCCTGATGTTCGTTAACCAAGACTTTTACCTTCTGTCCTAGGACATTGTAAATTGTGAGCTTGACCCAGGCATTTTGGGGCAGGTCATAACGAATCTCCGTTGTGGGATTAAACGGATTGGGGTAATTCTGGGAGACCTTCAGTTCATCTGGAATTTCTGAATCGTAATGTTGTGAGGCGGAATTCTTATCAGTAATATAATGCCCTTTGGCAACAAGGATAAAGTCCCTTTCCAGATTCTCAGGTTCTGGCTCTGATGCAAAAGTCAAGTTGATTTTCTGACCCGGATTAAGAACGGCCCGGTTTCCATCCTCTCTGGTAAGTTGTGATATAACCGATCCGGATTCTGTGTGACCTGCTTCATAAAGACTTAGCTTTTTGACATTTTCTATGCGATCCTTCAAAAGGTAGAATCCGATATGATCCGCTTTGTAGTTGTCATTCCAGGTCAATTTGATTTTCACCTCTTTCTCAGACAGTATGTAGGGAAAAAGGTTAGTCATGGAGAGATCGATATTCACCCGGGGAGGGATGGTTGCTATCTCTTCCCAGAATTCACCTTCTTGCCAGATTTCAATCTTTAAATGATTATAGGTTATTGAAGGATGTCCTACCTTTTTTATTGGAGGCGGACCTCCTGAGAATAGCGCAGATATCCCCTCATATTTAATTGAAGGCAATTCCAGAATCAGGTAACTAGGACGATCGCTTTCAAAATAGTTTTTATCCTCAGAACTGATTTTCTCCAGCTGATCATTCCCCTGTTCATCAAAACAGCTCTTGGGCTTGATGATCTCCTCGTAGGTGAATACTTCCCCTGTGGGTGAAACAGCGATATTGGTCTCTTTAGGATGATCCACTATCAGAAGTTCCACTCTGTCAAGATAGGATATCTCCCTTTCGAATTCCCGGATCTGCAATTCATAATGTCCATTCTCATAAGCTGGTTTCCTTTTCAGAAGATAATAGTCAACTACATCCTGGTTAGACCTAATTAGATTCTCAGATTCAGCCAGAATGTTGTTATCCTCAATATATTCCTTTCCATCCCAGACATATAAAAATGGACACCCTCCTCCAGACCCGGTGTCCTCAGGACAATTAGTTATTGAGTGGGGTCCATTCGATAATGCATCATAGGTCAGTATTCTCCCATCTATACATGGATTTCTGCCATCTTGCCCCCACCAATTTTCCTTCGCTAGATGCCACCTAGGATTAGTATAGAATTCCCTAACATCGCACGCACAAGTATCAGAAGTATCATCCTCAACACAGCAAGGTTTATGACAAGTAAATACGCAATTATGGCCCGTTGTAATTTTATTACCCATATCTAACCAAGCCGAATCTACAACAAGCACTCCAGCATAATAATATCCATGTATACAAGTACTTGTAATAAAGATTATACTTGAATCAAAATTTGATGTGCCAAATACACCAATATATGTATCAGCAGGTAGCCATTCTGTTGTATCACCGACCAGATTACAGTTATTAATATAGATATGACATGTGTCATCGTCAGCTACACTTGATATGTAACTCTGATTTATACCATCCCCCATATCTTGATATCCTATCGTAAGTGGATTACTTCGATGGCCAGAGTTATATACCCATATTCCATAACTTAGACGGGAGAAATGATTGTGGCTTAGTCCCCCATTGTCGAGGTTAGGGTAGGCATTATCCACATATATCCCATAGTCCGTTTCGGTGAACTCATTGCCCCAGATTGTGGCTCTGGAGTTACTATCGCAATAGATACCATAATTGACGCCTTTGAATATATTATCGTGTATGGTAAGGGTGTCGTTTTTGCACCTGATTCCGTAGATGTGACATAAGTTAAAGAAAGTGTTTCTGATGGTATCAGATGGTGCTGAACTTTGATAATCCACGCCACAAT
>CAYURP010000003.1:0-25518 GCA_964447175.1 uncultured Ignavibacteria bacterium | reverse complement strand
GCTTCTACAAATTGGAGTTTCACCAAGAAAGGTAGCTGTCTTGATCTCAACATTGTCTAAGAAAATTCTGGCATCGGGATATGTATCATTACCCACTCTGATGCCGTACCAGGGTGCTAATGCGGGGGTGCCTGTGGGGATGAGCTTAGCCAAACCTCCACCACCGGGATCGATTCTCAGGGAACCGTTGACTATAATCTCACACCGGTTAGTGTCAACTCCTGATTTTTCGCAGTCAAAATTTTTGGTGAAACTTATCTCAGCTGGACGATAGATGGTTAATGTTTTTCCGGAATTTACTGTAATGTCACCGGAGACAATGAGTCCACCCTGCCATTTCATAGGAACACCTGAGCCGTGTAGGGAATCCGAATAGGGAACCATCTTGAAAAGCTTCCCCTCGCCAGGCTCCAGATGAGTTGTAAAAGGAATTGACTGAATTGTTTCAAGATAACCTGTGATGGTAGTATCATGCTTGTATGGATCGATAATCAGGAATGTACCCTGTTTATTGATATAGGAGGTTACATTCTGGTCTTCCTCAGACAGACACCTGCGGTTGGTCAGCATGAAATAATCAGTATCTACACTGTCATTGAAAAACGCTACCTCGATGTAAGGCGAATCTGGAAATTCCTGACTTGTAAGATTATTTATGAAGCTATTTTGAATAGAAGCCACATTATCAGATGACCCAGCTCATCCAGGTCAAATTATAATAAGTTTCACACAGCTTCTCCATATAAGGGCCAATTTTGTCCCTTATCCAGTACCAACGCTCAGTTAAATCGCTGTTTTCATCTGTGAGACCATTAATTGTCTGGTAATGATAATCGTACACAGTTGTTGTTTCGCTGCCATTAATTATGTGAACTGAATCCTTGTAAGTTTTACCGTCTGAATATTTCCAGTAGAGCACACCTTTGCTTCCATGAGCTATAGCTAAATTGGTCATGCACTCAAGCTCATAGCCCGTTGGTGCCCTCAAGTTCCAATCCCAATCCAGAGTGTCCTGTGGATACATATAATCATCGTGCTTTCTCAAATATAGCGAGTGACCCTGAAGAGTGGTGGTAAACTCCAAACTATCGGATTCTGCATATTCTCTGAACTGATCCAACCTCTGAATAATATCATCCCATGCCTCTTGTAGACTAAGTGAATCTTCATACAAATCTTCGCTGGAATGAGATACGTTCACCAGATTTTCACATTTCTTGTGCCTCTTCCCGAGCCTGTAAATGTCCACATGCAACTGCTTGGGATTTACCAGATCTACGAAATATCTGGTTGAGAAAGTATCGTTCATAGCAGCAAACCCGGTTTTGCTGGGGTTTTCAGCATGAAGTAGAGAATCCACATATCTCCAGGGCATAAAGCAGTCTATATCCTCCTTCACCTTCAATTCCTCATTCATGTACCAGGCATCAAGAGAAGGACTGCTCTGGAAATAAGTGTAGATGTGATCCTTAATTATATCATTACGTAAACCCCCTAATAACGCACGACCTTCCACATCAGAAACAGTCACCTTGTCAATATAAAGATCCCTTTTCCCGAACCAGTAGATTCGGAACTCGATATCAGACACTTTTTGAGCTGTTATACCTAATGAGTCGTAGAAATACCGAGTATTATAGGTCAGGGTATCTTCGATGTAGTTGATAGTGTCCGCGAAGTCATTTTCCCAGAGAGTGTCAGTAACCACAGTGTGTAAACCTGAAGTAGTGTCTTTCTGAGTTACTGATAGTACAGCTATAGCGTCATTGACAGTTGTATCAGGATCTGCTCCTGCCAGCCTCATTCTGAAAGACACCAAATAGTCGAAAAAATCACCAGGCCCTTTCCAGCCTAAGAATTTAATATCTTGTCCGTAAGATGGTCCACTTTGTATTGTATCAGCTACGTCCCCGGAATCAGAACTGACCATCCAGGCGCCAACACCCCCATCGTTCACTTCCCTTCCCTGGTTATGAGTAAGCTGAAGATAAGTAGGATAATCGTCGTTTCCTTCCGCTTCCCATATGTTGTAGTGGGTGAAGGAGTAGTAATAAGGGCCAGGAGCCACGATACTGGTGTCAAAGACCTGAAAAGCGACTTTAAGACTACATTGTTCGATGGCCTCAAACCTTGGTGTATCTACATAGACTTCCTGGAGGTAGTTGAACTTCAGTGTATACCTTAACGTACTCATCAAGGAATCATCAGATGGGTAAAAACCTCTCCATCCGTAAGTCCAGGTGCCAAACTTGAATTCCTTTTCCGCTCCCAATCCTGACGGAAAAATCACAATAAGAATCAACACCAGAACTGAAAGCAGGAATGAGATTTTAAATTTGACCGCCATCAAACCCTCCAATGTCTAAGGTTTATCTTTATCTCTATACCTTCAACTCTTTACTTTACACTTTATACTTTTTGTTTTTTTGCTCTTTACTCTCAACTCTTTACTTTCAACTTTCTACTCTCACCTTCTTTTGGCTTCACTCAGGTTGAGGACAACCTGAGCTACCCAGCGGGGCTGTTTTTTGACCCAGGTTGAGGACAACCTGGGCTACCCGGATGGGTTATCTCACCAGCACCATCTTTTTGCCTTCAACAAAAGGAATCCCACTGACTTTCAATTGGTAGAAATAAACTCCGGACGCAAGATCCTTTCCTTGATCATTCTTTCCATCCCAGATCACCCGGTATTCACCAGGATGTTGCCTTTCTTTTACCAGTGTCCTGACCTTAGAACCTAAAACATTGTAAATGGTCAACTCCACCTCCGCTGGCTGATAGCCAATGTCGGGCAGATAGTAATAGATAACCGTTGTGGGATTAAAAGGATTAGGATAGTTCTGAGCTAATTTTAGTTTTTTGATGTCAACTTTTATCTCATCTGAGAAGGGAACATCGGTAGCTGTTATCTCCAGCTCCTCTGAATAAGGGCTCTCATTTCCGGTTAAATCATAAGCTGAGACTTTATAATAATAAGTTCTTCCCAGCTCCCAGTCATAGTCTTGGAAAAAAGTAGTATCCTTGGAAAAGATACCCACTATTTTGAAAGTATCCGGTTGAAAGTTAAACAATGTGTCTTTATAAACTATATAATGAGAAAGATCAGCTTCTGTGTTTGCTTTCCAGGACAAGGTTATGGCAATGCTGTCAAAGGAAGCTTCCAGGCTATCAGGTGCTTTGGGAGGCAGATCCAGATATGCATAAGATTGACCCAGAGGTCCTCCGTAACCTCCAATATCTGAGCGAGAGGAATCAGGATCCTTTAAGCTCGGATCTCCTGCATCTATGCAACGAGAGTATTTCTGCAAATGAAAATCGAACGAATCCGCAAACATAGGATCAGCAAAGATATTCCCTGCAGTGGAATCTCTGATTACTCCACTTCCTATGAACGTGTCTGCCTCAGTATTCCCCCAGCTATCATTATATAAGAGTCTGAGACGAGTTGTCCCGTATATATCATATAAGGGATTTTCAATAATGATACCAACTTTATTTTTCACCGTAATGTTATTAACCACTGATAAGTGACCGTATGTAGCAGCGTCTATACCATTCCATTTGAAGTTGAGTGCTGTATTATTACGAATCTCCCCTGTGATTGACCTGAAATATATACCATCATATACTTTTGTGTCAGCTGTATACACTATGTTGTTAGCACAAAAAGTTGAACCAGCGTTGAAGCTCAAATCAAGCCCCTCACCCGCCGGTTCGTCTGTGCCGTCGATCACATTATTGGTTACAATCACTAATGACTGAACAGGTCCAAAAAACACAGCTGGATTGCTCCTGAAAAAAGTGTTATTGGTAATATGATACTCGAAACCGTAGGCTATCCCCACACCTGCGTCACAGTCAGATATTATGTTGTTTTGAATTATGATTGAAGCATCTCCTAAGTCTATTCCAAAAAGACAATTTGTGATCTTATTATTGTCAATCGTCTCTATTGCTCCTTTGAGCACAAATCCGTGAATACCTGCAAGACTCCCTCCTCCCTTTATATGAAATCCTGTTACTATTGAGCCCTTTGCCAATGAGATAACAATAGCAAAACTTGGACTGCCTTGAATCCTTGTGGAATCCATACCTGCACCGATCAGGCTTACTGAATCCTTCATCACAATGGTGGTATCAGGATAATAATCACCGGCTCCAACCAGGACCGTATCGCCTGGATCAGCTGCCGTCATGGCCTGCATTATGGAATCCGCCGCAGTCTCCCAGGAAGTATAAGGATAAGTCGCCAAACCAGTCTTAGACACATAATGCGTATCAGAAAAAGCAAAATTCAAAACTGAAAATTCAAAAATAAAGATTAAAACCAATATCTTTTTCATCTTCTCCTCTCCGGGTATAGCTGTGCCAAAGAATGAATGTCAGCAAAGCAGAGCGAGTGAGTCAAGATTAGGATAATAAGAAGTAGCTTTTTCATCCCTTTTCTATCATGACGCAAAGACTTGGGTGGTAATCTTTCAACTTCAAAAATAATATAAGGGCTGAAGGGAAAAATGTCAACTTAATTTTTAAAGAGCTTGGACAGGTTTTTCAAATAGCCCAAGGGTAACAAAGACACCTGGTAGGTATTGCTATGGCACCAAGGTAAAGGATTTTTTCGTTTAAAAATCCTAATTATGAGTTACTTTTTTCTTGCTAAAAGGCTCATTTTATATATATTTGTTTAATTGGAGGACTTATGAGCAGGAATTTGGAAGAGGAGAACCTTAGATTAAAAAGCGCTGTTGAGGAGCTTTCCACTTTAAATGAAATCGCTGTGGCTATCAGCTCCACGATGAAGGTGGAGGAAATCAACAAGCTTATAGTATCAAAATGTATCAACCGCATCGGAGTAGAACAGGGTGCGGTAACTCTGCTTAAGGAGGATCAGTCCGAACCGCTTAAGACCTTTGTGCGGGTAATGGACAAAAAGCCGGACAACATTCCTTACAGGCTGGGAATGAGCCTGACCGGCTGGATGCTCAAAAACCAAAAGCCCCTTCTGATAAACGATATCAGCTCAGATGCCCGGTTTGCGGGAATAAGTCTGGAATCCGGAAAGATCAAATCCATCCTGTCGGTTCCTCTTAAGGTGAAAAACAAGATGATCGGTCACATCTCTTTATTTAACAAAAAGGGAGTGGATTTCACTCAGGAGGATTTAAGGCTATTATCGATCATTGCCATTCAATCAGCTCAAACCATAGAGAGTGCCCGTCTTTATGAGGAGGAGCGTAAGCTAATAGATTTAGAGGAGGATTTGAAAGTAGCCCGCCAGATTCAGCAATCCCTTTTACCCAAGAAGATTCCGGAAATTGAAGGAGTTGAGATTTACGGATACTCCATCCCGGCTAAAGAGGTGGGTGGCGACTACTATGACTTCATCCGCATTGATGATTCTCATCTGGGAATAGCCATAGCAGACGTGTCCGGAAAAGGAACCCCGGCAGCCCTTTTGATGTCAAATCTTCATGCCTGCTTGCGAGGTCAAGCCTTGACCAACCACAGTGTCAAGGATACGATTGCTAAGGTTAACTTCACTATGTGCAATTTTATGGAAATGGGTAAATTTATTACCCTTTTTTATGGTATTCTGGATACACAAGACAAAACCTTTACCTATACCAATGCCGGACATAACTACCCATTTCTTCTGAAGGAAGATGGTAATGTAAAAACACTGGAAAAGGGTGGAATAGTTTTGGGCCCGCTTAACAATTCGCTATATGAAGAGGAAACTGTAGAGCTTAAATCGGGTAATCTGATCCTTTTATATACTGATGGCATAACCGAGGCGGCCAACGAAAAAAATGAGATGTTTGAGGAGCAAAAGCTTTTGCGGCTTCTCAAAGATAATCAAGGAAACTCAGCCCAGGAGATCTCCCAGAAGATCGTGGATGATGTGCTTTCCTTTCAGGGAAGTTTACCTCAAAGTGATGATATAACCCTGGTTTTAATAAAAACCTGACCTGCCCGCTATAAAAATATCAAATTTCATAAAATTTTAGAGGCGTATGGCAATATGCCCCTACTATTAACTTTCCACTTTTAACTTATCCACCCTCTCTTTTGTATCCTGAACCTCAGGTATTCCCGGGTCAGCGTCCTTCATCGTTTCGAGATATTCTTCATATTTTTCCATTGCTTTCTGATTCCAACCTGATTTTTCATAAGAGATTCCTAAAAAGTAGGGAATCTTGGAGGAGAAGATAGGATTTTTTACACTGCTTAGTATGTTAAAATTAGCTAATTCTTCAAATTCCTTAACCGCTTCACCTATCATGTCCATTTCTAGATAGATTTTCGCCAGCCAGAATCTTATCTGGAAATCGTTTCTCTCCCTTTTTGCCAGCTCAGCCATTCCCTTTAAAGCCTGGTTGGTTTCTCCTCTGTGATACTTTATCAAGTATTCCAATAGATAAAATTGAGATTTCTCGGTTTCGGTTTTATCTTTTATTTCCTGTCTAATTTCATTTGAGATTTTCATCGCGCTACCTGTTTGACCGGCTAAAACCAGAATTATTCCGTACCCAGCTTTAACATAGTAGATGTTCTCCGGAAAAGTCTCTTTGATCAATTCAATCATTTTCCTTCCATTTTCAAGAGCTTTTTCAAATTCCCGTCTCTCTATATGGATCTCAGCCAAATAGTAATGCTTCTCAAGCTCTTGTAATTGCATTATTTCCAGCTCATCGGATGTGATACCCTGTTGTAATCTATTCACAGCCAGATCGTATTTACCCTGAGACAGGGGAATAAGAGCCAGGTCTAATCTAGATAACGATCTGTCCCCTTTTCCACCAACTTCTCCGTACCTCAAAAGGTATCTCTCCGCTTTATCATACTCTCTTTTGTAAAGATACATCAACCCCAGTTTCTCAATGCTGGCTTCAAAATCAGGTTTGATTTCTAAGGCTTTGTTATAAGATTCTATGGCTTGATCCACCTCAGCATGGTGAGCATAGATGTCTCCCCTGGTATCATAAGGGTTGGCTTCATCTGGGGCTAATTCGATATATTTATTAATAGATTTGATGGCTTCATCGTACTGACCGGCTGCAGCATATGTGTAAGCCAGAGTATTGTATGCATCTTTGCTCAAAGAGTCAAGCTCAATAACTTTATTGTAACCAGCTATAGCCTCCTGGTAATTCTTCATCAGCCGATTTACCATAGCCAGATTTTCGTAAGCCAGCTTCTCGTCAGGATAAAGCTTTACCATCTCTTGCAAGATCTTTCTTGCCTCCTGATATTTCGATTGGAACAGTTGATGAAAAGCATCGATCAAAAATTTCTCTTTTCTCGACACTTTGTGAGAAAACTTAGCTGCTTTCTCCACATATGCCCTTGCTGTTACCTCATCGTGAAGGCCGGAATAGCAAAAGGCTAATTTCAGATAGGCACTGGCAAAGGTGGAATCTATTTTGATTGCCTCCTGGAATTTCTCCGCTGCCTCTTTCATATAGATTTTTCTAAAAAGATCGTATCCCTCCAGATAAAGCCTTAACGCTTCAGGCGAATGGGTGGTTATGTCTGCAACCGACTTTTCCTCTTCTTTTCGTTCCATAGTGGGCAGTTCCAGGTCTTTCTTTACCTCATCGGAGAGATTGTCTACTAAGGCAAAGATGTTTGCACCATCAGGTCCGGATATTCTCTGGGAGGCAGTCACATTTCCGGTCTGGACGTCCACCAGCTGGGAGGTGATGATCAAATCCGGTTGGGTTGACAATATCTTGCCCAAAAGCATGTATTTTGCCCCTGCCTTTTGAGCTACCTCTGAAGCTACTGTTTTATCTATGACTTTGGCTGCTTTTTTTCCCATCATCCTGAAAATATCAAAAAGCCTCTGGCTGGATACCACCCGCATGTATTGAGATTCCGACAGGTCGGTGATCAAAAGCTCGGAGACCATCTCACCGATTTTATCCTTATCCTCCTTATCCTTCAAATTCTCAAAATACATTATGGCTAAGGTGTTCTCTTCTGCAACTGCTTTCTCTTCAGGGACTACAATCAGCTGGAAAGGTTTAAGAATCAGCAAAAGCAAAGCAATCACAAAAACTATTGAAGCAGGAACCAAGAAGGGGAGAAGCTTTCTCTTAGGTTTCGGTGTTACTACCTCTCGAGTAAGCCTATCGGTTTTGACATATTCCAGGCTCTTTTTCTCCCGTCTTAAGTCCGCCAGAAGATCATCTATGTGCTGATACCTTTCCCTTTTGTCTTTGGCTAATGCCTTGAAGACCATATCCTCCAGCCGGGCTGAAACCTGATTGTTAAAACGGACCACAGATTGAGGTTCCTCATTTATTATAGAATAGATGATAGCCGCTTGATGTTCGCCCATAAAGGGTAAGCGTCCTGTTAGAAGCTCATATAAAACCACACCACAGGAAAAGATATCCGATTTCTGGTCCACCTCCTCACCCTGGGCTTGTTCCGGTGACATATAGGCAGCTGTGCCCAGGGTTGAGCGAGTATCAGTCCCCTCTTTGGCTCCCTTTAATTTGGCTAAACCGAAATCCATTATCTTAACCTGGTCCCGGGAGGTAAGCATAATATTGGATGACTTGATATCCCGGTGCACGATCCCCTTCTCATGAGCCATATTCAGCCCTTCGCATATCTGAATTCCAATGTCTAAAACCTCTTTTATGGGAAGGAGCTCTTTTCCTATTGTTTGTTTTAGAGTGTTTCCCTCAACGTATTCCATAGCCATAAACATCTGCCCCTCAAATTCATCTATCTCGTAAATGGTGGCAATGTTAGGATGGTTTAAAGCGGAGGCTGCTTTGGCTTCATGCACAAATCTCTCTTTTTCCACGGGATCAGTGGTCAGATGCTGGGGCAAAAACTTCAAAGCCACCAGACGCTCCAGCTTGATGTCCTCAGCCTTATAAACTACACCCATCCCACCTTCGCCCAATTTATCCAAAATTCGATAATGTGAAACAGTCTTACCGATCATTTTCATTACCAAGGATCTTAGTTCTTAGTATTTTAGCAAAAACTAATCCATTGTCAACTAAAAAGTGATGAGTAATTGTGAATAAAAAAGAATCATCTAATGTTTAAGAAATCTTTATCTAAATTAAAGGAAAAGGATAGGTGGGGTGTTCTCTTATTATTTTTTGGAGATAAGGGTTTTAGAATAGTTACATTATTCTCTGAAAGCCATATTCTATAATTGCATCCCTGGTGAATATTCCATCCTGATAAAAGGGGAGCCAGAGGATTTTTCCCTTTTCGCATTTTATGTTTTTATAGGTTTTTAGATCCAGGTTTAGTTTTGAGGATATCAGATCAATCCATAAAAGCTCAACTAACTTTTTGGCATCCTCTTCTGCGGTAAAAACTCCATTGAGCTTGCCTTTTATATCTGTTTCTTTTTCCAGTTCTGGCTGGGTTCGGGTGAAGGCAAAGCTTATGTCCGGTATCTTATTTAAATTTTTGATCTTGAAAGCGGGAATGTAAAAAAGAAATGGTTTGGATTTGTCCTTGACTTTAAATAATCCCATCTCAGATGGTAATAGCTTTGCCACATCCTGAATGGAAAGGCTTTTGTCTTGCCCTGATCTTATCTCAAAAACCCAGAAGGGACAATATTCAAAAGTTTTAGATTCAGAGATCGAATGTTTGTCTTTAGCTTTTGCTTTTTCACCTTTTACTTCCTGATAGCCATTTTCGGATATTTCCCAGATCCTTTTACAGTTATCACAGGGAAAGACAACGTGAAATGGGGTAACCGGCAAATCCCATCCGCAATTGGGGCAGCGATGAGCGACGATTTTAAGAGGGTGTAGAATCTCTGCATCTTTCTTTTTTTCTTGCTTTAACTCGAAATAACCCTGACCTTGTTTCAATGTCCTTTTGGTTATCCCGTCTATGGTCTGGAAGAATTTCCCTTCAGGAGCAATAAAATTCACTACCCAAAAAGGAAAATAGATCAGGGACAGTCTTTCCTCTGTTAACCTCAAAAACAACTCGTCTTCATATGACTTTTTTGTATCTGTGTATAGATGAAGCGATTTCATTCCCCTTTGTCTTGCAGCAGAAGAATTAAGATCAAGATTTGAGACCTCTCCATCTTTTAAAAGTTTTTTATCGGTCAGAAGGTTCAACTCCAGCCACTTAGATCTTATGCCCAGTGTGGTTATTCCCAAATTGTGGGATGTGTGGGCGGTGAAGTTTATATCCCAATCTTTGGTCAGGATGTCATCGTCTGAGGTCTCCTGAAAAGGATCAGGAAAAGAGTTACTTATTATGGTATAGAATGCCTGTGCGGTGAACCTCCAGAAGGGGAGATAAAAAAGTCTGATCTGATCTATCCTTTTTGATAGAGACTGTCCTTTTACCTTCCGAAATCTATCGACCAGAAAACGTACTTCTCTTTTTTTCAACTTGGGCTGCAAATAATATCTCAAAATCCTTTTCTGAGATTGAAAAAGAAGGGGTAGGTCACAGTAAGGACATTTTGCAACGTTTGCACCCTCTAAGAATTCGAAGGGCGCACCACAGGAAGGGCAGGAGGTGGATACCTTCAGTCTCTGCATATTTTATTCCACTTTTTCTCCGCAGTTGTAGCAGAACTTTGTTCCCGGAGGGAGGATGGTGTTACACTTTTTACATTTCACCTTCTGGGATAATTCGTGACCGCATATCAAGCAGAAATTTGCCTCCGCTGGCAGGTCCTTACCACATTGGGGACATTTGTTGATCACCACCATCTGATGCCCGCATTTGTAGCAGAACCTGGAATGCTCTGGTGTGTCCGCTCCGCATTTGGGACAGGTAATAGTGGGGATCGATTCGTATTTTAGATCCCTTTGATCTGAGGATATAGCTTTGGATAAAAGACTGGGCACTAATACGCCAACCCCAACACCGGCTCCCATTCCCACGCCAGCTTGAGCATAGCCCCCTGCACCTGATTGTCCCAATGCTTTGGCCATCTCGAATTTCAAAAACTTATCCAGATCGCCCACAGCTTTCATTCCGGATTTCTCGTCTATCATCTTCTGCACCTCGTCCGGCGGGGTGATGGAGGAGATATAAAAGTCGATGAGCTCCATTCCATATTTACCGAACTCTGATTTAATTCTCTCTTTAGCCTCTTCTGCCAGTTTCTGATATTTCTGGGGTAATTCCAGAATAGTATCCAATTTCTCTCCGAAAAGGTCGTTGATCCGGGAAACCATAACCTGTCTTAAGTAATCCTCAACCTGTTCAGTGGTATAGACATTTTCTCTTCCCACTAAGGTGTTTAAAAAGAGCAAAGGCTCGACAATCTTGAAAGTATAAGCACCAAAAGCACGCAGACGTACCAGACCTAATTCGCTGTCCCTGAAAGCCACCGGGTCTTTGGTTCCCCATCTGAGATTGGTGAAGATTTTGTGATTGACAAAATAGACCTCCACCCTGAAAGGGGACTTAAATCCCCAGGGCAAGGCTAAAATCTTGGTGAGCACGGGCAGGTTCAGGGTGGTTAAAGTATGCCTGCCGGTTCCCAGAACATCGCAGGCTTTACCATTTCTGAAAAAGACCGCAGACTGACTGTCCCGAACAATACACTGGGCACCCAGTTTTATCTCAGCAGACCCTGTTTCCGGAATCCGGTAGATCATCTCGTTTTCCTTTGGATTCATCCACTCGATTACCTCTAAAAATACCGACATAACACCTTCCTTTTAAGAAGTTGGAATTTATCTATTTTCTTAGTTTATCGGTATTTAGGAATGTCTCTTTAGAAAAGTCCCTAATGGGAAAATCTTGCATAGAGGTAAAAGGAGACAAAAAAATGAATCTCTCAAAACGGAATAAAAAATCTCCAAAAGAGAGTAAAATTTCCTTGACATCTTTTGAACAAATAAATATTGTTCATGTTATAGGAATAGAAGAATAGGGAAGGAGTTATAGAGAGAAAACAAACTCCAAAGAAAGGAGATTTTGTTATGCGTTTAATTAAATTATCAATCCTCTCCTTTTGCATATTACTTCTCTTCTCTGATTTGTCTTTTGGATGGAGCAGGAGAAAACCCATCCAAAAAACACCACAAACACAGGAGAAGGAAAAACTCATAGTTGCAAGAGATTCGACCTTGATCATATTGAAAAAGGATTTGGCTACTGAAGTTGAGGTTCGATATGATGATAATGGAGTTCCCACTTTTCTGAAAGGTAAACTCAGTAAGCATGCAGGTGATGAAAAAGTCGAGTTTGCCTTTAATTTTCTCGATGAGTACAACGACCTTTTCCTGCTTCAAAAACCGAAAGCTGAATTGAAGCTGGAATCTGAAAAAATGGATAAAGCTGGAAACACTCACCTCCGCTTTGACCAATATTATGAGGGAATTCCTGTCTGGGGTGCTGAACTTTTACTTCATTACGATAAGGATGGCTTTATTAAGCTGATTAACGGTAGATGGGAACCAACTCCTCAAATTGATATAGCCCCTTCAGTATCAAAAGATGAAGCCTTACAAATAGCTAAAGATGAATTAGGAAAACAGGCTTCTTGGATAAAAGACCCAACTTCAGTACTTCATATTTTCACCTGGGAAGGAGCAACACATCTTGCCTGGCGGATCACTCTAATTCCTGATATGTTTCATATTTGGATATATTTCATAGATGCGCAAAGTGGTGACATTTTACTTAAATACAATGATGTGAAATTCGATGGCCCTATTGAAGCAGATGGAATTATGGTTAACGGAGAAATGGTAAGTTTAAAGGCTTATGACCTAAGTGGTATTTTTTTTCTGATTGATGCAACAAAACCTATGTATAGTCCTCCAATAGAAAATTTTGATGGGGTAATAACAACCTGGGACGGATTAGATGATACTATCTATGCTAACGATCTCAGGGTTTTAGACCCAAATAGTGACGGACATTTCAATGATACAGAATATCTAAAATCCGCTGTAAGTGCCCATTATTATATGGGACAGGTCTATGATTATTTTTACAATACTTTTAGCAGAAATAGTTGGGATGATCAGGGTGCTCCAATAGAGGCCGTAGTGCACTATGATTATCTTAAGAATAATGCTTTTTGGTCACCTGCACAGGAATATATGGTTTTTGGTGATGGAGATGGAACTAATTTTTCTCCCATCTCAGGGGGCTTGGATTGTGTAGCACACGAGTTTGGACACGCAGTTACACAAGGCACTGCAAACATAATATATTTGAGAGAATGGGGTGCCCTAAATGAACACTTTTCAGATATGTGGGCTGCGATGATCGATAGAGAGGACTGGCTAATAGGTGAAGATATATTCACCCCATTAACTACTGGAGATGCTTTAAGAGATATGTCCGATCCACACTCTAACGAAGGTGGATTAAATCCTGCACCCGCTCATATGAGTGAATATGTTTTTTTTCCTGGATATTTTGATTATGATAATGGTGGTGTACATATCAATATGAATATTCCTAATAAAGCTTGCTATCTGCTGGGGTCTGCCATTACAAAGGATACTACTGAGCAACTCTATTATCAAACCCTCTGTTATTATTTAACCCAAAAATCGAGATTTGTAGATTTAAGGCGTGGGCTTTTACAAGCAACAGACGACCTGTATTCATCTGCACTTAATTACACCCATATTGTTAACTCTATAAATTATGCTTTTAACCAAGTGGGAATAAGTGATTTTTATAGTATTGGAACAGATACTTTAGTATATGATGACGGAAATGCGTTTTTTTTTTGATTATATAGGTCCAGTAGATCCTTTTGATGTTCACATCAGTTATGCTGTAAGATTTACACCTCACTCTCCATGTAGTTTGTTAACTGTAACCACTCAGTTTTACTCTACAGGCATAAACAGTTATCTCCGCATTTGGTCTGATGCTTCTGGTTTTCCCTATCAAGAGAAATTGAAACTAAAAATCGATAGAACCATTCTCTACCCAAATTGGCAAACTATAGATATTTCATCATATGGGCTTCACTTTGATTCTGACTTCTACATAGGTTTTAGCTCAACAACATTAGATTCATTTGTGCTTTTTGACTCTACTATTGAAGCAAATCATTACACTTTATATGTTGATAGTAGTGGTTTTGGTTTGTGGAATATTATCCCACCTGGTCCATATTGGGGAGATCCTCTGATAAGAGCAATTATAAAATATGATCAGGCGACTGATGTTGTAGAGAGCCACGAAACTCTGTCGCCTGCTTCTTTTTCTTTACACCAGAACTGGCCCAATCCTTTTAACTCTTCCACAAGAATTGCTTATTCTCTGTCACACCCAACAGAAGTAAGAATAGTCATTTACAATATCCTTGGTCAAAAGATCAAAACTTTAACTGATGAATTTCAGACCCAAGGACATAAAACTATTTATTGGGATGGCACAGACAAAAGGGGTGCTCTGGCTTCCAGCGGGATTTATTTCTGTAAAATACAAGCTGGTGAATTTTCCGAATCAAAGAAGATAGTTCTACTCAAATAGCACCCCATTTTCTCCAAAGTATGGTATTTTTACGATATCTTCTCATGTGCTGAGGTTCACTAATTAACAATCATGAACGAAGTGTTAGGGTACACACGTATATTACAATTTTATAATAGCTGAGGATGTTCTAATTCTTGAGAAGAAGTTAGCAAAGTCGATTACATCTTCAAATAGCGAAATATTAGATAAAGTCCAGATTCATTTCACAATGAACTAAGACTATTTGATTTTTTCTGCGGGCATATCCTGACCACCCTGATGCAGAATCAGGCTGGTTATGCTGCCATTTTCATCTATTACAAATGTAATTTGGGCATCAACCACTTTCAGGAAAAATTCGGTTTCGGAATGAGGGAATATCTCCGCTTCCTGCTGGCCTGTTGCCTGGGTGAAGATTCTGTTATCTCTTGTCCTGACTGTAAGTATGAATCCGGGAGCAAGCTGGTACTCTCCGACATATCGTTCGAAGATTTTTGGATCCACCTCAGCAACCTGTGTTTTTGCTTTTCTATCCGTTAGAATCTTTTCAGCTTGCTCGCCTTGAAGTTTTTCAGCGGGTTTATCTTCACCTTGCTGGTGAATGATGTGTTTGATTACTTCACCATTTTGATCTCGCACAAAGATCAGGGTTACGGTGTGGTCGTGTTCAAAATAGAATTTGTCCTCTGCTTCGGGATATAGTCTAAATCGTACACTTCCGCCACGCTGGGAGTACAATGCAGTATCTTCGATATCAACAAAACGATAATCGTCTTCTGCAATCTCATAAGCTCCCTCATAGTCGGCAAATATTTTTGGGTCCACCTCAATAGGGGTCTTGATTACGGGGACATCATAGGGTTGGTCAAACATTATGGCTGCCAGTCCGCTGGCGATATTCTCCACAGGAGCGTTGTCGTTATTGCTTAATACCACAACGCAAACAGAATCGCTTACCCAGCGATCGAAGGTGGTATGGAAGCCGTCTATACCGCCATTGTGCCAGATATGGGGTCTGGCATATTTTTCCTCAATAACCCAGCCGTAACCGTAATTCTTCAGAACAGGTGTGAACATTTTCTCCTGAGAGCTTTTTTTCAGGATTTTTTCGGTGTAAAGAGCCTGATCCCAGATGAGCATATCATCCACGGTGGAGTACAATGCCCCGGCGGCATAGGGAGCAGACATATGCACGAAATCAGCGTTACGCAGCTCGCCCTTTTCATCCTGGGTGTAGCCAGCTGCCCGATTCTTAATTATCCTGTCCCGATGATCGTATCCTGAATTGCTCATTTTAAGTGTTTCAAAAATATTTTCTCGTATGTACTCCTCATAGCTTTTTCCGGATATAGCCTCAATTATCGCACCCAGAACCACATAACCCGAGTTGCTGTACTTATACTTTTCTCCTGGTTCAAAATCCAGCGGCTTATCTTTAAAGATTGCAAGAAGCTCATCCACTGTTACTGGAAGCGACTTCTGAGACATAATATCTGGCATATCGGTATAGTTAGGAATCCCGGAGGTGTGCGATAAAAGATGATGGATGGTAATCTTATTACCGGTTTCTTCAGGATATTCGTGTAAATATTTGGTAATAAGATCATCCAAACTCAGAAGCCCCTTTTCCTGAAGTTGTAGAATGGCTGTGGCTGTGAACTGTTTGGTGATGGATCCGATTTGAAATTTCATCTCCGGTGTATTGGGAACGCCCAGCTCGATATTGGCCATACCATATCCATTTTTGAATATCACCTCTCCATTTTTTGCCACCAGAGTCGCACCGTGAAATTTCCAGATCTCATGACAGGCCTTTAAATAGCCATCCATCTCTTGTTTTAACTCTTTGCCCTGGGTGTTGGCGAATAAAACAAATAGCAAAAAGATCAGCACAAAAAAGGCGATCTTCTCAGCTGAAAAAAACCTTGAAGAAAATTGTGGTTCTGACATAAAACCTCCGATTTTAATTTGGCGAACATCATATCATTCCAATTTAACTTATTAGACAGGAATAACAATAATTTGTTTCACTTAATACTTATAAAAACCCAAGATGAGATGATTATATTTTTATCTATGGAATATAGTGTATCTGAAATTCTTAAAATAAAAATAGAAATTTAAAAATGCTTTTTCAGGGGATATCCTGACCAATCCCCTGATCTCCACTGCTTTCCGATTCAGAGATTTCAGGTGATAGAGTTATTGACATTGACTTAGAAATGCTCTATAATAGTAGTCAAATGGCTTAAAATAAGCTTTGTGTGTTCAAGCCAAAAGTTTAAATTGTTGATTTGAGATGAGATAATTTATCTTAATTTAAAAGGAGTAGATAATGAGGCCAGTTCTGAGATTCTTGAGCGATGAACTTATACAAAGGATAGTTTCGGAGGCAAAGGAAATTCTTTATAAACTTGGTGTGGAAATTCACAACGAGAACATTATTTCCCTGTTTGCCGATCATGGTGCTAAGGTGGAAAAAGACAAATATCATGTTTTTCTTACGGAGGAAATCCTGGAAAAGGCATTGGAGACTGTTCCCCGCTCATTTAAACTCTATGATGTTTTGGGGAATGAGACCCACGATTTTTCAGGAGACAACGTCTATTTCACACCAGGGTCTGCTGCTTTACATATTCTGGATTATGATGGCAAAAAGATCCGCAAGCCTGAAACATCAGATTATATTAAATATGCAAAGATCGTCAGTGGCCTGGATCATATCGCCTCTCAGAGCACGGCTATGATTCCTGCTGATGTGCACGAGAATATTTCAGATAGCTACCGGCTTTTTCTCAGCCTTCTTTATTGTCAGAAACCAGTGGTTACCGGAGCTTTTACCATTGAGGGTTTTGATATTTTGAAGGATCTGCAGCTTGCGGTTCGAGGAACGGAAAAAGAGTTAGCTGAAAAGCCCCTGACCATATTTTCCTGCTGTCCCACCTCGCCTTTGAAATGGAGCGATGTTACGTCCCAGAACGTGGTTGACTGTGCCCGCTACTTTATACCGGTTGAGTTCATAGCCATGCCCTTGTCAGGTTTTATGGCACCGGTTACCCTGGTGGGGACTTTGATCCAGCATACTGCCGAAACCGTGAGCGGGATCGTGATAAGCCAGCTGGTCAATCCTGGTGTCCCGGTGCTTTATGGTGGTTCTCCGGCTATATTTGATCTCCGATATGAGACCACACCTATGGGTGCAGTTGAAACCATGATGATAGACTGCGCCTACAATGAGATCGGAAAATTTTTGGGCATACCCACCCAGGCTTATATTTCCCTTAGCGATGCCAAACAGCTTGACGCCCAGTCCGGGCTGGAGTCCTCAATGGGTGCCACATTAGCTGCTCTGTCCGGAATAAATAACGTATCCGGTCCAGGAATGCTTGACTTTGAAAGCTGCCAGAGCCTGGAAAAACTGATTCTGGATAATGAGATTTGCGGGATGACCCTTCGTTTGATACAAGGTATCCAGCCCAAAGAGGATTTTCCATCTCTTCCCAGATTCGAGGAGCTCCTCAGGGAGAAACACCTGCTCATATCGGAACATACCCTTCGGTACCTGAAAGAGGAGTTCTATTTTCCTGGTCCGGTGATCGATAGAGCCAACAGAACCAGATGGCAGGAGGAGGGAAGTGTAACGCTTCTGGAAAGAGCCCATCTGGAGGTGGAAAAGCTTATTCAAAATTATGTGCCAACAAAGCTCCCGGAGAGCACAAAAAAGGAATTGACAAAACTGATGGAGAGGGAAGCTGGCAAATGCGGAATGGATAAACTTCCTGAAAGAGAAATATGAGAGAGATAATCGAAATTCCAGCAGAGGATGCACAGTCCGATATGGATTCGATCCTGAAAAACCTGGGCATGCCTTCTAAAAATGCTATACCTGAAAATGTGAAACAGCTTCTGAAAAAAGCTAAGGAAATCTTTCTTGAACGATCTCAGCCAGTGTTTCTTTTCGCGGAGATAACCGTACCTGAATTTGAAACGGTTTACTTTGGGGAAGGGCAAAACGAAAAGATAACCCCCGTAGAGCAGATATTCAAAAAAGCAGATAGCCTGGCTCTATTTACATTGACCATTGGCGAGAAGATTTCAAGCGAAATAGAAAAACTTTTCCAAACCAGTGAGTTTGCCCTGGGAGGTGTGCTGGATGCTGTTGCTTCAGCCGGGACTGATAAGGCAGCTGATTTTATGGAGGGTCATTACTTTAAGCTGCTTAAAAAAAAAGGAAAGGTTAAACCAAAAGCAGTAATAGCCAGGTATAGCCCGGGCTATTGCGGATGGCATATGAGCGGACAGAAAAAGCTTTTTGAATTTCTTCACCCCCAGGATATCGGGATAACGCTTTTGGATAGTTTTCTGATGAGACCTTTAAAATCGATATCCGGAGTAATGGTGGTGGGGGATAAAAAGATTCATATTTTTAAAGACACGTACCCATTTTGCAGTATATGTAAAACCCGTTCCTGCAAGGATAGAATCAGGACGCTTTCAGGAAAAGCAAAAACTAATGAGAAAGGCGTAATGTAATGGATATATTAAAAGAAATCACTGAAGGCATAGAGCAAGGGGATGATAAAAAGGTAATGGAATCTACAAGGCGAGCGGTGGAGGAGAAGATACCTCCTAAAGAGATACTGGATAGGGGTCTTATCGAAGGCATGAACCTGGTAGGCAAGAAATACAAAACTCATGAGATCTTTCTGCCACAGGTTCTATTAGCTGCCAAAGCTATGCATGTGGGAATGGACGTGCTGAAGCCTCTTTTTATCAAAGGAGGGATGCCAGACAGGGGGAAGGTAGTGATCGGCTCGGTCCTGGGCGATCTGCATGACATCGGAAAAAATCTCGTGGGGATTATGCTCACCGGAGCCGGCTTTAAGGTGATCGACCTGGGAGTTAATGTCTCGCCCGAGAAATTCATACAAACTGCCATGCAGGAAAAGGCTACAATTATTGGCATGTCCGCTCTTCTTATTACAACTATGCCGGTTATGAGAAGGGTAGTGGAGCTTTTAAAACAAGAGGGACTTGGTGGCAAGATAAAAATCGTAATCGGAGGAGCCCCGGTTTCACACGAATTCGCACAAGAGATTGGAGCGGACGCATACGGTTATGACAGCACCAACGCTGTCGAGGTAATAAGAGAGCTTATAAAATAAATTAAGATGGAAGATCTACTCAAAAGATTGAAAAGCGGAGAGATTCTGGTTTCAGACGGAGGCACTGGCACCATGTTTATGGAGCTTGGCCTTAAGCCAGGTGACCCTCCGGAATCTCTCAACCTCACCCGGCTGGATCTGGTGGAAAAGATAGCTGGTTTGTATCTTTCCGCTGGTGCGGACATAATTCACACTAACACCTTCGGGGGCTCGCCCATCAGGCTTTCCTTTTATTCTCTGGAGGATAAAACTGAGGAAATAAATAAAAATGCAGTGCGTTCTTTAAGAAAGGTAGTCAAAGATCGGGCTTATATCTCGGGATCCTGCGGTCCCAGTGGAAGATTCTTAAAACCTTACGGAGAGATCAAACCGGAGGAAATGTACTCTTCATTTGAAAGACAGATCAATACTCTTATCACTGCAGGCGTGGACATTATTTGCGTGGAGACAATGACCGATTTAAGGGAAGCAGAACTGGCAATCAAAGCAGCAAAAAGCATCTCCCCCTCAACTCCCCTTATGGCAACTATGACCTTTAATTCCACACCGAGAGGATTTTACACTATGATGGGGGTAAGCATTGAGGAAGCTGCATCAGAGCTTGAAAAATTTGGAGCCGATGTCATAGGTTCCAACTGCGGCAGCGGCATAGAGGATATGATAAAAACCGCCGTTGAGTTTAAAAAACATACTCATCTTCCTCTAATAATACAACCCAACGCAGGCATCCCCAGAATAGTGGAGAATAAGCCGTTTTACCCAGAGAATCCTGAATTTATGGCAGAGAAAGCCAAAGAGCTAATCTCTTTGGGAGTTTCGATTATAGGCGGATGCTGCGGGACAACACCTGAGCATATAAAAGCCATAAGAAAAGTAGTTGACTCACTTAAAGATCAATCTTAAATCATTCTAAAGATGAAACATTGGGGGGGATTTAAGAGAAAATGTAAATATTAATGTAACTTTTTTTGACCTTTTCCGTCTATAAAATTAAAGTGAAAAAAGATTTGAAAATTGATAATGTGAATAAATGGAGGTTTTATATGAGACGATTTACATTACCTCTCTTTTTGGTAGTTTTAGTCTTATTCAGTTCTCAAGTTTGTCTGGGTGCTAAAAGAGTTCGAGGTTCAGGTAAATTGGTAACTGAAAAGCGAAGGGTCAAAGGGATAACCGAAGTTGAGTTAGCTACTATCGGCCGTCTTTACATTGAGCTGGGTGATAAGGAAGAGTTGATCATCGAAGCTGAGGATAACTTTCTCCAATATCTGGAGACATATGTCACTGGTGATATGTTGAAAATCAAAATGCAGAGGAGAGTTAATTTGAAGCCCCAAAAACCGATCAGATATTACCTGACCGTAAAAAAACTGGAAAAAATCGTGATATCCAGTGCTGGCGACGTGGAGGCACCTGATTTGAAAGCAGACCGGTTCACCATAAAAAGCAGCAGTGCCGGCGATCTGGAAATGGGAGACCTGGATGCAAATTCACTGGATATACATATGAGCAGTGCGGGTGACGTTCATATGGGGGATGTCAATGCCGAAAAAGCAGATGTATCCGTTACCAGCGCTGGCGATCTGGAAATGGAAAATGTGGAAGTCAATTCACTTGACGTGAAAATGAGCAGTGCGGGTGACGTTAGCATATGGAGGTTATTTGCCAAAACCCTGGAGTTAGTCAACTCCAGTGCTGGAACAATGGTAATCAGAGGGGGTGAAGTGGAGGAGCAGTACGTCTCCCTGAGCAGTGTGGGGAGTTACAAGGCTGAAAAACTGGAAAGCAGGGAAGCCACGGTCCGTTTAAGCAGTTTAGGCAGTGCCACTATCAACGTCCAGGATTACTTAGACGCCAGAATCAGCAGTACCGGCTCTGTGTATTTTGTGGGCAACCCTACTGTCCGATCACGGATAACCTCATTAGGCAAGCTGGAAAAAATAGGTAGATGACTTTTGGGATAGCCAACTTTGAGTCAGTTATAAGCATATAAACATTTTTATCCTTTAGGAACACCGGTAATAAAAGCTATCATCCATACACCCCAGGCATAAATCGAATAACGGCTGAAAAGTTCCTGCGCCTTTCCCCGCCATAGTATAGCAACAATAGCCCAGATAAGATGCAAAAGCATAATAATTAAAGCGGAAAAACCGGCAATAGTATGAGTGTTGAATTTGGTTCCGGTAGATATGGATCTCATTATTAAAGTGCCGCTTAAATCACAAAAAAATCCAGTAGTAAAGATCACCACCATCCACAGTTTAAGTCCTCTGGCGAATCTTTCCGACCAGATAGCTGTGCTGTAGAAGACCAGAGCAGCCATTATCAGTATTACAAAAAAAGGCATCTTAATTACATTTCTTTTTATTATCTAACAAACAAATCTTACTTTTTAATGACGTCAAATCTACGTGTTTAATTAGCAGGTGTCAAATAAAAAATACCCTTGACTTATCCTATCTCAGTGAATACTTTTTTATTGCAGGATTTAGATAACGGAGAATAGAAATGAAAGACAATTGGGTTTTGTAAGAAACTTCATCATAAGGAGGTTTTATGAAGATAATGCGGATATGCATACTAACTGTTTTGATATGCATATTAGTGATTATTGTTTATGGCACAGAGTGGCGTGTAGTCAAACCTGTCAAATCGCCAGATGAGCTCATACTTATGCCTGGATCTTTTTGGACAGAATTGAATAACTTCGTTCGATTCGGTGAACTGGATACCCTGGAAAGAGAGATGATTCAATTGGCTTACGTGCACGGATTTCTTGACGCAGTCGCTTTATTTGAGGTGGGCACATTCTTTGAGGGAGATCAGTCAAAAATCTGGGAGCTCTCGTCGGTGTGCGAAGGAATGGATGTGAGGCAAATAGTGGATACGATTAACAAATTTTACAAGGATTACCCACAATGGAGGGATTTAGCACCGGCCGCAGTGATATCCGGTGTAATTCCCAGGCTGAGAAAAGGTCTGCCGCCCATTCCCCCAGATACTACTGGAAATGAACGCGAGAAGAAAGACAAAGACTGAGCTATGATCCAGAGTATGGAGTTTTTTTGATGCTTCGGTAATGGGAATTGCCGAAGCATATTCGACACTGGGTATATACATTTCTCCCTTGCATTTTGCAAGGAATCTTGAAACTAATGCCGATGCATCATGAAAATACTTACCTAATTAAGTTACAACATTTTCCTCTTGACAAATCTCGAATCCCCCATATAATAATTCTGAGAGGATAAACTATAGAATAGGTGGCTTTATGAAAAACCTCAAATTCATATTTTTAACTTTCCTTTTAATTTTTATTATATTTTGCACTCGACCACCCAAAGAATCTATTTATGGAACTTATGATCCTAAAACGTTATTCTGGTTACCAGATAATTACGATTTGGAGGAAGAGAGAATTTTTAATGATTCATTTGATGAAGTTTGGACGGTATTAATAAACATTTTGAAAGAGGTAGAGATGCCCATAGCCAGCTCAGACAAGGCATCCGGTATAATTGCTCTTGGTGAATGGGTAACTACAGATACTCTCATCGAAACCAGATACTGTGATTGCGGACGATATTCATTTAAAATCCATACCTACAGGGGTTGGGAACGTAGGCCAGAAGGACAGATTCACGATCCCAGAATTGCCCATACCACTTTTTATGTCACTCCAATAGACTCTTTGCATACAGAAATGAAAATAGTGAATAAGTTTCAGATATCCTATAGGTCTGCGTCTAACCTGTTAGAAAAACCGGCAAAAGATTGGTTCACGGGGTTAGTTGAATCCACTTATCCCGCAGTTTGGGAGTGCACATCTACCGGACGTTTAGAATCTTGGCTTTTTCAAACAATGGAAACAAAACTTTCATCACAAAAAAGTGTTTCACCAAAAGATCATTAAAAGCAGATTTTGATGCTTCGGTAATGGGTATTGCCGAAGCTTATCCGACCCTGGGCATCGGCATTTCTCCCACACATTTTGCGGGGGATCTTGAGACTAATGCCGATGCATCCTGAAATTTCCTAAAACCTAATTTTACTGCAATAAAAATGGTAAAGTTTGTTAAAAAGTGCTTGACAAGCTTGCGTACATGCTTACATTTACAATATAAATAGAATAGATTTTCCCAGAGATCGGGTTAGGAGCAATATAACCTGGGGTGTTTAACGGTGAGTGAGGAGGTAAACCACTGAAATCAGGGGAGTTGAGCGAAACCTCAAGAAGAGACTGGATATTCTTAGACAGAAACAAACAGTCTGCGTTTCCTGTTTTATACAGACCGTATAATCATTGTTCGACGAAAGGAGATACGACATGGCTGAAGCACCAACAATCATATGGCCGGGGCTTTCTGGCAAGGAGTACAAATACTGGATCTACCCGATCGGAGCATCCTTGAAGGAAGAACCAGGCAACTACATATTCGCCAAGGAGACCAAACCGGGGTCATGGTCGCCCTGTTACATTGGCCAGTCGGAGAATCTCAATCAGCGTTTGGGCGACCACGAGAAAGAAGCATGCGCCAAACGAAACGGGGCAACACATGTTCACGCCCATTTGACCTCTGGCGGTGAGACGGTCCGCAAAACCGAGGAAAAGGACTTGATCCAGAGGTGGAAGACTCCATGCAATGTGCAACTGACCTGAGAGAGGCGGTATCGCATCAGTTGCCCAAGTGACCGTGAGTACAACATTCGATAGAGAAAGATACAGGAGATGAGCATGAACGAGGAACAGTTTCTCAAGGAACGGGTAGACGACCAAATCAACTGGTACGACAAGAAGAGCCAATTCAACCAAGGGTGGTACAAATGGCTTCGTGTCGGCGAAATAGTCGCGGCTGCAGCCATCCCATTTCTTGCGGGATATATGTCTGACAAAAATTCAGCCATTCAAGTTGTTGTAGGATTGCTCGGATGTATAATTGCCACTATCGCCGGCATCGTAGTCCTGTATCAGTTCCAAGAGAACTGGGTGGAATATCGAACGACGTGTGAATCGTTACGCCACGAGAAGTACCTGTTTCTCACGCAAACTGAACCGTATAATGTTGACAACCCTTTTCCGCTTTTCGTACAAAGGGTGGAGTCACTTATCTCCACAGAGAACACGGAATGGGCACAGCTAATCAGATCACCAAGAAAGGAGAAGAAGAATGGCTAAGAAAACAGTATTTATCAGTTATGACTACGATAATGACAAGCATTATAAGAACTTGCTTGTCGCATGGGATGCGAACAAGGAATTCGATTTCTCCTTCTACGATGCATCGGTTGATGTATCCGTCGATAGCGACGATGCCGCAGCAATAAAGCGGGTCATCTCTGCTCGCATCAACAACGCGACACACTTTCTATGCATCGTCGGGGAAAAGACACACAAGAGCGAATGGGTTGCGTGGGAGATCGGCAAGGCCGTTGAACTAAAGAAGAAGATGGTTGCCGTGAAGACAGAAAAGGACAATACAACCCTGACAGAGCTCTACGGAGTTGGAGCAGCGTGGGCACTCGCGTTCACATTCGCATCAATAAAGAAAGCCTTGGACGATGCATAGAGAATCGTCTAACCAACAGGCGGTTGGCCCACAGCTGCGCTGTAGGGCCACATAGGCTGCAAGCTAACGACGCTGTCAGGTCACACACGCCAGAGCGAGCAAGACCTGACAGAACAAGAAACTCACCCCCTTTTGTTCCCCCTCTCTTAGAAAGAGAGGGGGCTATGGGGTGAGTCCGTAGGTCAGATTATCTGTGCACCTGACAAAATAAGAAAAGACCTTCCTTCGATGATTGATGCTTTCCCACAGCAGAGCTGTGGGGCACCCAGCCGGGGGATTTTAAGACTATTACTGATGCATCAAGAAAAATGCAACCTTTCATTATT
>CAYURP010000002.1:0-114219 GCA_964447175.1 uncultured Ignavibacteria bacterium | reverse complement strand
TGCGATTAACCGGCAAGGGACGATGTAATTTGACCAACACTGCTCCATTGCCTGATTTCATCGAACACTTTGGACCGGGTGGACGGTTTCTGCGGCAGGCTTTTTCACAATTTTTCTCCTCCGATTTGAAATCATTTTTGAAGAATTTGGGTGTTCGAACTGTGACTGAGCCCGATGGCCGGGTTTTTCCAGCAAGTGGCGATGCCCGGGATGTGGCAGAGGCACTGGTGCAATGGGTGACGAAATGTGGAGTGGTGTTAAGGAATGATTCACAGGTCGCGCGGTTGGTTGTGGAAGGAAAGAGGGCGGTGGGGGTGCAGTTGTCCTCCAAATCGTCCTCCGTGAAAAGGAAAATAAATGAACATTTTCCTGCTGGAGAAATCCTTCGAGCGGATGCGATTGTTGTCGCCTGCGGTGGGGCATCTTATCCCTCTACTGGCTCGAGTGGCGATGGGTATCGTCTGGCTGAGTCAGTAGGGCATAGCATCGTGCCCATAAGACCAGCTCTGGTTCCGGTGGAGACTGCTGATGATATCGCTCCAAGATTGCAGGGGGTGAGCTTGGAGGAGGTGAAGGTTCGGGTTTTGATAGATGAGAAAAAACAAGCTGAAGTGACTGGTGCTCTGCTTTTTACACATTTTGGTCTGTCGGGACCGCTGATTCTCTCTTGGAGCCGAGCACTGGTCGATGCATTTCGTTCTGGAAGGAGCGTGATTCTCTCCATCGATCTTGTTCCTGAATTAGACGAACATCAGTTGGATCAGAGGATTCTTCTTCGATTTCGAGAAAATAGCAGAAAGAAATTTGGATCGCTGCTGGGAGAGCTTCTTCCTAAGAAGATGATTCCCGTTTGTGCTGATTTGATCGGTGTGCCGTTGGATAAATCAGGGCATCAGATCACATCTGCTGAACGAAAGAGGTTACGGGTCTGGCTGAAAGACTTCCAGTTGAAGGTGACCGGCTATCGGCCGTTTACTGAGGCGATGATCACCGCAGGTGGAGTAAATACAAAAGAGGTTGATCCGCGCACTATGGAGTCAAGGCTGGTGAAGGGTTTGTATTTTGCCGGTGAGGTGCTGGATGTCGATGCCGATAGCGGTGGATATAATCTGCAAATGGCGTTTTCCACGGGTTGGTTGGCGGGAAAGTCGGCGGTGAGGTTGTGAGGGCTTAATTAAAGTCAGAGATTGCTTCGTCGTCCCGCCTTTGGCGGGATTCCTCGCAAAGATATTTCCTCATTTGTTGAGGTCCGACAAAAACAGTCCAAAAGCTGATTAAAAAGCCCTATTATGAGATAAAACAAGAATGAAGTGGTAGAATACTAAAATACCTGTGAGACGATTATTTCAACCGAGACTAATCTAAGGTTATCAGCTTAGCATAGGGAACGGCATTCAAATCCAGACCTGAATTTTTACCCTGGGAAAGATAAAAATCTCCGGCAGCGGCTATCATAGCGGCATTGTCAGTGCAGAGAATAGGCGAGGGATAAAAGACTTTTAGTTTGTGCAGTTGGGCTTTGTGGCTGAGTTTTTCTCTTAGTCTTGAATTTCTTGCCACCCCGCCGGCTAAAGCTATTTTTTTAATTTTCAGATTATTTGCTGCATTTATGGTTTTATCTACCAGAACGTCCACTACTGCCTCCTGAAAACTGGCTGCTATGTCATTGATATGGGTATTAAGTTCCCTTTTTGTTTTTTTCATGACAAAGAGTGCCACTGCCGTTTTAAGCCCGCTGAAACTGAAATCATAGCTTTTCTTACCCAGATAAGCCCGGGGAAAACTCACCCAGTCATTGTTGCCTTTATGGGATAGCTGGTCAATTACCGGACCCCCCGGATAACCCACATCCAAAAGCTTTGCCACCTTATCAAAAGCCTCTCCGGCTGCATCATCCCTGGTCTGGCCTAACATTTTATATTTACCCTTTGCTTTAACCAGGATCAGATCCGAGTGCCCGCCTGAAACCACCAGACAGATAAAGGGAGGGGTTAAGCTTTTGTGCTCAAGGAAATTAGCGAAGATATGCCCCTCGATATGATTTATCCCCACAAAAGGGATTTTAAGGGAGTAAGCTAAAGCTTTGGCAAATGATAACCCTACCAGAAGAGAGCCCACCAATCCTGGCCCGTAGGTTACGGCTACTCCCTGTATCTTTTTTAAATTAACTTTTGCCTGTTTTAGTGCAGTCTGAACAATTGGTAGAAGAGTTTTAATGTGCTCCCGGGACGCCAGCTCCGGGACCACCCCTCCGTATCTGGTGTGGACAATCTGGGAGCATACCACGTTGGATTTGATCTTTGTGCCATCCTTAATTACTGCAGCTGCAGTCTCATCACAGGAGGTCTCAATACCCAGAACCAGCATACCTAATTTATCTCTACCTCCAGGCTATCGGGATAGACGCTGATCAGCTTTATTTGGGGAGGGAGTTTGATAATGGGAGGGAATTTATATTTCCCCTTCTCCTCCTTTAAGTTTAAAGTAACCACCACATCTTCGGGGTTGAGAGCGTTAATTTTATTCTCTTCACCCAGAAGGGTTAAACTCACACGATCTGGGTTTATTCTGATATTTTTTGCTGAAGTTGAATTTAAATTGGCTATTTTCACCACCATTTCCCTTTTCACTCCCTGCTGGACGTTGGCAAAGAAATTAACTCTTTCAGGCTCATATCTGACGTTGAATTCTTTAGGGGGGATCAGGTCCACACCATCCGACACTGGTTCCTTCACCCCTTCCACGATCTTGGACTCGGTAAGAACCGAACTTATGGAGCGAACGAATCTCCTGGGACCTTCCACTACCACCTCCTCAGGCTGTATCTTTATCTCCCCTAAAAACAGAAAGTCAGTTTGTGGATTGATCACTATCTGAGGAATCACCTTGACTTTCTTTTTACTGAGATAATCCAACTTGATGCTGAACACCCGGGGAGAAGTGATTTCCTTCACCTCTAAATTCTCGGTAGGAAGGGCGATCTCCTCCGGCTTTATCTGGTAGTTTATCTCTTTGGCTGTGAACTCCGTTCCGTCGATTTTCAACTCCCGCTTACGCGAAAGAAAAAGCCGGATTAGGGTTTTCCCTTTACCCTCCACCAAGAAATTTACCTCCTGGGGGACCTCCTCGTAGAGGATCAGGTTGTCGGGGATATTTACTACCTTCACCGGGCAGGAAAAGGTATATTCGCAGGATCGGTCAGTAGTTACGTGAAACCACAAAAGCAAAGCCAAAAACAGGGCTCCCAATTTTAACCCTATATCTTTAAAAAATCCGTTAGCCATTTAATTTTCAAGTGGACGAAGTGTCAAAGATTTGTTGAAAGCTCTTATTTTGATGAGTAGCTGATGGTTTTGCCAAAGCTGATTTCTCCATTGTCTATCCTGATGGAAAACCCACAGCTCGGATTGGAACAAACCCAGGCTTTGAATTGAATGCTTGCCCCGTCTCTACCATAATCAGACAAAGGCAACAATACACCAGAGTTGCACTTTTTACACTCAGGAAACCCTCTCTCCATACTTCCCCACCTCCCTCTCAATTAAATTGCACTCCGTCCACTTATCCATTTCAGTTTTAATTAAATAAAAATCTCTTCATTATGTCAACATAAATTATTTTTTAACATTTCTATAAAATATCACTGGTGTGCTCTTCTTGACCTAAAGGATATTCAATTGAATTCAGCCCGGACATTTGGATAAAGGAGAAGATCAAATTTTCCCATAAAGCGGTAATTCAATCCATCATTCCAAGCTGCCAGAAAAGAAAGCTGTAGATATCTGTTCGCTCCTGAATGCGTTTACTGAAAGGCTTTCCCTGACCATGACCCGCCTTGCTCTCCACCCATAGAAGAACAGGACGATCAGACGAGGTGGATGCCTGCAGCAGGGCTGCCATCTTGCAAGCGTGAAGCGGGTTCACCCGGGAATCGGAAGCACCGGCAGTAAGAAAAACAGCAGGATAGTCTATCCCTTTTTGAACGTGGTGATAGGGGGAGTAAGCATAGAGGTATTTAAAATCCACAGCATTCTCCGCAGAACCGTACTCCGAGATCCAGAGCCGGGCAATATCGAATTCGTGGTAGCGCACCATATCCAGAAGCGGGACCTGGCATACCACTGCCTGAAAAAGATCGGGTCTTTGAGTCAAAGCCGCACCTACCAGAAGCCCACCATTACTGCCGCCGGAGATTGCCAGCTTTCCGGGATTGGTATAGCCATTCTGGATCAACCATTCCGCAGCCGAGATGAAATCATCGAAAACATTCTGTTTGTTCCCGAACATACCTGCCCAATGCCATTCCTCCCCGTATTCTCCTCCGCCTCTGAGGTTGGGGAGGGCAAAAACTCCGCCATTTTCCAGCCAGAAATAAATCCCTTCCGAAAAGTAAGGAGTCTCAGATACGTTGAAACCACCATAACCTGCTAAAAGGGTGGGATTTTTACCATTCAGCTTTAGGTCCTTTTTGTGAACGATGAACATTGATACTTTGGTTCCGTCCTTGGATTCGTACCAAACCTGCTTGTGTTCAAATCCGGAGAAATCCAGATCAGCTCTGAGCTGATCCAGAATCTCAAGATTCCCTGATTCCATATCATAATGGTAAACCGTTATGGGAATAAAAAAGGATTGAAAGCCGAAGAAAAGGTCCTTTGAATCCCATTCACCGGCTACGCCGAAAACTGTGCCCATAGTGGGCAAAGGAATCTCCTTTTCAAATTCACCCTTTAGAGTATAGATTTTAAGATGGGAATAGGCATTCTCCATAGCTTCGACCACCAGGTGATTATCCACTATATCGAAATTTTGAAGGATGGCATCGGTTTCCGGAATCAGCTCCTTCCAGTTTTCATGTTCCGGGTTTTTAAGATCTACCGCATAGATATGACTATGAGCAGCTTTATAATTGGTAAACAGGTAAAGGGTGTGATCCAAAATCTTCCCCCAGAAAAGCCCTTCCAGATCTTTAGCCACGGGGATGAACTCTTTCCCCTCTTTGATATCCTTAAAATAAATCTCAGATTTGGCCCACCCCTGCCATACAGAGATCAAAAGGTATCTGCCATCCGGGGAGAGAGACACTCCGGGCATCTCCTCTTTGGGGCGACCCTCCCCGAAAATCAGTGGATCGTCCTTATATGAAGTACTTAGCTTATGATAGAAAACGTGCTGGTGGTAATTTTCCTCACCCTCCGGCACCGATCCGGGCGCTGGATAGTGGGTGTAGTAGAAACCACTGTTATCCTTGAGCCATGCCACCTCAGCATAACGGGTATAGGGAATGGTATCCGAGAGGTCTTTACCCGCGGATACATCCCGGATGTAAAGTGTGCTTTTCTCGCTTCCCCCCTCCGATGATCCATAGGCAATAAGTGACCCGTCCTCAGAGGGCACCCACCAGTCCATGGCCATGGTCCCATCCTCGCTCCAGGTATTGGGGTCAATCACCATCTCAGGTGAGCCCTTTAGACCTTCCCGGAGGTAAAGAACGGGCTGATTTTCCGTGCCCATTCTCTTTCTGTTAAATATCCGCTCACCTCTAACCAGCGGAGTCCCTAAATATCCGATGCTCATAAGCTCTTCCAAGCGTTTGTAGATGAAGTTTCGTTGGGGAAACCGATCCAGCCAGAAGCGGGTATATTCATTCTGCTCCTCAGTCCACTTCTGGACCTCCGGGTCTTCACCGTTCTCCAGCCAGCGATAGGGATCGGTAATGATCTCCCCGTGAACCGTATCCACCACAGGGGAAACCTTTGTCTGGGGTGGTTTTACCGTTGCCGCTAATTTTTCAGGCTGAGCCTGGATCGAAGGTAAGTGGCTTAAAAAAAGAAAAATAAAAGAGAGTAAAAGATAAAGAAAGGCTTTTTTATAAAGAGGTTTAAACATTCTGCACCTCGGGAGGTTAAAAGTTGAAATCGAGATGTAAAAAGAACTTCATTTAGATAATAATTATAGCCAATTCAATCGATTTTTGCAACATTTTTTTTTGTTAAACCGTTGTAGATTTTTCTATCCAGTACAAAATTCCAGTATAAAATCAACTGTTTTTGTTCTGTCGGGTCTTGCCCGCTGGGTGTGACCTGACACAACAGGGAAACGATAGGGTTTGATCTGGTACCTATTTTTATCTGCTGGAAACCTAAGACTACTCTGATTCCAAAAAGATGGTGTTAATGCGATAACTTTATGTATGGGTTAGCTCCTGGAATGGGTCAGGCATTTTTGCCTGACCTTTTTTATCTGCTGTTTGTTATGATTAGAATGAGCCAATAAAACAATTATAAGATTTAAGTCTTTGAGAAACAAAGTCTTAGAATTTACATCTGCAATCTACACTGTAAGAAGATGGGGCTGAAATAACTTGACTAATACTGAGGTTATTCGTATATAATAATTGGATATATGCAAGGGTATAAAATGGAAATCTCCGATGTTTTAAAATCCAAGCTGGTGACTCAGACTAAAGTGGTTGTTTTAACCGGTGCTGGCATCTCGGCTGAATCGGGTGTTCCCACCTTCAGGGGTGAGAATGGGCTGTGGAAGAAATTCCGACCTGAGGAGTTAGCTACTTTCGATGCTTTTATGGCTAATCCCCAGCTGGTGTGGGAATGGTATCAATACAGAAGGGAATTGATCGAAAGGGTTAAACCCAACCCGGCTCACTATGCCCTGGCTGAATTTCAGAAATTCTTTGAGAATTTCACCTTGATCACCCAGAACGTTGACGGGCTCCACCAGCGAGCTGGGTGTGTCGATATTGTGGAGCTGCACGGAAACATCAAACGCAACAGGTGCATCCAGTGCGAAAAAATATATGAGACTTTAGAAGTTGAGACTGAAGATTTTCCGCCCAGATGTGAATGTGGGGGTAAGATTCGTCCGGATGTGGTCTGGTTCGGCGAGATGCTGCCCCAGAATGCCATAAAAATCGCCTTTGAGGTCTCCTCTTCCTGTGACCTTTTCTTCTCCGTGGGAACATCAGCTGTGGTTCATCCCGCAGCTTCTTTACCCCTTATGGCTAAACGTTCAGGTGCCTATCTGGTGGAGGTGAACCTCGAGCCCACTGATCTTTCCCATCTTTCAGATGAGCTTTTGCTGGGCAAAGCTGGTGAAATAATGCCAGTTATTGCAAAAAATTTCGTGTAATTTTTGAAACACTATATAAATTTTTAAATACCCGGAACTGACCTTTCGACGTTATGTTATTTAAAGAGCAGATGCCTCAGACTACAGTAGATTTTTCCACCAGCGCTTATATTATGAATCAGATGAACATAGAAAAAAGATTAAGAGAAGCCCGATCAGCTCTTACCTTTTGTGGTCTTTGCGGAAATCTCTGCAGGGTTAACCGTCTCAAGGGAGACAAGGGCAAGTGCAGCTCCGGACCAGAGGTAATGGTCTCAAGTTACAATCTCCATTTCGGGGAGGAACCACCCATATCCGGTCATTCAGGCTCGGGAACCATATTTTTTACCAACTGCAGTCTAAGATGTGTTTATTGCCAGAACTTTCCCATAAGCCAGCTGGGAAATGGCAACGTGGTCACCACAAAAGAACTTGCCCGGATGATGATGGATCTGCAGACACGGGGTACCCACAACATCAACTTAGTCACCCCCACTCATTTCATTCCCCGGATAGTGGAGGCAATTTTTATTGCCCGAAAGTGGGGATTGACCCTTCCCATAGTTTATAATACCTCTGGTTATGAGTCCCAGGAGGGTTTAAGGCTTCTGGATGGAATCATCAACATATACTTGGTGGATATGAGATACTCTGATAACAAGTTGGCTGAAGAGTATTCCGGGGTGAAAAATTACGTGGAGGTCAATACATCGGCAGTCAAAGAGATGTTCTCTCAGGTAGGCAACTTAATTACAAACCAGGATGGAATAGCCAAATCTGGTTTGATAATAAGACACATGGTTTTACCTTCAAACCTGGCCGGCTCTGAAAAGACCTTTGAATATATCTTTCAAAAGATCTCGGATCAAGTCTGGGTAAGTCTAATGGATCAATATTTCCCGGCATACCAGGCACAAAACTACCATCAACTGAAAAGAAAAACCACACCCCGGGAATACCAGGAGTCGGAGAGAGCATTCTTTGATTCAGGCTTGAAAAATGGCTGGGCTCAACAAAAGGATAATATCCCATGAAATCCTTCAAGAAGTTTTTTCTGATAACACCTTTGATTGTTTTTCTTCTTTTTTCTTCCTGCACCTATTACAATACCTTTTACAATGCCCAGAAAGAATTCAAAGTGGGTCGGGATGTCCAGAGAAAAGCCGGCTCGGATGAGCCCAACAGGAGCGCCAACACACATTACGATGAAGCCATCAAAAAAGCATCCAAGGTATTGACCTTTCATCCCAACAGCAAATGGGTGGACGATGCTCTTTTTTTGATAGGGGAATCCTTTTACTATAAAGGAGAATATAACAAAGCTGAGCGGAAATTCCAGGAGCTTTTGGTCAACTTTCCGGAAAGTGATTTTATCCCGGATTGCCATTATTCCATCGGCTTGTGTCAATACAGGATGAATAACCTTTCCCAGGCTCTGATCACCTTCAATTCCATATTAGAAACGGAAAAAAAGAGGAAATTTAAATCGGATGCAGCCTACGTTCTGGGTGAGATACATTTTGAACAGAAAGAGTATGATGATGCCATTAAGAATTACTCCCTGATTATCAATGATTATAAAAACGAGGAGTTGATGGGTAAATCCCAATTTCGCATGGCCGAGTGTTATTTTTTGAAAAAGGATTATGATAAGGCAAAGGAGGAGTATTCCCTGGTTAAAAATTTCACCAGGGATAGAACTTTGATTTTTGAATCCAAATTCAAAATCGGGGAGTGTCTTTATCTTATGAATCAGGTAGAGGAAGGGATAAATGTTTTTTACGAGTTATCCAAAGATGAGAAATATTTTAAATATCTGGCTAAGATTCAGTTGAAGATCGCCCGGGGGCATTTTTTGCAGGATTCCACCGATCTGGCTCTTAAGGAATACGAAAACGTAACACTGACCTCCCCCCGAACCGATGAATCCTGCGAGGCATTTTATCAAATGGGCAGCATATATCAGGATCAACTTCTGGACCTGAAAAAAGCCAAAGAGCTTTATGATAATTCCACCAAGGATAAACCCCAATCGGAGATAGGCAAAAAAGCGCTGGAGCGATCCGCCAATCTAGCTAAACTGGAGGAATATCAAAAACAGCTAACCGAGGCTGAAAAACCCGAGATCACTCTCTACCTTCTGGCCGAAGCTTATCTCTTTGAAATGAACCAGCCCGATTCGGCAATATCTGAGTTTGAGATTTTGGTTGAAAAATACCCGGAGAGTGAGCTTGCCCCTAAATCCCTTTATACAATCGGTTGGATTTTAGGGAATATCAAAAACGATAAAGAAAAAGCAAAGGAATTTTACCAGAAGCTCTGGGATCAATACCCCAATTCCGATTATGCAGATTTAGCCTGGCCCTTTTTAGGCATATCCCAGGATTCCGCCAAAAGCCATCTCCCCGGATACTTCTTTCAAGAGGCTGAGAGAATGCTTCTGGAGCAAGGTGATACAGATTCAGCCAGAAGCCTGTATCAAAAGATAGTCCAGGATTTTCCTGAGAGCAAATATGCTCCTGCATCCCAGTATGCATTGATCTGGACTCAGGAACAATATGACAATCCGGGAGACAGCACCATGATTTTAGCATATCAGGAGCTGGTGGCCAAATATCCTGATTCCAAATATGCCGATGCGGCAAGATTGAAACTGGGAATAAAAAAACCAACACAGCCCAAACCCCAACCCAAAGATGAAAAACCACCTACCCCTGAGGAACAAACAGATTCACTGGCGCAGCAAGAGCAGGAACAACAGCCCATGTTCCCTTTAGCACCCGAACCTGTGACCAGAGGTCCGTTTGTTTATCCGGAATCGGAAGTGGAAAGCGGCATTAAGGGAAAAGTGGTTCTCAAGATAAAGATAGACAATTTCAATGGAAAGGTCTACGAGGCGGATGTAATCAACTCACTGAACAATCACTATATCGATGAAGCAGCAAAGGAGGCAGCATTGCAAACGGTCTTTGAGACTGATTCCTTAGACATAATGAATGTGGGTGGATATTACCTATACGAGGTGGAAGTCATACCGCCGAAAACAGATGATTCACATACAGATCCAAGCGATTTTGACTACTGAAGATGATTATACAACAAAAAATACCCATAATCTCCTGTGAGAGAGTAAGCCCGATTTTTTCCAGGTTGAGATTTTTCTCGCCTCGGATAGCCCGGGAATCAAACCCCGGAAACTTTGTCCATATAAGGATAAATGATAACAACTACCCTCTTTTAAGAAGGGCTTTCAGCATACACAAGACGGGAAGGGAAAAAGGAACCTTTGATGTCCTTTTCAAGGTGGTGGGATCGGGAACCAAGCTATTATCTTTTAAAAAGCCGGGGCAGGAACTGGATGTCTTAGGTCCTTTAGGCAATGCCTTCTCCCTTCCTAAAAAGGTAAGCCAGGATATCATTCTGGTAGTCGGGGGAATGGGCATTGCCCCGCTTTTCTTTTTAGCCTCAGAGCTTTGCAGGAACAACAAAACAGATTCCATAAAGATCAACCTGCTTTATGGGGTGAAGAACAAAGACGAATTCCTCTGCTTGAAGGAATTAAAGGATCTGGGCATAGAGGTTATCTTTGCCACCGAGGATGGAACCCAGGGATTTGAGGGGACAGCCACTCAGCTTTTCCTGAAACAAACCAAAAAATACCAGAATTTCAAGAAGGTTAAGGTTTTCTCCTGTGGTCCTCCGGCTATGCTGAAGGTTATGTCGGAATATGCCAGAGAGTATAATCTCAATTGTGAGATCTCTTTAGAAAATCATATGCCCTGCGGGGTGGGGGCTTGTATGGGATGCGTGGTGAAACACGGCAAAAAAAATAAATTCGAATACAAAAGGGTATGCAAGGAGGGACCAATCTTCAATGCCCGGGAGGTGTGGCTTGACTGACCTCTCTGTAAAAATCGGTAAGATCAAATTCAAAAATCCCGTGCTGGTGGCATCTGGAACCTTCGGTTATGGTGAGGAATACTCTGAATTCTTCGATTTAAACAAGCTGGGCGGGGTGATCACCAAATCCATAACCTTAAATCCCAGGGAGGGTAACCCACCTCCCAGAACCTGCGAGACCCCCTCCGGAATGCTAAATGCCATCGGATTAGCCAACGTGGGGGTGAGCGAATTTATCAAGGAAAAGCTCTCTTTTTTAAAGAAGCTGGATACCAGGTTAATTATCAACGTCGCCGGATCCACCCTGGAGGAATATGTGAAAGTGGTGAAAAGACTGAACCGGATAAAAGGAATAGATATGCTGGAGATCAACATATCCTGTCCCAACGTCAAACAAGGTGGGATGCACTTCGGCGCTACAGAGGAAAGCGCCCACCAAATCATAAAAACCATCAGGGAGAATACCTCCTATCCTTTGATGGTGAAACTATCTCCCAATGTGACTGACATAACCCAGATCGCTTTAGCCGTCCAGGAGGCAGGATGCGATGCCATCTCTTTGATTAATACTTTAATAGGGATGGCAATAGATTCGGAAACCAGAAAGCCTCTTCTTGCCAATATCACCGGAGGCTTGTCCGGTCCCGCGATCAAGCCGGTGGCTTTAGCCATGGTGTGGAAGGTAGCACAAAAAGTTAATATTCCAATCGTGGGCATCGGGGGCATTATGAACACTAAAGATGTTTTAGAATTCTTATTAGCCGGAGCCTCTATGATTCAGGTGGGCACTGCCAATTTTGTCGATCCCAAAGTTACTGTCAAAATCATAGATGAGCTTAAGGATTATTGTGAGAACCACAAGATTAAAAGTATAAAAGAAATAATTGGAAAATTGGAAACTCAAAGTATTTCCTAAATGAGATTTATCGAGAAATTATTAGATATCACCAAAAAGAATAATTCACTTCTTTGCGTGGGGTTGGACACAGACACAGAGAAAATTCCCGAATTTCTGCTCAAAGAAAATGATCCCATCTTCTCCTTTAATAAAAGTATTATCGACGCCACCTCTGATTTGGTATGTGCTTATAAACCCAATCTGGCTTTTTATGAAGCTCAAGGACTGAAAGGCTGGGAATCTCTGAAAAAGACCTGCGAGTATATCCCAAAACATATTCCTATTATATTGGATGCCAAAAGGGGAGACATCGGCAATACTTCCAGGATGTATGCCAAAGCCATTTTTGATGATTTGAAAGGGGATGCAGTTACCGTAAGTCCTTATTTAGGAGAAGACAGCATCTCTCCATTTTTAGCTTATGAAGATAAGTGTGCCTTCATCTTGTGCCTGACCTCCAACAAGGGCGCAGAGGATTTTCAACTCCAGAAGATCGACAATAGACCGTTATATGAGCTGGTAGCTGAAAAAATTCTCCAGTGGAATGAAAAAGGAAATTGTGGCCTGGTTGTGGGCGCCACTTATCCGGAGCAATTAAAAAAGATCAGGGAAATCGTCGGAAAACTTCCCATTCTCATTCCGGGTATTGGAGCCCAGAAAGGTGATGTGGAGAAAACGATAAAGTATGGAACAGATGATCAAGGCAATTTGGCTGCGATAAACTCATCCCGGGGAATAATCTACGCCTCTTCTGAAAAAGATTTCGCTGATGCTGCCAGGGCTAAGGCAAAAGAGCTCAGGGATACCATAAACAGTTTCAGAAAAAAATAGGTTTCTTTATGAAATTAGTCACATCCCAGCAGATGAGGAATATCGACACAAGGACAATTAAGGGTGAGAAAATCCCCGGTCTAAAGCTGATGGAAAAAGCCGGAAAGGGGTCTGCTGAGGTCGCAAGGAAAATGCTGGGCCAGGATCTCAAAGAAAAAAAGGTTTTGATCTTCTGCGGAAAAGGGAACAATGGCGGTGACGGCTTTGTGGTGGGGAGATATCTTTCCCAGTGGGGAGCAGACGTGAAATTATTTCTCTTAGGTAAAAAAGCAGAAGTCAAAGGGGATGCTAAGGTCAATATGAAAAAGGCACAGGATATGGGACTTCCGATTAAAGAGCTTTCCCGGAAAAAGGATTTACCAAAAAATCCCAATTCCGATTTAATAGTGGATGCTATCTTTGGTACAGGTTTTCAGGGAAAAGCAGAAGGATTGTATGCCGATACAATTGAATTCATCAACAAATCCAATTCTCCTGTTTTAGCCATTGACGTTCCCTCAGGATTGAATACCGATACTGGCGAGGCTGAAGGGGTATGCGTGAAAGCCGATCACACAGCAACCATGGCCTTACCTAAAATAGGACACTTTTTCCATCCGGGAAGGAGATATTCAGGTGAAGTTACCGTAGTCGATATTGGAGTCCCCCGGAAAATCATAAATAAAGAGAAACTGAATTTAAATCTGATAACCAAAGAGGAGGTCAAAGCCCTGCTTCCTCAAAGACCAGACGATGCCTACAAGGGCACTTGCGGCAGGGTTGTGTTAATAGCCGGTTCCACCGGAATGACCGGTGCAGCAGCATTAGCCTCCACTTCCACATTAAGGGTGGGAGCAGGAATGGCAATTTTAGGCGTGCCCAGGAGCTTAAATGATATAATGGAAATCAAGTTAACCGAAGTTATGACCAAACCTCTGCCTGATGTGAGGAAAAAAGGTGCTTTAGCTCTGCGGGGTTTGGGTGAGATAATCCAGCTTTTCCAGTGGGGAGATTGTCTGGCTTTGGGTCCGGGATTGGGTCAGCATTTCGAGACCATTGAGCTTGTCAGAAGGATACTCAAGAGGACGACCCTGCCTACCTTAGTGGATGCCGATGGTCTAAATGCCATTGCCAAAGACTCATCCATTTTAAAAGAGATAGATATCCCTTTGATTTTGACCCCACATATTGGGGAGCTGTCCAGGTTGATAAATGTCTCCGTAGAGGAGATTGCAAAAACCAGAATAAAATATGCTCTGGATTCAGCCAGGGAGTTTAATTGTGTATTGGTGTTCAAGGGTGCTCCCACCATAGTTGCCGAGCCAAAAGGCAAGGTATATGTCAATTCAGCCGGCAATGCCGGCATGGCAACTGCAGGTTCCGGGGACGTGTTAACTGGAATCATAATCGGTCTGGTAGCTCAGATGTTGTTTGACAGAAGGGGAAGGGATATAAATAAGATAATGCTGGACGCAGCAAATTGTGGAGTTTACATCCACGGCTTGGCTGGCGATTTGACACGAGATGAAAAAGAGGAGATGGGAATGATCGCCGGGGATATAATGGAGAAGATACCTCAGGCGCTAATAAATATATTAGAGAATAAAAATTAGCGTAGCAGAGCCTTTATGGCTCTGCTGAGGGATAAACCCTCCGCTACGCGAGTTTTGTATAGGTCAAGGTTAAAACGTATATGAGTAATTGAATGAAATAAGTTGGGAGTTTTTAGCTTATGCAATTACTTTAATCAAGAGAAGGGAAAATGAGAGAAGGGATTCCTGAAAGAATCAAAAAAATAACTGAACAGATTTTTCCAAAATTAGTTAAACTCAGAAGGGAATTTCACCAATATCCAGAAGTTGCCTTTGAGGAGTTTGAGACCGCTAAAAGAGTTACCAGGGAACTAAAGAAATTAAATTTCCAGGTCAAGACCGGCATTGCCAAAACAGGTGTTGTTGGTGTTTTGTACGGAGACAGAAAAGGGAAAACGGTGGCTTTGAGAGCGGATATGGATGCTCTGCCTGTTACAGAACAAACTAACGTATCCTATAAATCCAAAATCAAGGGCAAGATGCATGCTTGCGGCCATGATGTTCATATGACCTGCGCTATAGGGGCTGCTACTGTCCTGTCCAGAATTAAAAGCGAGCTTCCGGGGAATGTGAAATTCATCTTTCAGCCCTCTGAGGAGTCTGGAACCGGAGGTGCTTTGCCCATGATCAAGGCCGGTGTTTTGAAAAACCCGGATGTTTCTGGTCTGTTTGCCCTTCACACTGAGCCCTCTATTCCCGTTGGCAAAATGGGAATCAGAGAAGGAGCTATGATGGCTCATACTAATAGTTTTGATCTGACCATAACCGGAAAGGGCGGACATGGTGCAAGGCCGCATCAGGGGGTGGATGCCATATCAGTTGCTGCTCAGGTGATACAGGCTCTGCAGACCATAGTCTCCAGAAGAATTAATCCTCTTGACCCCGTAGTAGTAAGCATTGGTGTTATCGAAGGCGGAACGGCCAGCAATGTAATCTGCGATAAGGTGGCCTTGAAAGGAACGGTCAGGACTCTGAATAAGAACGTAAATAAGAAGATGCCTCAAATGATTAAACAGCTCGTTTCCGGGATAACCAGGTCGGCCGGTGCTGATTTTGAACTGGATTACAGGCAAGGCTACCCAGTTCTAATAAACGACCCGAACATGACCAAGCTGGCAAGAGAAGCCATTGCAAAGCTCTATTCTAAAAAAGCCATATTTGAAATAAAAAGTCCGGTTATGGGGGGTGAGGATTGTGCCTATTTCCTAAATGAGGTTCCCGGAACCTTCATGAGAGTGGGCATAAGAAATCCTAAGAAAAAAGCTATTTATCCCTGGCATCACCCCAAGTTCAACGTGGACGAAAATGCTATAAAGATTGGGACAGCAGTTTTGTCCCAGTGTGTTTTTGACTTCCTCTCGGGCTAATGATAATCATAGTTAATAAGATATGAAAATCAAACCTGAATATTTGCTCGGCTTGTTTTTTGCTCTTTTACTATTAACCCCTGATCTGTCAGCTAAGGGGCGTTATCTGGAGGGGGATTGGGTCAGCTATACGGTTTTAAGATACATAACCTCGATCGCCATAGATTTCGATCATGTTTATTTTGGTACCACCGGTGGGGTATCCAGATATAATAAAAATCTTAGAGAATGGGAATCACCCTTCACCACCTCTGACGGGCTTCTGGATAACCAGGTAAACCGAGTGGCTTACGATCCGGAAAAAGACGAGATCTGGTTTGATACCCGATCCGGAGTATGTATGTATAAACCTATTTTCCGGAACTGGTATATCGGGGGTGATTTCCCCGAAAATTTTTTGCAAAACGAGAAAGCCGGCACTGCACTGCCGGTCTTTTTCATGGATTTCGGGTATCACTTCTATTCGGAAGGGTACATCACAGACATGTATTTGAATAGATATACCATCACCGCCCATTATCTGGACGAGTGGGGCGATCTGTGGCTGGGAACCTGGGGATTGAATGCTGGATTGGGCTCAGTAAGAAGCCTGGATCTGCAGATGTTCAAATTTGGCCTTTACGATTCGGATGTAAATGCTGTCTGTCTGGATAAGGGAGTGATCTGGGTGGGAGGAAGAGGGATTTACGCGGAATCCCAGGGAATAACCAAATTCACCAGAGGGGAAAATCTCTGGGATTACTTTGAAGCTGGACACATAAATGGATTGGTAACTAACCGGGTAAATGTAATTGAAGCCGATTCCCAGTATGTCTGGTTTGGAACCGAGGAGGGGCTAATCCGGTACAACAAGAAAAAGGACCTCTGGAGAACTTACAACACCTTTAGTGGCTTAAGGGATAATTGGGTGAGCGCCTTGAAATCCGATGAAGAGGTGCTCTGGATCGGGACCGAATCAGGGCTGAACTTCTACTGGATGGAAAAAGATACCCTGGGCTATTTCAGAAATAATCTGGTGGACAACGTTTACATATCCGCAATCGAAACCGACTCCCAGTGGGTTTGGGTGGGAACCGAATGGGGTGTGGTGCGGATGAATAAATCTTCAGGGGATTGGTCCAGATTTTCCACGCCCCACGGGATCCTCAACTCCCCGGTCAGATCCATCACCAGATACAAGGATGTCATCTGGTTCGGTACTGATGCCGGAATATTATCTTATAACACCTCAAACCAGGAAATAAAAGCCTATCCAGCCAGGGTGAATTTTCCAGGAACCGGAATCAATAAAATTTTATGCGATGGCAGAAACATCTGGGTGGCAACTCCCCAGGGCGTATGGAAAATGAAGCTTGAAAGCGAAGTGTGGCGGTTGTTCGACCAGGAGGATGGGCTTTTAGATGACAACGTTCAGGATATGGTCTTGGATGGTAACTATATCTGGTTCGGGACGCCGGAAGGGCTAACCCGCTTTTACTGGAACAGCCCCTATAGAATCGATTAAATTATGAAGCTAAAAGAAATTGGAGAGTTTGGACTGATCGATCTGATCAGGAGGAAATTCCCTGCAAAAGATAAAAATCTGGTCTTAGGAATCGGGGACGATGCAGCGATAATCAAAATCACCCCGAAAAGATATCTGATCTTTACCACCGATGCTCTCCGGGAAGGGGTGCATTTCGACTTAAGCTATTACTCTTACCAGGAAGTGGGATGGAAGGCCATGGCAGCCAATCTGTCGGATGTGGCAGCTATGGGAGGAATTCCCACCTTCGGTTTGATCTCATTAGGCTTGCCCAAAAACGAAAAAACAGAAGATGTTTTGAAAATCTATAAAGGGATGAACGATCTGGCAAAAAGATACCGGTGTAAGCTCTGCGGAGGGGACATCTTTCTTTCATCTGAGATCATAATCTCTATAACCCTTTTAGGTGAGACCAAACCCAAGTTTCTGGTAAAAAGATCAAGGGCAAAACCCGGTGACTTGATATGCGTTACAGGCGATCTGGGTCAATCTCAAGCCGGCTTGGAGATTTTAAAGGCGAAGAAACCTTCAAAACCCGGCTGGTTGAGAAAACATCTGAAACCTGTGCCCCGGATAAACCAGGCAAGAGAGTTGGTTCAGACCCTGAATGTAACCTCAATGATAGACATCTCGGATGGTTTTGGATCGGACCTTTATCACATCGCCGAGGAGAGCCAGGTAGGAGCTTTGGTCTTCGCAGGAAAAATTCCCATCAGCAAAAGCCTTCTGAAAATGGCAAAAGTTTTGGGAAAATCACCTCTGGATTTAGCTTTAAGCTCAGGTGAGGAATACGAGCTTTTGTTTACCATAAAAAAAGGGCAGGAGAAGAAGCTTAAGTTACTGAGAAGAAAAGCACCGGATTTAAAGATATCCGTGGTGGGTGAGATCAAGAATGAAAAAGATGGAATGAAAATTCTTGACTTAAAAGGCAATTTGAAAAATCTCAGAAGAGCAGGATACTCCCATTTTTAGAAAAATCTAATTTGTGCTAAAACCGCATAGGGACAGAGATCTGTCTTCGGCCATATGGTTTTAGTAATTAGTGATTGGTGAATAGTAATGCCAGAACCTAACTTAAGTTAGGTTCTGGCCTACTTTTTTGGCGAGCTGTAGTTGCCCCATTTATGGGGCTTTCTTTTAGCTCGATGAATCTAGCAACTACAAATTTGATCCTTTTGGTATCACAGGTTGAGACAGCCCGTGATGCTGTAAACCCTTTTTGATATTAAAAAACGTTTCTTCTCCAATTTAGTCGTCGTAGTTTTTGATAAGAAAAAGTATCGTTTTAAGTTAAGTGGGATGACATCCTGAAAACTCACCCCCTAACCTCCTCTCTTTCTAAGAGAGGGGGATTAAAAGGGGTGAGTTCAAAGAACCTGCTTGTTGTTTTCAAGAAGGTAAAACACAAAGGATCACACACCGTGGCATTAATGCCTTCCATAAACCAATTCTTTATCATCTCTTTTGCAGAAGAACCAAAAAAACATACTTGTCTTATTATTTCTTTATTGCTATTATAAACAGGAGAATGAAAAGACTTATCTTAACAGCTTTTTGGTTTTTCTTTGTGATTTTTCCAAGCCTGTTACTTGCACAGGAAAGATCAGATTCAGTTTCAGTTCAAATTAAGAAGAAAGCCCCTATGGGGGCCTTGTTCAGGTCTGTTGCTTTTCCGGGTTGGGGGCAGTTTTATAATGAAAAATATATTAAGGCAGCTTTAGTTTTTGGGGTGGAGACCACCTATATTATCCTGGCAGCTGATGAATGGCGAAAAACGAATTTTCACAAAACGAACTTCCAGTCCGCACCCCCTTATTCAGCGGAGCAGTACTGGGAATTCGACCAGTACCAGTTCCACCGGGATCGGCGGAATCTCTATCTTTGGGTCATCTCCGGGATAGTATTTTTGAGCATGTTCGATGCCTACGTGGATGCCCATCTTTACACATTCGACAAAGAGAAAATGGATGATTTAAAAGTGGAGCTGTTACCTGAACTAGATAAAGATCACCGGGTAAAGATCCTGTTTTCCTTGTACTTTTAGAGCTTAAAGCAGATATTTTGAAAGGTCTAATTTATACCGGGAGGGATCGAGGGTCTGCACGATAAACCGGGAGTACTCATCCGTGGCTGTATCCTTTTTGCTTAAATCCACCTCCACAGGGGATTTCTTTACCCCCTGCCTATCTGCTATTATCCGGACTACGGGACGAACCATATCATCCGGATTAATTTTGAGGACTATGCCCATTTCACTTGTATTCAAGAATACCAGAGTGCCCACCGGATAGACCCCCACCACATTTACGAAGACCTTCAGCAGCACCGGATCGTAGAATTTACCCTGCCTGTAGAGCATTTTCCTCAAAGCCTCATCCGGAGAAATGGGTGTTTTCATGTAGACCCGGCCCGAGGTCATGGCGTCGTAAGCATCGGCTATGCTCACAATTCTGGAGAAAAGGTTTATTTCCCTGGGCTTGGTGAGCTCAGGGTAACCGGAAAGATCCAGATTCAGATGATGCTCAAATGCCACCACAACCGCTCTCTGGGAGTATTCATCCAGACACCGGATTCCCAATAGACTTTTAGCCCCCAGCGAAGGATGCTTTTTAATCATGCTCCAGTCGTTCTCATTGAACTCCGAAGGCTTGGCTATGAGGTCGTGAGGAAGCTTTATCTTTCCAACGTCGTGGAACAGGGCAGCAAATCCCAGCTCGGATAATCTTTTCTTATCCAGTCCTAACCTGAGCCCGAAAAGTATGGACAACACACAAACGTTGGCTGAATGCACATAGGTATACTCGTCGAAGCTTTTAATGGCGGTAAGCCCCATGAAGGTCTCCTCTTCCTCAATGATCTGATCCACCAATTTTTGAACTGCCCTTTTGAGCTTAACTACCGGCACTACTTTTTCCGTCTCCACGTATCCGGTAACATCCCTTATCATGGCAACCGCATGAAAGAAGGTTTTTCTGGCTACCTCTTTTCTTTTCTCCCTGGACCTTAAATGAGAATCCTCGTCTTTTAAGACCAGTTCGCTCAGTTTGATATGTTCTATTCCCACCTGGTTCAATCGAGTCTTAACTGTTTCAAATGTGCCTTCCTTTTCCGGATCAAGATGCGAAAAAAGGGAGATGAACTTATCCAGTTCCCTCTGGATTATCCCGGATTCAATGCTTAAACCCTCAATCCAGTATTTGGGAAAATCGTCCAGAAGAGCCCGGCTGGCTGAGTATCCTTCCACGCCAAATTTCAACCTGACCTCATTTAAAAAGATGTACCCCTCTTTGAACCTGAGCTGGATTTGCCCCTCATTTTTCACAAGATCATTAACTACGTCCATTAAGGCGTTACTTTGTTTTGAGAACATGGCATTGTTCTGGTCATAAAGTTGAGCCGTTTTCAGGCTGGCAAAGAGCTGTTTTACCAATATTTTCCCTTTTTCCAGAACGAACGAATCAAAAGCCTTTTCCCTTTTTTCTATGACCTCAGCTTTCATAAATCTTTTCATCCTTTGTAAGTTGGCGATTCAGCCTCTCTAAAGTTTTTTTGCTGATTGCCCGGAGCTGTTTTTTACCTTTACGACTCAACTCCTCAAGAGTGTTATGAGACTCCAGGGTGTTAATCAAGCCTAATGACTTAATCGCTAAAACCTTTGTTTCCAGATCCCTTTCTCCTGCAAGCCAGCTCCCTTTCCGGGCAATTTTCTTTAAATCCGGGACAACCTGATCCCCCCCGATTTCAGCCAGCGCAAATAGATAAGCCTTTTTTTCCTCCTCAGATTTGTTTTTGAACTCCTTGTCTTTCACTATCTTCAGTAACGGCTCTAAGACCTTTTCATCTCCGATCTTGCCTAAGAGATTGATGGCTCTGATTCTGATCCTGGGGGAAGAATCATCCAGAGCCAAAAGCAGAATCTGGGTTGCTTCTGAACCGCCTAATAACTCCAGGGTTCTGATGGTCTCCCGTCTAACCTGTAATTCATCGTGCTTGATGGTATCTTTTAAATAGGTGAGGGCTTTAGGATTGCCTATTCTGCCCAGTATCCCAACCACGTTTCTAACGACATACCAGCGATGATCGGTAACTCCCCGAGCCACCATTTCAAAATGCTCCTTCCCCAGATCGGCTAACACTTCGCAAACCATTCTTCTTGCCGGGTAAGTATTCAATTCCCCCAGCATGTTAAGGATATTAAAGATGGAGTTCCACCTTAAAGAGTCAAGGTAAGCTTTAGCCCATTCCAGGTCCGGTTTCTCCTTTCTGTTCAAAGCCAAGCTCACAAGTTTAATTCTCTCGCTATCTCCAGCCCGGTTTACATACTCATCCAGACGTGAGGACCTCTGGGGAGACTTATTCTTATAGGTTTGCCTTAACTCCTCTATTAACTGAATGGTCTTATAAGACGACCTGAAATTCCCTTTTTCCAATAACTGATCCATGGTCCTCTCCATTACTTTCACACTTTCATTGAATCCAGGGAGATCCTTCTCCTCCGTGAAAATCTCCTCAAAAACCGATAAAACCTCCTCAATCCCATCGTAGCTTTCGTCCTTTTTCAGGAGCTTTTCTATTTTTATGACTTCATCCTTTACAAAGTTTTTTATATTCTGGAAAGTGTTTTGAATTCTTATTCTTTCCTGCTCTTCCCTTTCGCTTTTCTCTCCTCCGGTTAAATCTATCTCCGAGTAGAAAATCCCTAAACGATTCTCCATCTTATCAAAGTCCGAGAAGGCATAGTCCAGCATTGAGGCTTCAGTCTCCTGGCCTAAGAATTCCTCAATAACTTTGTAGCTGATATGATCAAAATCACTCTCCCAGAGCATGGTGACCAGATCATCCTCCAGGGAGGTGGAACTTATTCCAGTTCGAAAAACCTCCAAAAGACCAGAAAGCTCTTGTGGGGTCAGATCCTTCTTAAGGCTGATCTCGCTTATTCCATCCCGGTGCAGGGAATAAACCAATCCCTCGTTTTCCTTGTGATCCTGATGGATAAGCTCACCTTTACAGTAAAGCTGCAGGTTTCTTACCTCTAATCGGAGTTCGTTGTAATCATCTAAGTGCTGGGTGAGTTTCTCAAAAAGTCTTCGTTTTTGTTCCTGAGGTATGGGATTATCCTCAGGATATATCATTATATTTTTAAGGGTCTTAACAAATAAATCCACTAACTTCTTGACATTAAGAACTTCAGTCCCATTAGAGGCTAACGGATCTTTTTCCAGATTCATATTATCCCCTAAACTTTTTACCTCATCGTTATTTTATCGACAGAAATATTCAAAAACTCAATATTCCCAGGATGGTGTAGGAAAAACCAAAAAATGGATATTTTCACTTAGAAGTTAAACTTGATTTCACCCCGGGGGTAAGTAATCTGAGAGGAAAAATGACTATCGGTAGTTGCCCAATTTATGCGTATGCATCTTGACGATTGGGCATTTGTTGCTGGATGAATGGAGAAACTAAAAAATCTGACGTCCGCAATACCAGGTAAACATTAAAATGGATTGCTGTCTTTCTGCAAAAGCGTTTAAATGTGGTCTAACATCTCATCGGCGATCTCTTGACATCTTTTAAAATCCTCCTCCGGAACCCAGACCATTACCTCCACCGGTGAGATGGTAGAATAGCTTCCCAGCATTATTCCTATGTCGTCGGACTTTATCAAGGAAGGTATCCCTTCCTTTTCCAGGGCTTTTTGAAGCATCTCAGCATAAAGTCGACTGGGAAAAGACCTGAAGGGAATATATTTTATTGGTCTTGATTCTTTTTCTTCGCACATAATGATCCTTTCGAAAGAAGACCCAATGCCCCTCTAACCAGACCATCGGCATCTTTCAAATTCCTTTTAGCTTTGTTTTTACCCACTTTCCCCAATATCATTACCAGGGCTGTTTTAACCTGATAGTTAGCCTCCTCTAAGTATTCCTCTGCTTGCTCATAATCTATCCCGGTAACCAGCATGATAATCCTTTTGGCTCTCTCTTCCAGCTTTTTGGATGTGGCTTTTAAATCCACCATGAGATTTTGATATACCTTGCCCAGCTTTATCATGGCAGTAGTGGTGAGCATATTCAAGATGAGCTTTTGAGCTGTTCCGGCTTTCATCCTGGTTGACCCGGCTATGACTTCAGGTCCTAAAACAGGCGAGATCACCACATCCGGAGTTATGGCCAGCTCGGAGGTGGGATTACAGAAGATGAAAATGGTCCTGGCTTTGATTTTTTTTGCATATTCCAATCCCCCCAAAACATACGGGGTTCTTCGGGAGGCAGCAATTCCCACCACCACGTCCTTAGCTCCGACTCCTCTTTTTTTAAGATCTATGGCTCCGGCCCGATAGTTATCCTCCACCCCTTCCTTGGATCGGATTAGAGTCCCTTTCCCTCCGGCAATCACACCCTGGATCATCTCCGGGTCTGTTCCAAAAGTCGGGGGACACTCAGCAGCATCCAGAACCCCTAACCTTCCGCTGGTTCCGGCACCAATATAGAAAAGCCGTCCTCCGTTTTTTAGTGAATCCACTATCAAATCCACAGCTTTGGCTATCTGAGTCAGCTCCCTCTCCACTCCAGAAGGGACTTTTTTATCCTCCTGATTGATCAGTTTCAGAATCTTTAGGGTGGACCCAGAATCGATATCTATAGTTTTGGGATTCCTTTGTTCGGTTACCAGATCCTTTATCTGTTCAAAAACAACTTTAGCCAAGCCGACACTCCATCCTCAAAATTTTATCCCCTTTATTCTCCTTAAAGCTTCCTCTATTCTATCCACAGAAGAAGTCAAAGAAAACCGCAAGTAATTTTCACCTTGCTTGCCTAAACCTGTGCCCGGCGTGGCTATAACGCCATTCTTTTTAATCAAACCCAGGCAAAGGGGCAAAGAATCAGAAGGTTTAGGCATTTTAGCCCAGACAAAGATAGCACCCTTGGGAAACTCAGCATCCCAGCCCAATTTTTTTAGCCCCTTGACCAGAATGTCTCTGCGCTCCTGATAGGTCTTGATAAGATCAGAAAGGTCTTCTTGAGATAATTCAAGCGCAGTGATCCCCGCCCTTTGAACAGGATGAAAAACACCGGAGGAATAGGTGACTTTAACTTGAGTTAAAGCATTTATTAGTTCTTTGTTCCCTGCCACAAAACCCAATCTCCATCCAGTCAAAGAATAGGTTTTTGAAAAAGAGTAAAATTCCAGGCTTGTCTCTTTAGCATTATCTATTTCCATAAGACTGTGTGATTTCAATCCATCATAGGTAATCTCAGAGTAAGCCATATCCTGACAGATAATGATATCATTGGAATGAGCAAAATCAACTAATTTTTTGAAAAAATCCAGGGGGGCAATAGCTCCGGTTGGATTATTAGGGTAGTTTAAAAAGATCATTTTGGTTTTGCTTTTCGGTTTGATCTTTTTCAGATCAGGCAGCCAGTTATTCTCTTTCACAAGGGGAAAGGTTTCAACTTTTCCCCCGGCTAATATTACAGATCTTTTGTAAACCGGATAGGCTGGATCAGGAACTAATGCATAATCGTCAGGATTCAAGAATGCCAAAGGCGCCAGGGAGAGTCCTTCCTTTGCTCCTCCCAGAATCAAAATCTCATATTCCGGGTCAAGCTTCACCTTAAACCGCTGAAAGAACCACTCTGCTATTTTAGCTTTCAGTTCGGGAATACCCTCATATACTGGATGCCTGTGGTTTTCGGGATTTAAAGCTTCCTCTCTTAAACTTTCAATGAGTTTTTCAGTCGGAATCAGATCCGGGTTTCCTGCGCCCAGATCAATCAAATCCACTCCAGAGGACAATGCTTCCTTTTTAGCCTGAGCTATCTGGTGGAATATATAGGGCTCAAGAGACTTCAACTTGGAGGATATACTGTCTTTGACTTTATGTCTTCTTTCCATCACTTAAAATTAACCTTGGATCATTATTTTGTTAGCTCATCTATCAACTTTGTGGTTAATTCCCAAGATTGCCATTTATTATCCTTATAGAGAGTCAGGAATTCCATATACCTTAGATGATATGCTTTTTGCCAATCCTCTTGGTTCAAGCATTTAATATCGACTATATTGCCGTCAATATTCAATCTATGATTTACTCCTCTTACCTCATGTGTATCCTTACGAGAGGGATCCTGAAATAATCCCTGTTTTGCCCAATAATCAGGATCGTAACTTTTAATCCAGACAGAGTTGTTTGAAACATAGATTGAAGTTAGTACCGTGCCCGGAATCTTGTCGCTTCCTTTTTCATGAACTATCCAAGTGTCATCTGTTTTATTATATTGCAGTAATCCCTTTTCACAAGCTACCCAGACATCTGTATTGCCGATTGCAATGTCACTAACCCATCTAAAATCAATACCACAGGTCGACTTGTTATAGATTTGCCAGAGTTGTTTTCTCAAAACTCCCACTCCTCCACCGAATGAAAACCATACATTTTCAGAATCATCAAGAGCTACGTTTCCGAAATTACTATTTGGGGATGGAATATCGCCCTTGAGCTCGACAAATGTTGTGTCAGAAGTCAACTTTTTCCTTGTCCCTGTGAATGATCTCCAATTATTACCTGAGACATCGTAACTAATAAGACTACCTTTTTCGTTACCTGCTTCGGCAGCTTCATAATAAACATACCAATAATTAGAATTCACCAGCCAGAGTTTTCCATTTTTTTTATCAAGGTTGAAGATGTATGGTGTGGGTAATGCCGAATTCTCTGGGTCAAAAGAATGCCATTTGTTTAGCACCGGATCATAAATTGATAAACCACCAAAAGTTGCACAGTATACTTTTCGTTTATCAGCAAGTACAGTATTAACATAGTTGCTAATCAATCCATCCTTTTGTCCATCTTTGCCCTGTCCTGTGCTCTGCACTGAAAATTGTTCCCATTTTCCACTCTTATAACTAAATATCCCTTTTCCATAAGTACCTATCCATAGGACAGAATCACTATGACTTATGGAAAGTATAGGTATTGGGGTAAAAAGGAGTCTCCAACTGTCAGTATCGGGATTAAATCTGAATATATAACCCTTGTTTATCATATGGGGGGAACTGAAATGGGTAGCAACCAATATCTCATCCCCCATGACATCCAATGAGTTATTTTGAGAGAAGGGGGTTATTATATCAGCTGATGCAAAATCCAAACTCAGTAATATGACTAGTACAAACAGATAGATCAATTGTTTCATTATTGTACATTTCCTTATTTAAATATATCATAACGAACAACGATGAACATCAATAAGTTTTATCGGAACTTATTTGGCGTTACGGTCTTCCTGCATTATCCCGAAAAGATTTCCTTCGGTATCAGCACAGTAGGCAAAATAACCCACTCCAGGAATGACATCTTTTGGCTTTACTACCTTGCCGCCTGCCTCCTCAATCTTTTTAACGAACTCATCCACGTCAGATACATCGATGTTAACAATAGTGGTCTCATGATCCATCCGCTTCATAATCCCGCCATCGATACCCGGTTTATCCTTTTCACCTGTCATAACTAACCAGTAATCTATAGGACCTTCCCATTTGCGGATTTTCCAGCCAAACACATTCTGATAAAATTTTGCAGCCCGCTCCGGCTCATACGCATTGAACTCAAAATGAGTCACTCTCGGCATGACTAACTCCTTTCTGATTTTGGTTTAAAGTTAACGTTTAGCCAGAACCTAACTTAAGTTAGGTTCTGGTTTTCTTATTATTGAGACAATCTAATTAATTTGCATCTCCAAGACAACTCTTAGATTCTCCACCATTGAATTAATTTCTTTTTCCTCGATGGTCAAAGGTGGCAGAAATCTTATTAGATTTACGTCAGGATTGTATCCAATTATGAATCCTCTTTTTAACATTTCTTTAGTTATATGTTCAACGTTTAAGATAGATTCTTCAAACTCTATAGCCACCATCAATCCCCTGCCCCTCAACTCTTTAATCGATGAAAACCTTTTTTTGAGCTCATTTAAGCTATTAATTAACTTCTGACCTAATTTCTGGCTTCGGTTGACCAGATCATGATCTCTTATTATTTTTATTACCTCATTTGCCACCACACAGCCCAAAGGATCGTTCTGGTGAGATTGAACATAGTAGAATTTCTTTTGCTCCAGCTTTTCTGCGATTTCTTTTCGTATCGCTACCGCGCTAACCGGATAGCCATTGCCCAATCCTTTTCCAATGGCTACTATATCCGGTTTTATCCCATAATGATTGAAACCATACCATTTTCCTGTTCGTCCCAGACCGGTGGTCACCTCATCCACAACCATTAAACCGTTAAACCTTTTAACCTCCTCAAAGATGAACTTAATCAGCTTTTCAGGTGGGAACTTGACCATTCCCTTTGAGCATCCGGGCTCAAACACAAATGCTGCTATATTCTTCCAATCTATGTCCTTCAGAAATTCACAATCCAGAAAGCAATCTTTTTCTTCACATTGCAAACAGACATCAAAGTCAATTTTCATCCAGTTATCTTTGGTTTTCATCCCTGCAAAACCATAAGCTCCCAGATAGGATTGGGATAAGCTTAACAATGACTTTTTTCCAGTGATGAACCTGGCTGCATTTATCCCCAATTCCACTGCCTCGCTTCCTGAGCTTAAGAAAACACATTTTCCATCCCTTTCAGAGAGAGTATCCAACAGATTCCTGGCAGCCTCCTCGGCTAAATGGGTTGTGTATCTTGGTCCTAAGTGCATAACCTTATTTATCTGCTGGATTATCTTCTCATTTATTCTCGGATTACAATGACCTGCCACCGTGCACCATATCCCGGCCTCGAAATCCACATATCTTTTGTTATCTTTATCAAAAAGATAGTAGTTTGCTCCTCTTTGTATGTCATCTTTGATCAAATCGTGGCATCTTAAGATATGATCCATAGCTTTTTCCTCACACTCTTATTTCCAGATTCAGTTTCTTTTCTCTTTGCAAATCTTTAAACTGCTGTTGCAGTTCCAACCAATATGGATGATTCTCTTTAAAGGCTATATCAATGTATTTCTCCAGCAGATCAGGGAAGTTTTGCTTTAGTATGCTTTTAACGTTTTTCCAATTCTTATCTTTTTTGGATTCCATATGTAAACCATAGATCCAGATGGTCTCAGCATAGGGTGACATCTTTTCGATAAGTGCATCCACATCTGTGATAAAGGGCATCACCGGTGTTATCAGGGCATAGGTCTCGATCCCGGATTCTTTCAATTTCTTAAGAGCTTGGATTCTTCTCCGGTTTGAAGGGGCATATGCCTCGAAAAGACCTCGAACTCTTTCTGTCTGAAAAGCAACAGATACACCAGCAGAGGAACCCGGCATGCTTTTGATCAGATCAATGTCCCGGGTTATCAGATCCGATTTGGTAAGCATACATACTGAGAATTTGCGGTATGCCAGAAGCTCCAGAACTTTACGCGTCTGCTGGAGTATTTCATCGCACGGTTGGTAGGGATCGGTATTCATTCCCATATAGATGGTCTGGGGTTTAAGCTTTGCCAGCTCCTCGATAAGCTGACCGGTGATATCCTTAAAGGTGATAATCTCTTCTGTTTTCTCAGTATCGTTTTGGTTCAGGGTATAGCAGTAGTGGCAGTGGTGCTCGCATCCGATATAAGGGTCTATTTGATACTCATACCACTCTAAACTGCAGGGCTTAAGGATTTTCTTACCGGAAAGTTGACGGACTTTCATCATTCCGACACAGTATAAACTTTGTTTTACCCACGATGCTAAGCTGGATAGACCCCTACAACAATAGTTTTACTCAATTTGCCCCTTATTTGTTTCCTTTTTCATTTCGAAAATCGTAATTCCGTGATAATACCTTTTTCTTCCGGTCCTTCTGAAGCCAAACCTTTCATATAGCTTTATCGCGCTTTTCAGCGGTTCATAACACTCCAGAGATATGGTTTTGCAGCCTTTTACAACTGCCCTGCTTTGAATCTGCTCAAGGATGGCTCTGCCGATACCTTTCCCCTGAGAGTTGGGTGTCACAGCCATAGACCGAACGTAAAGATCATCTTCCCCCTGTAGATTAATCATTACCGTCCCCACGATTTGGTCATCATAGAAAGCTACCAGCACTTCAATTTCTGGATCGCTTATCCGTTTCTCGATCTCTTTCTGTGAAACAACGGTAGCCTGATATGCTTGCTCCGTATATTCCCCTTGATAAGGCTCAAAGGACTCCTGAAGAACGCGATGTATCTCTCGAACATCCTTGAAAAGCGCTTTTCTGATTATCGCTTCGTCTTTGTTATGCAAATTAGGGGACACGCCTCTTCCTTCAACCACTATTTATCATCATTTCAATTCGTGGCTGCTGAACCTCAGATTTTCCACAGCTCGCCTGGATCGATCCGGCTCAACCTCCCAATGTCTAATCTTCAGACGCATCAGATTCAGCTGAGTTAGAGGCTATATAACTCTCCGTATTTGTTTTTGAGATATCGGATGTAAGGCTCGATGGTCAGTTCCTTGCCGGTGACCCGTTTAATCAGCTCAGAGGCTGTGTATTTGCTGCCGTGCTGGTAGATGTTCTCTTTAAGCCAGTTGTGCAAGGTGTCGAACTTTCCTTTTTCGATCTCCGAAGGGATCTCAGGATGTGCCTTGAGTGCAGCTTCGTAAAACTGTGAGCACATTATGTTGCCCAGGGTATAGCACTGGAATACGCCACCAATATGATCGCTGTACCAGTGCACGTCCTGCATTACTCCGTCTTTATCATCCGGTGACTTGACACCCAGATCAGATTTATATCGCTCTCGCCAGGCTTCAGGCAGATCAGATACAGAGAGCTTTCCCTCTAAAAGCTGGAGCTCTAGATCGAAACGGATCATTACGTGCAGGTTGTAGGTCACCTCATCAGAATCGGTGCGGATTAGTGAACGCTGGACTTTGTTAATAGCACGATAAAACGTATCCAGAGGCACAGATTTCAACTGGTCCGGGAAAATCTCCTGGAGTCTGGGATAGAAGAACTTCCAGAATCCCCGACTGCGTCCCACTATATTCTCCCACAACCGGGATTGGCTCTCGTGAACACCGGATGAAGTGCCAGTTCCGAGCGGCGTGCCTTCAAAATCAGTGGAGATTCCCTGCTCATACATAGCATGACCTGCCTCGTGTATGGTGCTGAACAAGGCATCGTTCAGGTCGTTCTCTTTAATCCGGGTGGTAATACGCACGTCCCCAATGGAAAAATCTATGGTGAAAGGGTGGTGGGTTTTATCCTGCCGCCCCCGCTTGAAATCATAACCCAACCTCTTGATCACATCGATTCCGAATGTTAGCTGCTTTTCCTCAGGGAAGCTCTTATGCAAACAGGAATCATCCGCAGCTTTCTGAGAGGTAATCTTCTGAACAATGGGCACAAGCTCTTCCCGCAGCTCCTTGAAAAGAGAGCGAATCATCGAGGTTTTCATTCCATAGTCATTAAAATCGATCAAGGGATCGGCAATATGCTCATACCCGGGAAAGAAATTAGCAAGCTTCACGCTCAAATCCAGCATTTTCTCAAGATAAGGCTGAACCTTGGAGAAGTTGTTCTCTGATCGGGCTTTGCTCCAGACATCATAGCATTTGGAACCGTGAGCAACAAGCTCAGCTTGAAAAGATGGAGAAATCTTCACTGCTCTTTCGTATTCCCTTCGGGTAATGCGAATCAGTGCGGCTTCGTAGGAATCAAAGGAAAGGCTTTTCTCATAAGGCCTTAGCTCCTCCAGAAGCTTACCAATAGCAGGATCGATAAACTTCTCATGTGCCAGCTTTTCCAGGGTAGACATCTGCCGGGCACGGGCATCTGCACCACCCGGCGGCATATAGGTGGCTTGATCCCAGAAAAGCACCCCGACAGCCGACTTCAGATTGTTGATTTCGATAAGACGCTCTTTAAGCTCCTTTAACTTAGCTTCCATTTTCTTCTCCTGACAAATTTTTTTTATTGCGAACTATGAAAAAGTCCCTCTGGCAGAGGCCATCCCAAGCATTTGCAGTCATTGCGAGCCCGAAGGGCGTGGCAATCTTTTTAGATTACTTCGTCGTCCCCCGCCTTTGGCGGGGGACTCCTCGTAATGACCGTAAGGTAGACAGTGGTCTCTGCCACTCGTCAAAACATTTTCTCAGAGACTTCTTCATTCACTTGTTTTTTAAAAGATGCTTTACTTATTCAGAAAATAAATTGGTTTTTTAACTCTCCTTTTTTTGAAGAGGAATGTAAGGCAATTATTTTATCTTATTTATTGGGAAAAGTCAAGCTTTAAAAGTAAAGAGCCAAATTCATCCAGGACTAATCGGGATGAGGCGAGGTTTTTCTTACTTCGAATATTATAGCCAGTGGTATGTCCCGGTAGTCTGCCAGAGATGGGAAGCGCTGGATAAGCCTATCATCAATTTTCGGTTCTTTAAATTCTTCAAGCTGCATGCCCAGCTTCCTGAAAAGATCCCAGTATTCCTCAACCAGATGGGTATAAACCGGTATTCGATATTCCTGACCGATCTTGTCGAAAAACTCGGTATAGTCATGACCTGAAATGGGCCAAAAGGGATGAACATCAGAGATAACCAACCGTCCACTGGTTTTCAAAACTCGACAGATCTCTTTAAGAGCTGGTTCCAATTCAGGTAAATGACTCAGGGTTAAGGCTGAAACTACCAGATCAAATTGCCCATCGGGGAAACGTAAATCTTCCAGTGTACCCTGGAATAAGGAGATTTGACCACTTTCACCAACTTTCAGTTTAGCCTGTTTTATCATACCAGAAGATGGGTCCACTCCAACCACCTTAGCTCCCCGCTTGGCAAGGATTAAGGAGTAACGACCAGTTCCACATCCTAAATCCAGCACCTGCTGTCCTTTGATCTGACCAATGAAATTTAGAGTTATTGGCTCTTCTAAGGCAATGAGGGGATTGCACTCCCGGTCGTACTTTTCAGACCACATATCATAACCCTGAATAATGCCAATTCTTTTATATCCTGGCCTTTGGTCTGGTCCCAGCTTGCTCATATCTCTTCACCTGCGAGCTACAATATCATTTTTTTACTGCAGCAATGAAGACCAGATCCTCATCGCACAGCTTCTTACCTTCCAGCTCTTTTCTTAAAGTATCAAGTCTTTTAAACCAGTATTCTTTTCTTTTGCTTTTCTCAGCGAAAACATCGAAGTGATTAAAATACTCATCAAAGTCAATCAACCTGTCCGATTTTATAATCTGAGTTTCAATTGATATCTTTTTTCTTTTAAAATATTGAGTCAGTGAATCCAACGGCAGGTATCTATAGTGAGAATAGCCCACCTCCTTTTGAACTTCCAGGTATAATTGCTGTGCCCGGATGGAATTTCTTTTCTCCTCGCTTCTCGGATCGTCGATCGGCTCCTCTATCAATATATGTTTTGAGGAAACCCGGATCATCTCCTCCAGAACCTTTTCCCATTCCAGAACGTGGTGCAGGGCCGTCCTCTCCAGCACCATGTCAAAATTATTCTCAGGATATCGGATGTCCCTTCCATCCATACACAGGTAAGTAATGTTTGGTCTTTGATTTTCCCTTTTGCATCGATCGATCAGCTCTTTTGAGAAATCGATGGCTGTTATTTTCCCGCAAAGAGGTGATAATTTTACCGTGAACTCCCCACACCCGCAGCCCACATCCAGGACATTGTCCGGTTTCAATAAACCAACTCTTTCCAAAATTGGATCTTTTTGTTCCATAGTTTTTCTAAATAATCTTGAAGAAAGGTTATGAAATCAATCTTCCAACTTAATGGCTGAAAAGGGAGTCTGATTCCGGAGAAAATTCAATGCATCTTGTGCTATTTCTTTGTGCTTCTCATGCCACTCGGTGATGTCATTTAGGTTAAAATATCCGATGTCTTTGGATTCAGATGATATACTCAGATCGCCATCAGTTCGTGTGCAAAGGTAAAGGATATGGCAACAGTTATGGGGTCTGTGAGGAGCACGTGCTTCAGCGTTATAGATGCCCAGGATGTGAGTTAGTTTTACATCCAAGCCAGTCTCTTCTTTTACTTCTCGCATTATAGCATCGATTGGCGACTCTCCTACTTCAACCCATCCACAGGGCAAAGACCATTTATCATCATCGGTACGTCTGATGAGCAGAATCCTCTGCTGGTCATCGAATAGGGCAGCATCTACCCCCAGCTTTGGAGTGATGTAACCAATCTCCTGGCGAAAGCGCTCGGAGACCTTCTGCTGGTTCAAATTAGACAATTCACTTAAATTGATCGTGGCAATCTTCAAAAGACGCTGGTATCTTTCCTGGTCGTGTGGATTTTGGGTGAAGTGAAGCCCGTTTTTCCCAATTGCCCGTATTTCATCAAGCACGTTAATCAGCATGTCCTGGTAATTATTCATCATGGCATCACCTCAATCTATTTAATCTAATATACTCTTATCCATCAGATCTGTTCCGTCATTATCATAAACATATCATTCACCTGAATCTTGTTTTATAGATTTCAATACCGTATCTATGTTTCTTTTATGTTTACTCTCATTGAAAGCTACTTTTTCTAAATGACAGCTATTAAGCAGAGTTTCTTTCATTTTTTCATCATTCAGACCGGAAGATCTGAGCTTCTGGCACTCTGATATCAAACACTCCCAGTATTCAATCAATCTCTGAACCGTTGGTTTGCCGCAAGTGATGCCATGACCGGGGACTATAATTTCCACGTCCATCTCTTCAATTTCTCGCAGGGCTTTTATTAGCTCCATAGGGCTGGGATCAATGGAAAGCTGGGTGGGATATAAATCTCCGAAAACGATATCTCCTGAGAATAACAGCTTGTAATCGGTGAAAAAAGCCACAGAAGACCCCGGGGTATGTCCTCCAATTTCTTGAAAGACTACTTTGATCCCTTTGAAATCGTAGGAAAGTTTCTCTTTGAAAGTCTTGGAGGGAAATGTGATCTTAAGGTCTTTCCATTCCTCTTTTAGCTCAGCATCCTCCTCCATTGCCAAATTTATCTCCTCCGGAGTCCAGTGGGTGGAGATATTCTTTTGCATTATGTTTTTGCATTCCTCTGAGGATATTATGGGGCAGTCAAAGGACTGGTTGCCAAAGGTGTGATCAGCGTGATAATGGGTGTTAAACAAAAGCTCTATTTTGCAGCTTAGTTTTTTCTCCAATATGTCTTTAAGGGCTGCACTGCTTTTTGGCGAATAGCCTGAGTCTATTAGTATGGCTGAATTGTCTTTCACGCATACTCCGATATTAGCCCCCTTGGCCTGCTGAACAACATAAAATCTATCTTTTATCTTCTCAACGTCGAAATCATTCCATCTCATAAATTACCTGCATTTTATTATCTTGAAGTTCTGAGAGAAAGTATATGTATGGTGACGCAAAGTGCTATAATAATTAAAATGATTCTTATATAAATTACATTAGTTGCAAAAATTGAAGAAGTTAATATTGTAATCCACAGCAATGACACGGTGAAGATCTTCACTTTCAGTGGAATCCTTTTTCCCTCTTTGTAATTTTTGATATAACTACCGAACCATTTGTTGCTTAAAAGCCAGTGGTAAAATCTTTTTGAGCTTCTGGCATAACAGGCAGCGGCAAGCAACAGAAAGGGAGTGGTGGGCAAAATGGGTATAAATATGCCCAGGATTCCCAATCCCACGAAAATAGTTCCCAAAAAGATCAATAACTTCCTCAAGAATCTGTCTGATTTTTTATACTTTTGCCCCGAATTTTTATCAGATTGAACTTCCCTGTCCCTTTTCATAACAACTCCATTTTCAAGTTTCATAAATGAATATCTTGTACATAGGTTAGATCGCCTTCCTGGCTATAACCATAATCTCCATTTCATCCAGGTTAATCTTACGACGGTTCCAGTTCCCTGCAGTTCCTCCCCTGATGTGGTTAGTTTAAAACCATATTATCAGAAGTCTGAACTCGCCTGCCAGGTAAATTAAAAGATGCTCCTTTTATGGCGATGTCTCCTTATCCTCAAACGGGTGATATTTCTTAAACCAATTGAATCCGAATTCCTCCATCATTTCGAGATATGTATCATTGCCCTTGGTCATGGCATCTGCAACATAGTGCAATCCGAAATAGCGCTGTATCGGGCTTATATATCCGCTCTCTTTAATTTTATTGATACACTTGCTTGCGAACTTTTCCCCGTGAACTTCCCGGCAGACTCTTGAAATCCTTTCCAGCCTTTCTTTGGTTATTTCAACTTTTATGTCAGAGTATTTCTCATTAAAGGCGTCCAGGAGTTCCTGATCTTCCATCTTATGGTATTTTTCTTCGTGGACCACCGCTTTAACCGTTAGTTTTTTCCGGGGTGCGGGTCTGGTTTTAGGATAACCCAGAGAAAGCAGGACAACAGGAAATACAGCTTTTGGCAAATGAAACATATCCCGAAGTTCCCGGAAGCACTCCAGCACGCTGCCAATGTAAACCGAGCCTAATCCCAATGAATCCGAAGCGGTGCAGATGTTTTGGGCTGCTATAATTGTATCCTGAAAAGATATCCAGAAATGCCGGAAACTGCTGGTGGCGGTGAAGGGCGCAGTTTCAAGCTCTGCCCACCTCTCAATTCGATGCCAGTCAATGCAGAAAAGAAGATTGACCGGCGCCTGAGCAATAAAATTCTGATTTTCACAAAGCTCTGCCAGTTTTCGTTTGGTTTTGTCCTTTTCAATTTTGATAATGGAAAAAGGTTGCAAGTTCCCGCCAGAGGGTGCCCGGATCCCGGCTTCAAGAATGAGCTGCAGAACATCAGAAGAGATTTTTTTATCTGAAAAACTTCGGCAGCTGGCTCGCTGGATGAGCAGTTTTAGAGTTTGGTTTGGATATTCGCGTCTGAGATGTTCCTCAGCTCCGTGATGAGACGGCATCTGTTCATCTGTCATAATAATCATTCCTCCTGATTTTATCACAAACTGTCATTTCTCTGCCCGATCTTTCGTTTACCCACTGAGTGGCATCCTATCACAAGCCAGCGAGTACAGTTAAGCAACTCTGGTCACCTTTTTGGCTATGACCATCACTTCCATTTCATCCAGGTCAATCTTGCGTCTCCCCCAATTACCTGCAGTCCCACCCCAGATGTGTTCGACTAAAAATCCTGCCTGACGCAGTAACATCGCAAGCTCAGTCGGTATAAATCCCCGCTCCTTTACCCTTAAGCTTTTTTTACCGTCAGCAGTATTATATTCCTGAGAGGAAACCTCAATTAGATTAATTGGATCAAATTTCCCGCTATCCACATCCTCGTGAGAATGTTCCCGAATCATTCTAAATCCATTCAGGGCTGTTAGAATAAGCTTTTTATCACTTTTTAATGCCTTATTTATATTACGAAGTATGGACAGCTCATGTTCCAGGGGGTCGTCATCTTTACCCAGAAGTCCAAAGGCTCCCTCGCATAAACAGATAGCTGCATCAAATGATCTTGGAGACGTGAACTTACTTGCATCAGCATGTATCCATTCCACCTCAATGCCAGCCTTGCTGGCTTCCTTCTTTGCTTCAGCCAGCATACCAGAAGAGATATCAATGCCTGTCACTTTATACCCTCTTCTGGCAAGTTCGACAGCGTGTCGTCCGGTCCCGCACCCCACGTCTAAAATATGACTTTCCGGTGGCAGCTTAAGTTCCTCAAGAATGAAATCAACTTCCTCCAGTGTGTTTTTTGTAAAAACGTTTTCCATATAGACCGGTGCATGCGCATCAAAGAAAATCTCCCACTCATTTTTCTCTGCCATTTTCAATTATCTCCTTTTAGATTTACGTCTCTCAGTCAACTAATAGTCTATAACCCTAATTTGTCCATTTTATCTTTTTCATATCTCTCATCCTCCCCGGGATATCTTAACACTGAATCGTATTTACAGCTTTCTTTTGCCAGCGACCAGATAATGCTCTCTCCAGCAGGTAGTGTATTGGGAAACATATTGTATATCTCGTCCTGATAAGCTTCGGACGCATCTACAAATTCCCACCCCTTTTCTTTGAACATAACTATCAGATCGTCAAGAAAAAGAGCATTCAAAAGATTATGGTGAATCAAAAGCGTATGTTTAATTTGCCTTCCCAAAAGATCCTTTGCTAATTCATTGTAAAATGTGGCTCTATCAAATATATGTCGAAGATAATATTCCTTATAGGGAGCAATATCAGCATCCGGCTCCTTTTCTAAACGTTCTTTTAGCCTCTGGTCAATGTACCAATCAGATGCATCTATTGAAACGTGCCCGATTTTGTAGTTATTAATTTTAAGAATTTCCCTGAAGCCATCCCGTTTCTCCCGGGTGTCTCCCTCTTTTAAAAACGGAAACCGAAATAACCTCTTATAGTTTGAGAATTGGTTTATCAAAGAATCACACTTCAAGAAATCTTTTTCGTATTTTTTCAGGCTAACTTCGCTGGAGTTAAAATAGAGATGAGAGAACGAATGATTTCCTATGAGATGACCATCCATATCCCAGCTTTCTATAACTTTTGATCCTTTTTCATCTTTTACTCTTGAGCCGCACACAAATAATGCAGCCTGAAGATTGTGATCCCTTAAAGTTTGCAGTATTTTGTTGTTCCTGGTTTCCCAATCCATTAAGGCGGTTCTGTATGTATTGGGATCATCAATGGTTATGGAAATCATGGGCTTGGTTTTGGAATTGTCAAGGGTTTTGGTGTTCAAGCAACTAAGGAAATAGGCTACTCCCAATATTAATAATATTACTCTAAATGATCTCAACTTTAATTTAGCTTAGTGATTTTATTGAAAGTTATTATTTATACTACTCTACTGCTCGTGACTGTGAAAGTAAATTAACTACTTAGTTAATCCAGTGCAAAACCTTGTTATTCTAAGTCAGGCTATGTCTTTTGTCCATCATTTCAATAAGTCCTTTCGGATACAGGGGGACTTTACCTTCTCTGAATTCATCCATAGGCTTCCACAGGGCAACAAACTCCTCTCCATTATTCCTGCATCTGACGGACTCGACTTCATACATCTGTGCATCAACAAAATTTGCCTGATACACCATCACGATCTCATGACCCGGCTTGCCATTATAAACGAAAATATTCTCGATCACGCCCAGACAAACAAAATCCTTGATTTCCTTTTCCGCCTCCTCCCGGATTTCTCTGGTAACACACTCCCGGCCGTATTCCCCGAACTCAATAGCACCTCCCAGCGGGCGATAGAAAGTCTCTTTTTTCGAAGGGTCGTAATGCTCACCCACGAAAATCCTGTCCTCGTCTTTTATAACGCAGATAGCTATTGATCTGACTTTACCGGAATTCATTTTTATGATCCAATTACTGAAAAGGAGCGTGCTGCTTTAGGGTGGAAACAGACACGCTCCTGAATGCCAAGAAAAACTGAGTTTTTTCAATATATTTAGGATTTCTTGACTAAGTCCTTGCCACAACAGGAGAATGTGCAGGGGTCAGCCTTGGGGTGGCAGCCGCACTCCTCTGCAGGAGTTCCTGCGTCCTTGCACTCCTTGACCACCTGCAGTTCCAGCCCGCACTCCTCACAAACGTAAATCTCTCCCTTTTTCATATTGTGACAGCTCAACATAGGATTTCCTCCTTTCCCTTTTAAGGGGCAATCAGGTTGATCTTATTTTTTCAAATAAAAGCAGTTTTTTTCTAATGTTAAATAATATATACGAAAAAACTATATTTAAACGATTGAAAACTCGAAGTGTTTAATAATTAAACTTATTTTTTCTCTCGCTTTCTCAACACAATGCCGAAAACAACCCCGCATACAATGCCAAAATAAAAAGCTAAGCTCAAATTAAAAGCTCCCTCTCCGTACCTGATGAGATTCCACAGATAAACCACAATAGCATTAATCACGAAAGCGACCACAAAAGCTACTACAAAATGAATTAAAAAATCTTTAATTTTCATTTAGCTAACTCCTCTCCTCAAATTAACTTTTTAGTTATCACCTTTCCGACAAAACCCGGTTCATAGTTAGCCACCTGCGGAGGTCCATCATCCTCGTTATGAGCCATAATCACGTATCCATCCGCTGAAGCATCCTTCCCCACAACTATAGTAAAACACCCCTCCCCCAGCGCTGATAACGCCAGAAATACAACGACTAAAAACGGTAAAACAGACGTTGAGAGTATTTTATATAAACTGATCTTTTTCGTCATCACGCTCCCAAATTTTTATCAGTGTTATTAACGAAACAAAGGTTTCATTGTTCAAATCGTGTAATCCCTCTCATTGTTTAAAGTAATACTATGCTTATCCTATCCTTTTCCTCATTTAAAGTCAAGGTTTTTGTGATGTTTCCAAAAAAGTATATTATGACCAGTGGCAGAGGCCACTGGTCTACCCCAAGTCATTGCGAGCCCGAAGGGCGTGGCAATCTCTTGAACCTGTTAGGCACGATATGTTATTTCTCGTAGGTCGGGCACCTTGCCCGACCTGTAAAATCAGCTTAACTCTTCTTTTTTGGAAAGATAATAAATTCCCACAAAAAGCAACAAAATCCCGATAATCTGCATAATTGTGACCAGCTCGCCCAGAACAAGAAATCCTAAAATAGCTGCAAAAAATGGGGTCGAAAGCTCCAGAGCCCCGACTTGGGCAGCTTTTATGCGTTTCAAGGACTCGTAATATAAAATGTATCCCGCACCCGCGACTAACCCTAACAAAACCTGGTAGATATTGGCAATGCTTATACTGGAAGTCGAAACCAGGTAGATGACAAAAGCTATGGAGGCTAATGAAAATCTATAGAAGGTAACAACGCCTGCGTGCATACCTTTGAGATACTTTCTCACGGCTATTCCGGTGGTAGCCCAGCCGATTGTAGCAGCTAACACAAACAAATCCTCATAGGTTCCCAACTTGAACATAGAAAAATTCTCAAGGGTTTTGGTAGTCACCAATAATCCGGATATTATCATAAATCCGATTCCGACGTAATCGAATTTGGTCAGCCTGTCACTTTTAAGAACCAGAAACCCAATCAGGATTATGAAGATAGGCTGCAGATGTCCAATTACCACTGCATTTATTACCGGTACCCGGCTTAAAGCATAGTAATACATCAAGTCTGCGAAAAGCGTCCCCACTATAGCCACGTAAGCTAATGTGGAAAACTCACCTTTCTTGATTCTGAGATTAGCTTTGTTTGTCAAAAGTGCATAGACTAAGGCTACTGCTGTGACGATGATTGCCCTTATGGCTGAGGTGTGCAGGAAATCCGAATTCTGATATGATAATTTCACAAATACCGGCTCTATAGCCCACAACACGCTGGCAGATAATATTGCCAGAACACCAATGCGCTTAACGTTCATAGTTTAGTTTAATCTCTTTTAATGGGGCTTTCGATTCTATGATTTTATTCCTACGCTTTGGGGACATACTCTTCTGCACAAATTACATCTCTTCAGAATGTAGCCCTTTTCTGTTCTGTAATTTGATAATGGTCTGCAAAGTTTTTGATTAACGGTCTTCCCGTCCAGAGCTCCCTGAGGACAGGAATCAATACAAATAGAACAATCCGGGGGACATCCTTCATAGGTGACAATGGGGTCCTCCTGTAATTCGATGTCTACCAATACTGCTCCGATCTGAACCATATTCCCGTAATCTTTGTTTAAAAGAAGAGTGTTCCTCCCCAAAACGCCCAGTCCGGCAAGATGACCCGCATGACGTAATGAGAGTATGGCTCTGCCATACGATCGTTCAGGCTCCCAGTGTTCATAAGGATCATCTGAAGGAATAAGAACAGCCTTGATCCCGTAATTCTCCAGCCTGAGGGAAAGCTCCATTCCAAGCCTGTCAACTTCCTGCATCATAATATTGCTTTCATGGGTATAAGGAACGCAATTGGAGATAAAAAGCGACTCTGTTGGAAGTCTCTTTGCGAATACTACCACAGATTTGCAGTCTTTGTAAATATCAGTGGGACGGAAACCCTCTGGGGCTTTACTGAATCTTTCAGCTGGTGCAATACCACAAAGGTCAGCGCCCAAAGTTTTTACAATTTCTTTCACTCTCCTTGAATCCATTATTCAAATTACTCCTTTCCCTTTATCCCTCCGGGAGAACCCGGGTAATTTTCCACTAAGTTTGCATTTATTAAAAGAACATGGATTTCGTTTTTTCCAATAAGTATGGTTTCAATATAATCTTTTAATCTTCTATCTTTCTATCAAATTTAAATCTTGAAATAAACACAGCGAGCTATCCGCTTAAGATCGTATCATTGTCAAAATCATCTTGAATTTCTTTAATGCTTTCAGAGAATGCGGCTGATTGCCCGGCATTATGACCACTTCCCCCTTTTTTATTTGAAGAGATTTGCCAGATATTACCACCTCTGCTTCGCCCTCGAGAATGTGAACCAGGGCATCAAATGGCGCAGTATGTTCGCTTAATCCTTGTCTCTCGTCAAAAGCAAAAAAGGTTACTGTCCCTGTTTTTTTACTAATGATGGTCCGGCTCACCACCGAACCCTCTTGATAATCAGCCAAATCAGCTAATTCAAGCGGTTGTGCGATTAACCTTTCCATCCCAGTTTCCTCCTTCTTCGGATCCATTTTTTTGCCTCCGGTGTTATTTCATATAATTGCGTTTAATCTCTTCCCTCAAAGGTGTGGCAAGTATTTGAGTAAAACATATACAAGCGAATTGAAAAGTATCCTGTTTACCATAGCATCGTAGTGAATTTTCTATTCTTCCACTTCTTCGTCTTCAGGTTTCCAGGCTGGGTCCACGATGCATAGGAAAGTTAAATCTACAGTACCGATATTTTTGATCTTTTGAACAGCATTTGGAGGGATGTATATCGCCAGCCCTGCGAATACATTTTCTGTTTCCTCATCTATATACATTTCACCTTTTCCCTCGAGAATGTAATAAACCTCTGTGCTTTTCAGTCTGTGGGCTAAGCTTTTCTGACCGGGTTTGAGCCTGGCGTGTGCCAAGCTATACCTGACAGAGATATCCTCTTTCAAAGGATTCAGAAGCTCCCTTAAGATTGTATTATCGCCGGCAATTATCTTCTCACATTTTTTCAAATCTCTTATAAACATAATTTCCCTTTTGTCTTTAACCTTTTCCAAAATAATTGAACTTAACCCATCTCCAATTAAATATAAGGTGAATGGCAACAAAGCTTATCAACAACAGGCCACCAGCTACGTGAATCTTCTCAAATATCTCTGCTGGTAAAGGGTCGTGACCCAATCCAGTCATAGCCTGCCACAAAACAAGAAAGAAAAGAATTAGATTAATCTTTTTCAACCACCTTATTTGATTCATCCTTACTCCTTTCTTAAATACAACTATCAGCTAAAGCTTAGAACACTTACGAATTACCGGATGCCACCAGGAGAACCAGAATGAAACATCAGATGGAACAAAGCACGTTTGGACATGCTTTTTACGGGAAGTGGACTCATATTCAGGTTCAGCTTTGTTCTAATCCTTCAAAGAAGACGGGCCAGAAAGGGTCCTGGTCGGGTATTGCTAATTGAACAACGCTCCCATCGAGACGTTTGATTATCCTTGTTTCCTGGTCTTTTGTCACCTTTCCTATTATAGATGCATCTATGTGTATTCCATTCAGCTTTTCAATGATTTTCCCAGAATGTGTGGGTCTTGCTGTAATCAGAAGCGAACCTTCGGCAATGGCTGCTATCGGATCGATATTGAAAGCATCACATACCATCTTTACCTCTGCCGGGTATACAAAAGAGCCCTCTTCGATCTCCATCCCCACGCCACTAGCATTGGCTATTTCAAAAAGCCCTCCGATTACCCCACCTTCAGTTGCATCGTGCATTGCAGTCACGCCACCGACCTCCATTGCAGTCAAAGCGTCTTTTACCACAGTCATCTGCTTGCAGAGAGACCTTGCCCTGTCAACAAGCGATTTAGAGTATATTTTCAAGAGTTCTTCCCCGCGCAAAACCGAAAGTATCCCTGCGGTCTCAATTGCTGGTCCTTTGGTCAAAATGACGTCGTCATCCGGCTTTGCACTCGCAGGTGTAACATAGGCACTCTTATCAGCAATAGAAAAAACTGTTATTCCACCAATGGTAGGCGCTGCAAACCCTGGATAGTATCCAGTATGCCCACCAACTATTGCTATCTCCAGTTCCAGAGCCGTTTGGTGGATGGAGTCTACGATAGTTCTGAAGTCTTGGTCGCTGGTCTCCGGGGGCATCAAAAGGGTGTAGGTCATATAGGCTGGCTTCACTCCCATTACTGCCACATCACTTGCTCCTATATGCACGGTATACCAGCCAAACATCTCCAGGGGCTGTTTGGGAATGGAAAATATGGGATCCTCCGCAATAACCAGCACTTTATCATTACCTATGTCGATCACCCCTGCATCAACCCCGGTCAAAGGGGGGACAATTACCCGCTGGTCCTTTTTACCCAGTCGCTTTAAAAGAAATGAATTAAAAGTTTCCAGGTCTATTTTCCCCACCTTAGGATGATTGTGCATAAAGACCTCCTCAGAATTCCATCAACTACCAACCAAAAGGTTATAGTTACCAATTGTTATTTAATTAAACAATTTTCTAAGCACTTATTCAGTTAAACACAAGATGAATCGCAACAGAGAAAATCAATATAAAACCAAAAGCAAATCTGATTCTCTCACAGCTTTTTCATTATCTCCTCTAATGCTTTTAACCCTGATTCCTCAGCCTTCTTAACGTCTTTCAGGTGCGTCACCGCATTTCTGCAGAGGTCAGTGTTTTTCACCTCGTCACCTTTAGGCGGGAAAGGGTAACTTTCAGCTACTTTCAACAGATTTTGCGTAACTGTTTCGTAATGTGGTATAGCCCTGTCAAATAATGTACTGAATTTCTCACCAAGACTCTCTTTAGCTTCCTTTAAAAATTCAACAGCGAATTTCCTACACTCGCTCCATACAGCGGAATTATATGCCATTCCGAATCCATCAGCCTTGCCATTTTCCAAGGCCTGTATCCAATTATCAAAACCTGCTAAACCTGATTTATATTTTGAGAATATCCACTTTGTTGGGCTCTTGGAGTGATCCAGCACGAATTCAAAAGCATCCCTGACTGTTTTGATGTCATCTGATTTCTGACCAGGTTCTACGCTGTACATCTCCAGTACGCCAATCCCGGTATCGCCAAGTTCCTTCCAGGATTTGGGTCCTTTACCCGAATCACATCCCGGTCCTGAAAAATAATATCCTTCGTCATCGTAACCGATAACGACATAGAATTCGGGTACGTCCAGCTCCCATCCATAACCGGGTATACCCTTATCAATCGCTTTTTTGGCGTGTTCCCAGGCAAGCTTTTGTTTTTGGGAGAAATCCGGGTGTGATTTCAAAGCCCAAACCCCATGGATATTGTAACCGATGTTTTTGCCCAGCTTGAAAAGAGACTCGTAATTCCAGGCAGTAGGTCCGCTGGTGCAGACCACTTCGTGGATGTTAATGATAAAAGCGTGTCCGGTTGCACCGAAAAGCCAGGCATCGGAAACGTCCAAATTCAGATACTCCAGACATCCCTTAATACAGCCCAGATGCGAAACCCACCTCGGTTTCCATCTCAGTTTTTCAAGCTTTTTCAACATATTCTACCTCCATTATATAGTAGATACTCTTCACTCTTCGATCATCTCCTTTGATCTGGTTCTGGCAATGAGCATCTCCATTACCACTAGGATCAAAGCCGCCCATAAAAAGCTTTTGCCGATCTCTTTTCCGTAACGTGCTTCTTTTACCTTCTGTTTTATCTCCTCATCCTGATTCACATAATAAACATTCCCCTTGAGCATTTCTTTTAGCTCTTTAGGTTTAATTCTCTCAGGATTGGATTCGACAGTGTCGACATTTACCGCAAACCTGTCGATGATTTTGCCCTCTGATTGGATCTGGTAGATTCCGGGAATGGGGCTTTCCAGTATCTTCAGCCATAATCTGTTATCCAGAAAAAAAGGCAAAAGCTCTGTCTCCTTATTCTGGGGATCTATAAGTTTGATCTTTTTACCTGCAAAGGAGGAACTTAACTCCCGATTTATTTCCGATCCCACTAAATAATCGTTTTTCCATCCGGATACATCAGTTGCCAGATATTCCACCAACCGGTGTATGAAGGGAACAAAAATGGTGTGGCGGGTAATGTCAGAATCTTTGGGATCAAATGAGCCCAGAAACATAACTATCTTTCCCTTTCCCAGCGATCTTTCCATAAGCGCTGGGGCAAGATTGGTGAAATTAGCCAGAACCCTTGAGCCGGTTGGCTGGGTGGCTTCAAAAAAATAGAAGAATCTCACCTGGGGGAAGTTTTCCTTCTGAACGTTTTTATAGGGTTGAAATATTGGATGTTCCGTATCCAGATCCCTCCAGGAGAAAAAACCTTTGGTGTCCAAACCCATAACCGGGGCAATTATTGTGGAATTGAAGAACCTCTTCATTATATTCTCGTTGTAAAACTTAAGATCGATTCCATCTCCTAAGGATATGAAAACCCCTCCTCCTTCCTTAATATATGCCTCCAGATCCAAAAGTTGGGATGGGTTCAATTTAGAAACATTGGAAAAAAATATAGCATCGTATCCCGATAGGTTCTCTCTGGAAAGCGAATTGACGTCTGTGGTGATAACGTTTATACTGGATTCATTTTCCCCTTGCGGATTCAGAGCCAAATTCACATAGTAGGTGTCTTCTTTTCTTTCTCCGACCAGCAAGATTACAATTGTGTCAGGCACATCAAACACAAAAAACCTCTGGTTGTCAGCCAGAAGCTCATCATCCGAAAGCTCCAAATACCCATAATGCATTCCCGCCAGCTCAGCAGCTTTTGAAAAACTCAACTCCTTTTCCGAATTACCCTCCACTGTTATGTCCGTTTGAGCCACCCTTTTTCCGTCAAGGTAAAAGCCCACCAGGAGGTCTTCCCCAGTTTCGGGTGAATAGTTTGTAACTTTGGCACTCAACTCAAAAGGGGCATTTTTTTTTATCAACCTGGTCCCAAAATTTAGAGATTCGATGGCAAAGTTACCTTCCTTTGCATCTTCTGTGACGAGAAAAAGTTTGATGTTTTTATGTTCCGGAAGATTTATCTTCTGGTCAAACCATCCTCCCCGGTCCAGGTCAGTTAAAAGATAGATCTCCTGGTTTAAGTTCTTTGATTTACCCAAAAATTCGTAAGCCGAGCTTAAAGCCTTGAAAAAATCCGTGCTCCCGGAGGAAAGCTCAGTCTCGGAGATCAGCTGTTTCAGGTCTTCAAACCTGGAGGAGGGCTGAGGAGTTAATACCAAAGGCTCGGAATTGAAAACAATTAAATAAACCTCATCCCCCTCGGAGAACAAATCCAGAATAGATTTTGCTCTTTTTTTTGCTATGTCAAAAAGCTTCCCTTGGGGGGTCTCATAACCCATGGAATATGAGTTGTCCAGAAGTATCACCGCCGAGGTTTTAGTGGCAGAGCCGATAACCGAGCTTAACGAACCTTTCAGGCTGGGACGGGCAAAAGCAAAAACCACAAAAAGAATCACCAAAGTACGGATGACCAAAAGAATCCACCGTCTTAGTTTCAAGCGGCGAAGCCTGACCTTTTCCAGAGACTTCAAAAAAAGAATAGAGGAAAAATCCAGTTTTTTGATCCTTCTGCGATTCAAAAGATGGATCAGAAGAGGAATCAAAGCAGCTGCTGATATCAGAAGAATTATGGGATTCAGAAAACCCATGATTATTTAAGCTCTTCCAGTATTCTTTCTGCTTCCCTTTTATCAGATAAAGCGCAAGGAGTATCCAGCACCTTTTGAAGATAAACCTGAGCCAGATCCTTTTCTCCGGTGAAAAGATATGCCTTTCCCATAGCCAAAAAAAGCTCTCCCTGATAAAAGGGCCTGTCCTCCAGAAATTCTGCCAGCTCCAGATACCTCAAGGCGGAATCCGGAAAGCCCAGTTCCAGAAAAGATTCCCCTACTTTAAGATAAGGCACAGCCTTTTCCGGCACTTGAGACAAAAAATTCCGGGAGAAACGTAAAGCTTCCCTGGCTTTTCCCTCCGCTCCCAGTGAATCACCTGAAACCCTGTGAATTTCGGTCCTCCCCAGATTCAAATCGATAATGCCCTCCAGGCCTGGATTTTTCTTTTCGGCCAGGTCAAAATAGATCCGGGCGGAATCATACTCCTCTGAGATCAAAAAAATCTTTCCCAGACTGATAAAGGGGTCGGTGTAATTTGTGTCCAGAGCTGCAGCTTTATGATAATTTTTTTTAGATGAGTCAAATTCCCCCAGAATAAGTTGGATATTACCTAAAATATTCCAGCCCCGGGGGTCCTTTGGAAAATAGTCAGATTTTTTTTGAAAAATGGAAAGTGCCTTCTCGTATTTCCCGCCGGTATAATAGGAATTCCCTAAAGCCTGCAAGGCGTTGAGCGATTCCCCTTGAGTCTCAGCCAAATCTAAAAGGTCCTCAAACATAGGAATAGCCATTTCGAAATCATTATAGTTATATTTGATATTGGCAAAATAGACTAAATCACCATAAAGTATTTCGTACTTATCCAGAAAGTGAAACCATTCGGATTCAATCTGGGACAGTTTTTTCGAATATATCTTCTCAAAGACCTGGTCAAAGGTTAAATCTGTAACTTTTTGATAAAACTCCTTGAATTTGCCTGTGCCATATTCATCGCACAGGAATCGGATAAAGGATGAGGCTTCTACAAAGGCAACCCGTGGGGGAAAACTCCAGTAATCCTTAGAGATTTTGAATTTATTCAGAGGGACAATCTCACCTTTATCCTTCAATTTTTTGGCAAAATAATGACCAATTCCCATACAACCGGATACACCCTCCACCACAAAGGCTGGAGCATAGCCCCAGTATTGATAGAAAACCATAAACCAAGCCTCTGGCGAGTCAACCGTTTTCTCCTTTTGATTGTAAAGCACAAAGACCCTGTTTTTCACCGGGTCTATGCTTGTCCCGAACCTCTCATCCCAGGTAATTTGACCGATTCTGCAGGGACAGAGATGGTAATCCACCTTCCGGGTATACTGGAACTTGAAATATTTCTCCAGGTTTTTGTATTCCCGTTCCAGGTAGCCTTTGTTTAAATTCCAGTGATAATCCGCCAGGGAATTCTTAAGATAGTTAAACTCGAAGCGGACGCTTACATCCGAATACCACAAATCCGGATCGGTCAGATCATATTCGCAAAGCTCTTTCTCCTCTTCCTTTTCAATTATCTCCGGGAAAAGATTTACCTTGAAGACCCTGCCTTGTTTCACTCTCACAGGATCAAGGGTGATCATTTCATTTCTGCCCACTACTTTTTCCAGGAATTGTCTCTGAAAATCCGGCCCAATAGAAAAAAGCTCGATTCGCAGTTTCAAAAGGGGATATTCCGGAATAGAGGGAGTAATATAAAGGGAGAAATCTCCCTGAAAAGAATAGTTCTCCTTATCCAGCTCCAGTTGGATCACCCTTTTATCAATAACTTGGAAGCTTAGGGAATCTTCCGGAATCCCCTCCTCGATTCTGATCTCCAGGTTAACATATTTCTTACAAAAAGAAGCCTGAGGGAAAAAGAGTGCAAAAATCAAAAATAAAAATGAAACATGAAAAACCAATCTGATTTTCGAATTTTTACCCATAGTCAATCTTAATCTCACATTCTTATACTACGGGTAAATATAATGGATTAGTGATATTACGGCAAGTGATAAGGAAGACTAAAGTTTCCAGCGGAATCGTCTTAAATCGATGCAGTCATCCTCTTTAAAGACAATCCCCTCTTCTTTAAGGAGTTCCTTTTGAACTTCGTATCCGGAGCCCGGCTTCAACGATATACCACCTTCGCTGTTCACTACCCTATGCCAGGGAAGGTTCTCTTTTTTGCTGGAGGAGTGCAGTACCCGGACCACCATCCGTGCCCCCCGGGGATCACCAGCCATAGCCGCAATCTGTCCATAGGGAGCTACTTTACCTTTTGGAATGGATTTTATGAGATCAATAACCCGTTGATGAAAAGACTCGATCATTTTTCTCGTTATACGTTATTCGTGATTCGTAAAATCCGTTTCGTTATCCGTTATTCGTCATCAATCATACGTCATTCGTCATAGCATTATTCAACTCTTCGATTTTTCAGCAATCAACTTCGATAATTTTATGGCTTTATCCAGCGCCGGCTTATACCCGCATTTCGCTCGCTCTTCGGCAATATCAGCGTGTTCTTTTGCGGTCGAATAATCCTTTTTGCCAAGATAAAATTCTGCCATGAAATTATGTATATCCGCCTGCTTCAGCCTATACTCGCATCTATCTGCAATCTGCAAAGCCTCATTAGCCAGTTTTAATGCTTCTTCTTTATGTCCCTTATGTTTTTGTTTAAATCTAAGTTTCGCCAGTTCCAAAAGGATGTCCGGCTCTAAATCCACCATATTTATTCTTCTGTCCCTATTCAATGACTCATGTAAATGTTTCTCAGCATTTGGCAAATCCTCGTTAGCAAGATACGAAGCACCAAGTATCCATTCAGCTCGAATGATGTCCTGAGGTCCGGCATATGGACATTTTGCTTTCTGTGATTTCTTAGCAAGTTCAAACGCCTTTTCTGCAAATTCTAAAGCTACCGAAGGCTTGTCGATGAAAAGGGCAAGCAAGGAAAGATATGCTCGGACAACAGACACTAAATTGGTTTCAGTATGGCCGTATTGGTCAAACACTCCTTGTGCTTTTAAAAGCTCGGTTTCTGATTCCTCAAACCTACCTTGATATGCGAGCAATCGACCAAGCTCTTCATGGCCAACAGCTTCATCAAATTCATGCTCAATTTCGTGAGATAAGTCAATTGAACGCCGTAAGTTAGCCTCAGCAGACTTAAGTTCACCAAGCAAAATTTGAGGCCCAAGGGCAAGACATCCCAAACCGACAGCAAGCCCTTGTTTATTTTCTAGTCTCTGGTCAATCTCATTTCCCATCTGCAACAGCGGGACTGCCTTATTACTCTGACCAGATATGGAGTAGGAGCCTGCTAATGAGTGCAGTGCCCACGACTGAGCATTTTTTTCTTTTAACCGCGGTGGCTTATCTTCACCATCTGGGAATAAAGCGCAAAGAAGGTCAATAACAGTTTGATAAGCACCAAGAACATAATAAAGGGGGCCATGAAGCCGTTCAGGTACCAAATGAAAAGCCTCATCATACCTCCCCGAATTCACTGTATGGTGATACAATTCAATAACCGGCGCTAAATCGTCCAGAGATTCTACCCTTTCAGGTTGTGGCACTTTTGCAAAGTAGTCGCGTAATTGAGAATGAACGCCTTTTTTATCTAACAGTCTATCATAGCAGTAGCTTCTTACAATAGGGTGCAGGTCGTATCTATTTGTCTTGTCATTTCGCAGTAACAGGCCCCTATCTCTCAATTCAATTAATGCTTCATCGAATTCCTTTTCATTTCCAAATTCATTTAAAATAGAGATTGCATCATAGGCCATCGGATACCTGAATGCTGATAGTTTGCTTATTAGCGATTGTTTCGACGAATCTAATGAGTCATAGGATAATCCTAATATATGATGTTGTCTTTGTGTCCCTGTTAATTCAGGTATGGGATTATGTCTTGTCCATCCCACTATATCACCCTGAAATTTTGGATCTTTCAAAATCATACCTGAGAGTAGTCTTAAGCCCAACGGATGACAACCATAAGGCTCACAAGCCCTCTCGATTTCAGCTCTTGTTCCTTTAACTCCTTGCAGAAGAAAAAACTCAACTGCATCCTGTTTGTACATCTCCTCCAGTTCTTCTTTACAGCATCCTGACATACCATCCAGCTCTTTTGGAAACAATCTACTGGTGAGGAGTATCTTTGTCTGTGGATTACTAGAGCATAACCACTGTAAAAACATGCCAACATTCGGATCGACACACACCCGGAAATCTCCCCTTTCATCCTCTTTCACCTCATCACCTTTATAAGGAGACCCCAAGCCGGCGTACTCCCGAAGGACGCGCTCTACGCCGTCAAGAACTAAGAGAAATCGGTTATCACGAAGGAGGTGGCAAAGGCACTCCATTCTATCTCGTGTGGAGTCTATCGTTTTAGGATCGGTTTTGCCTTTGCTTGCATATTGGATGGCTTTCAGTAAGAAAGTCTCAAATCTTGCTTCTTCGTCATAAAAAGACCACCAGATAACTCCCTCCGGTGCCAATCCCTGTTTAATGATATCCTCATTCAACCAATACCAGGTAAGTGCAGACTTACCCATACCTCCAATGGCAATATAGGCAAACATTGGATCAGAGCTTTTAGTGAACCATTCGGTTAACTCCATTCTTTCAGCCATCCTGCCAGTGAAATTTTTCTGCAAAGGATAGGGATGAGCAAAGTAGGGATCAGGAAGTTTAGGAATCGCTTCCGGTAGACTGCTTGGTGTCGGAGGGGATGGTGGACGAAGTGGTTTTCGTGGTTCTTGGCCTTTGTCCTTCTCGCGGTCCCTCTTCACGAGCCAATAGCCGAAATATACCGCTGCAATCCCACCTGCCACTCCAATCAGCGCTACGATTATTTCCATTCTAACTCACTCCTTCATAAGCCTCAATATTTCCTAATGGCGATGCATCGAGAGAAATTAGCAATCATTCTAAAACAAGGAAACACCCTCCGGGGCTTCTAATTCCATAGATGTAAAAGGCGGACGTATAATGGGGATAAGCTCTGCCCAAAGCATACCACCCGCCTCTCGTGCAAAAGTCGAAGGGGCAAATGCCATGCGTCTCGCCAAAACAAAAAACGGAGGAACCGAGGGATCTGCGCGTAAGCCGCATGCAAAAAGACCATGCTTGTATCCACAATTTCGTCCATTAAGGAGCGCGAGATTCACACAAGCTATAGGGTCCTCGATTGTACCGAGTACACACTTTATTTCAAACTCAACTGCGCCAGCTTGATTGAAATCTCGAGCAAACAAAAAGAACCTTCTCCCTCTTTCATGGTCTTCTGGAGCTTTGATCTCAAAGCAAAGTTCGTCTAAGTCAACAGGCAAATGACTTACTTTACGGAATTCTTCAATGATTTCTTTAGCTCGATCTAAGTACTTCATTTAAGCCTCCTCTTTTTGGCCATACAGCAATAAAACTGCCCATGCTTCTTAGTCTTTCAGCATCGACATTTTCTAATTCCCAGATTCTGAGTTGTACTTGGCTACTGTGAACCACCCGAAAATTCCAAATTCGCAAAAGCTTCAACTATTATAAAACTATGTTCATTTACCCCTTCAGTCAAGCTTTTATTTTGTAGAGAATCTATAACCGTGAAAAAAGGAGGAGAGGGTGGTCGGGCAGGGGTGCCCGACCTACACGGGATATATGTCTTTACTTTCGTTGGCAGGGATCTGCCTATGGCATGACCAGCCCTTCCGAATCTACGGCTGGGCAAGGGTGCCCAGCCTACGGGCTATATGTTTTGATCTTTACTAACTACTAATAACTATCAACCATACACTACTTCGCGGCGACGCTTACGTTGTCGAATACTATTGCCGGCACCCAGGCACCAAACCAGGTGGGATATAGGGTGTCGCCGATATCCACGACGTTTTTCAAGGTCTCGTAGATATTGCCTGCTGCCATTACGTCCTTTACCCGGCCTACTATCTCGCCGTTCTCCACATACAATCCCGGACTGATACCAACTGAGTAATCTCCATTGGGTATGTTTCCACTGTGGGGTCCTAATGCTCCTTCGATTATGATGCCTTTGTCCATTGATTTTAACAAATCCGAGAAGGACTTATTGCCGGTTTTTACTCTTAAGTGAGAAAGGGCTGGTATGGGCTTCATTGTAATGGAATCCCCTCCCCACATTGACGTTCTGTACCCGTGTCCGGTGGATTTAGCTTTCATCTTTTTGGCGTAGTCCAGATCATAGTAAAAGCTTTTCAATACCCCGTTTTCCACCAGGGTTAAGGGCCTGCATTTGACTCCCTCATCATCGAATGCCCGGGCTCCGGGGAATTTATCGTCTAAGGGATCGTCACAGATGGTGAGTTTTTCATCGAATATCTTCTTTCCCACCTTATCTGCCACAGGCGAGATTTTCTCGTAAACCGATTTGGAGCTTGTGCCGCTTGAGATTCTCCAGGTGAGCGTAATCCAGCTGTTGGGCATAAACATCACCTTCATCTTGCCCCCTTTGATTTCCACAACTTTGGAGGATGCCTGGTAAAGCTGGATCATATCGTTTGCTGTGTCGTCAGGAAACTTATCGAATTTTTTATCCTGGAAAAATCTCAAGATGCCTGTGCCGACTCCGGGATAGGTTATAGCTCCGAACATGGCGTAGGTGGTGCTTTGCCCGGTGATGTCGGTTCCCTCGGTGTTTATGATGCGTAACTTATCTGTGACGGCAAGTGAATTCATCTCGATCTCACCGTCCGTATTGGATTTTAAGTGATCGCACACCCGAGCACACTCATTCACCATATCCCTGCCTGAAAGCTTTTCCATAGATGAATCATAGGTATTGAGCTTGGGAAGATCATTGGTCAAAGGAAAATCATACTCTGCCTCCACTCCACCTTTCAAAGACTCAAGGGCATTCTGCACAAGCTCTTCCCGATTTATCAGATTCCTGGTGTAGGCAAATCCCAGCTTACCGTCTTTGATTATTCTCAGACTTAACCCTGACTGAAACTTGTTATCTATGTTCTGAAGTTTGGCATTTTCAAATGAAACGTGATTGTTGGTATATTCCACCGAATAAACCTCTGACTTGTCGCATACCTTTTTAGCCATTTCCAGTAATTTCTCCATCACACACCTCCTATGACGAGATTGTTGACAAGTATATGCGGACCCCCGTAACAGGAACGGATATTAGCCTGCCACTTGCCACAGCCCCCAACTTTTGACAGGGTAAAATCATTCCCGATTGCATTTATGTTCTTCAATGTCTGGTACAGGTTGCCCGAGACGTTTATATCCCGCACCATCTCACCCACCTTGCCATTTTTCACATGGTAGGCATACTGGGCACCGAAACTGAAATTCTCACCGGAGGTCTCGCCGCCCTTGGCATCCAGGACGTACAATCCATCGCCCAGCATTTTAACCAGATCATCGAAGGTATGCTTGCCCCGCTCGATGAATATGGTCCCCATCCTGATTATGGGAGCATAGCGATAATCCTCAGCCACTGTGTGGCCCGAGATGGGTTCCCCGAATTCAGCAGCAGTTCTTCTTGAATGTAAATGACCGGTTAAAACGCCATTTTTCATAAGCTGGGTGTGTCGAACCTTTATTCCTTCATCATCATATTTGTAGAATCCGAGCTGATCCGGTAATGTAGCATTGTCCGCTATATTCAGGATGTCATTGCCCAGCTTGTTTCCAATTTTCATTTTCTCCCGCATTGCCGGAAGGTTCTCAATCAAATCCGCTTCGGAAAAATGGCCAAATGCCTCATGGGTGAAAACACCTGCCATGCTGGGATTCAAAATACAGTTATAAGTTCCGCCTTTGACCGGCTTGGCTTTCAAAAGGTCAATTACTGTTTTGGCTCGCTTCTCAAAATAGCTTTCCTGATCCCTGATAGTGGAAAATCCGTTGCTCCCGCCAGCAGCTACCCGGATATTCTGCCTTAAGTTACCCTCTGTGCTTATCAGCTCACCTCTCAGCCTGGTGGTTATCAGATCCTCCCGTATCTCTGAACCCTCTGAGCTGAGGAAGTATTTTTCCCTCATTACCTCCTCGTAGCCTATGGCTGTGGTGGCAATCTTGTCAAATCCCAGGACTATATCATTATACTTTCTAATCAACTCCAGTTTCTCCTCCATACTAACTTTTCTGGGGTCCTCCTTCAAGGTAGGGATAAAGGTATCCTTCGCTTTTTCCACCTGCGCCAGCTTAACCGGCTTATCAATGTTTTTAGAAATCAGCTGTGCGTTCTCCACCACGGATCTGACTGCTTTCTCAGCATCGGACTGTTTGGTGAAGACAACCGAAGCCAACCCACCGTCTTTTAGCGCCCTTATCACATATCCATCCGTGGAATTAGAGCCGATCTGGGTAAGCTCCTTTCCGCTGAATGAGATAACAGACTCCTTTTTGATCTCGTAGCGGACGTCCGCATAATCAGCGTCAATTTTGCTTAAGATTTCTCGTAACTTCTGGAACATATTACCTCCTTTTCAATCATTTTTACTAATTCATCTAAGAAACATAGGACTTTAATTATCAAACCATTTACTTCATTTAAGGGGTCTTTATAGAATTGCAGACCGTCATTAAGATAATGATATAAAATGTTAAGTCAAGCCTTTAGATTAGACCGAAATCATATCTTGATGAGGTACGCTAAAATACTTTCAAACTTTTGGATAATTGAGTTGACTAATCTTGTTTTGCTTTGTAGCGATCCTTCTGGTTGAAAAATGTCATGTCAGCATAGCCTGCATATATCTTTGCCCCGTGTTTTACGCCTTTAGGAATGAAGTAGCGGTCACCTCTTGAATACGTCCGTTTAACACCATCCACAGTCAAATCTATCTTACCCGCCAGAATGATTCCCCATTGGCTTTCGTGCGAATGCTCCTGCACTTCGATATCTTCTGAGAATTCCATAAAAATAATCTGATGGGTCTCCGATTGGGAAAGATATGCCTTAACCCCTTTCAATGGAACGTCTGCTTCAGGCAGATTTCTTATTGGCTCCGGAAATATATCTGACATAATTGCACTCCCTGGTTACTTAATTTTTTACATCTTTATCCATTTGTAAGATTTTGTCTATTTTTATAAACTCATAAATTCTGTTTTATACTCGCTCCCGATAAATTTCAGATATTATGACTTCAGCTTGTGAGCCACATTCAACACGTTCTCACCTAAAATTATAGCCTGCCTCAGGCGATTCTCCTGCTTCAGAACATCCCCTGGCTCAGATGCTACGGCAGTAACGCCATTTAATTCACCTGGAACACACACCATGCCAGCGCTCAGCATCCAGTTATAAATTCCGTTTATGGTGATGGTCTGTCCTCCGCAGGTTCCCCGTCCCACGGCAATTGCTCCCCCAACCTTTCCCTGCAAAGCTCTTTCATGATTTAAAGCGTAGCTTCGATCTAAAACAGCCATCACCTGAGCGGAAACATTACGGGAATAAACTGGACTGGAAATCAGGATCGCGTCACACCATCTAAAAGAGTCATAGACCGTGTGCATATCATCATCGGTTATACATTCCCCTTGCTTTTTGCATTCTTCACAGGCTCGACATGGATGGATGTTCATCTCCCTCAGGCGAAGGTGCAGGATATTCCATCCTCTTGCCTTAAATGGCCGTAATGCATACTCCAACAGGATCTCGCTGTTTCCGTTTTCTCTGGGAGTTCCGGATATTCCTAAAACGTTCATCTACCTCACCTCCAAATTGGCCTACCTTTTTCCAGATAGAATCCGCTTTTTATATAGTTAAATATGAACTACATTATTAACTCTTGATTTTAAGCTTTATCAAAGTTACAGAGTCTCAAGCCACTGGTGCCCGGGATAACAGACTTTGACAGCCTGCTTTAGCCAGCCACGTGGTTCTTGCCCCAGTATCTTGCGAACGTTCTTGAAGTCAGCTTCATCCTGAGGATTAGGATTTTTTGCCTTGTACAGCAGAATGATTTCAGGATTTAAAAAAGGTATACCATTTTGAGAGCGAGTGCCAAGCATTGAAATTGATCGAGTGATATTAGGATTCCTGCGGAACCTCCACTCGTCACCAGAAGATTCATTCACAAGAATTTCCAGATGCGGCAGATCACTGTTCGAATTCTGGGCGTGAATTTCATGAACTGGCAAGTCCAGCCATTCGTTCTCTTTCCAGAGTTCCGTGTGCATTTTGGGTACGGGTATTACTTTTTTGAATTCCCAATCCTTAAGGTAATCTCGAAGCGTCAGCTGATCGCACCTGAAAATAACTATTTCAATGTCCTCGTGCTCCCGGGTTACCTTGCCTAAAAAAAGATCTATAGCCCATCCACCAGCCACAAACCAGTGTATTTTAAAACCAGCTAAAAGCTTAAAAACCTTAAGGGGTTCCTCAAAAGAACTCATTACTATAGAACATACCAGAAGAATCTATTTTCTTTTTTTAAGATATCGATCAAACCAGCGCAGCATATGTTTCAGCCTTTCGATTCTGCGGTCTGTGCGACCTCCCCGGGAAAGCCCATGAGGCTCGTCCGGGAAGCGTACCATTTCGGTGTCTACACCTAATTTCTTCAGAGCCACAAAGACCTGCTCTCCCTGCTCCATGGCACAGCGTAAATCCTGCTCTGAGTGAATCACCAGGGTAGACGTTTTAGCATCGCCGATGTATTTCATTGGAGACTGACGCCAGTAGTTTTTAAAATCCTCCCAGGGAGACAGGTTGCTGAACTCGTGTTGAAACTCCCAGTTGAAATCGCTGGAGCCATACATACTGATCAGGTTGCTCACGCTTCGCTGGGTTACCGCTGCTGCGAATTGATTGGTTTGCCCTATGATCCAGTTAGTCATGTAGCCGCCGTAACTGCCACCTGTGACTCCCATTCTCTTTTTGTTTATATATGGTTTTCTCTTGACAAAATCCGTCCAGGCCATCAGATCATCATAGTCCACCGTGCCCCAGTTGTTATGAATAGCTTTGGAGAACTTCTCGCCGTATCCCTGGCCCCCGCGGGGATTACAGAAATAGACCACATATCCCTGCGCAGCTAAATAATAGAACTCGTGCATGAAATAGTTACCATACTGCACCCTTGGTCCACCGTGTATTTCTAAAATGGATGGATATTTCCTCATTTTGTTAAAACCGGGCGGTTTGAGAATCCAGCCCTGCAGATTGTTGCCTGCAGCACCCTTGAACCAAACCTCTTCAATTTGTCCCAGGTTGATGGTCTTCAGCAGGTCATCGTTGACCTGGGTCAGTTTACGAGAGCGACCAGTAAGCATATCTCTAATCCAGACTTCACCTGGATCTTTCATATCCCCGCGAAAATAACAGAGCTTGGATTGGTCCTTGCTGAAATTGCAAGCTCCCACCACCCCCTCATCACCAATCACAGATTGCAAACTCTTCTTATTACCATCCAGTGCTACTGTTTTGAGAAATCCGTTACCATGTTTTGCCACCGGGAAATACAACCGTTTTCCGTCTTTAGACCAGGTAATCGGGATGTCAGGGGGAGTGCCGGGCAAATCATTTATGGTCCAATTGGTGACATTGAAATCAAATTTTCCAGTTAGATTTTTGGCTTTTCCCTTTCCATTAGCCGGGACGATCCACAGGGAGTTATTTTTCCAGTACTGCCCCCTACCCTCTTTACCAGTATAGGCGATCCATTTCCCATCCGGCGAATAAACCGGCATCATCTTGGGTCCCAGTGGAGTTTTTATTTCACGAAAACTACCACCTGTAGCTTTTATAACAAAAAGATCAATCACACTCGGATCAAGGTCCGGATCTTTGGTTCGATTGGAACAGAAAACTATCTCTTTTCCGTCCGGTGACCAGCTCGGAAACCACTCATCGTAAACATCGCTTTGAGTCAATTGTTTTCCATTGCCACTGCGAGCATCAATTACCCAGATATGCCAGCGCTCTTTGGGCAAGAATCCCCTGGCATCCTCCTTGAACCAGACACGCGTTATGTGACGTGAAACCACGCCCAGTTTTTTCTTCTGCTCATCCTTCTCCCGCTCAATATCCTCTTTGTCCTTTTTGCGGAACTGGCAAACAAATCTTTTCCCGTCAGGTGACCACTCAAAACCTCCGAACTCACCCTTAAAATCAGTCAATTGACGCGCCTCCCCTCCTTCAAAGGGAATTATATAGATCTGGGACTGTTTTTCATCCTTTCGATTGGAGATGAAAGCAATCTCTTTGCCACTTGGTGACCATTGTGGCTTGGTATCTGAATGATCACCATAAGTGAACTGCTGGGCAGATCCTCCATCTGTGGGCACAATCCAGAGATTAGAATACTTCTTCTCGGTCTTTTTATCCACTCTATGCAGGCAGTATACAATGTGACTTCCGTCCGGTGAGATTTTACAATCAGAGATAAGTTTAAAACGATATAAATCCTCTGCTGTTATTCGACGTTTCTTGGGTGACATAACTTCTCCTAACATTTTTGTTAATTAAAAACATATTTTCAAGCTTTTTGAATTATTTTGTAGTTAATAAGAATAAAAACACAATTATGTTACAACAATCCTTTTGAAAAGTCAAACCCTTTAGTTTCACATCAGAGCATCTTAGCAACTTCTATTGCCTCTTCTACATAATCTCCGTAAACCATGGCAAATTCACGGCCCGTGATTTCAGAAACAGGTGATCCATCCTCAAGCTTCACCCAGGCAGTGGTCCTGCAGTTATCGCCACCTACGTCTCCGCACTTGACAACCTCACCTTTCATCACCACTATTTTGTCTCCTATGCCGGAATTAACCAGGGTAACCTCCCCTTTTGGCATTTCACAGTAGCCGGTGACCGTTCCTTCTCGATCCCGCCACCTTCTCAAAACAAAGGGTGAGGGTGATATCTTTGAGGGAACCGCACAGTGGCGAAGGCTTAGAATTCCATCCCGATAGGTGTGCACCTCTCCAAAGAAAACAGGTTTCTCCGAAAGATGGTGCAGAATCAACATGGGAAGAAGACTCTCCCCTCTCCAGCATCCGGTTGGAATACCAGCATCGTTTAATCTGGTAATGGCAAAGCACATTTTCGTGCCCAGTATCTCACTGAACTGACCGCACCAGAGCACATAGGCAACGTCCGCCTCCATGTGCTCAATTATATTCTTCATAGCAATATATACCTGAGCGGATTTTGTAACATCCTCCAAAGAGGGCTCTTTAACCTCAGACTCCTCCATCCATTTTTTCGCTAAACTTTGTGCCTCTGACATGTTGATCTCTTTGTATCTTTTTTCGAAATCCTGCACATCAATGTATTGAGTTTTAAACTTTCCTTTTAAAAGGGGATTTTTATACCAGGCAACTCCATCCAAGGAGCGTTCACCTAAATCGAACACACAAACTTTTGTCCTTTTAATTTGCTTTACAGTGTTGATAATTCTGATTTCCCGTTTGATCTCTTCAAAACTGAATACAAGCTCTACATTATCATAATCCGCCAGGTATTCATATGTATCCAAAGCATCACTTGACAGGCCCTCTTCAGTTGAGATGATAATGGGTAAGCCTGCGGCAGCAAGACTGATAAGATAAGGGAATCTGTCCATACAGTGTGAAAAAAATATCAACACATCTGCCTGGGTATCCAGTCCAAAAAGGTCTTCCTCCTCTTTTACCATAATTTTGGGTTCTGTTTTTATGTCCAATCGCTTTAGAATCTCATCTGCTTTAACATCTTGTTCAGCCTTATCTTTCACATCACTGAAGCCCAATCCATCCTCTCGAATAAATGAGGGAGTTGGACCCAATAAGAATACAGGGATAACCTTTACCCATCCTCTATTCCTCTGATTCATATTTTTCTCCTGCTTCAGATCACATTTAGGAAATTCAATCTAAACCAGTTCCCCTTTAGCCACCATTACCACCCTGCCACCTACAAACACATCTATTCCCTCCTCCTTTTTTTCCGCTTTTAAAAAAAGCAAAGATTCCCTGCCTATTTCATAACCCTGTTCCACACGAATGTCGATTTTGTCCTCTCCGAAATAACGATGCTTTACCAGATACCCAGCCAGGCAGCCATTGGCAGATCCAGTGGCAGGATCCTCGGTCACGCCGTAGTAGTCCGCAAATACCCGGACGTTCAAGTCGTTTTCCTTTTTGTATGTTTCAGGACAAAAAACCAAAAGGCTTTTGGCCTGAGAGGTGTTAACCAGCTTAAAATATTTATCCCGGTCCACCCTTGCCAGTTTTAAAGCCTTCAAGGTCTTCAAAGGTGCTATAATAAATGGAACCCCTGTGGAAACATCCTGGATGGGAAAATTTTGATCTATTTCTTCGGTTTTCAGGTTCAAAATCTGAGAGATAGTCTCAGGATCAAAAGTCTGCCCAAAAATGGGCTGAACCTGCTTCATCCACATAATGTCTACCTTTTCTCCGGCATAATTAAAATCTACTGGAATTTTTCCTACCTTCAGACTTAAAACAATCCTCTTCACAGGCTTTTTGACGATCTCCTGCTGTATCACATAAGCAGTTCCTAAAGTGGGATGTCCTGCAAAGGGCAGTTCATTTTCCGGGGTGAAAATGCGGACATCGTATCCCCCTCCTTTTTGTACATCTGATAGGATGAAGGTGGTCTCCGAATAGTTCATCTCCTTGGCAATTTTTTGCATTTGATCAGTGGAAAGTGCTTTTGCTCCTCTGATCACCGCCAGCTGGTTGCCGGCATATTTCTCCTCTGCAAAAACGTCCACTATGTAAAATTTCAAATTCTCCATAATTTATACCTTTCCTCTGTAAAAACCTCTACTCTTTAATAGAGGAGTCAGATCATAAACAGCAACTTAACTTTTTATCAATATCTCTATTTAAACAGGATTTCCTCAAAAGTCAAGCTCATAAAAGGTGAAAAAGGGAAATGAAGTTTTATGACAAAAGTCAAATTTGCTCAAACCAATATGAGTAAATATGGATATGAATAGTGAAACTTATTTAAATAGTGCTTGACAAGCACCCTCGGAATTTTATCTTAGTCCAAGTAAAAATTATGAAAGAAGACCATATCTCAATGAAATCAAATTTTTGTGTTCGAATTTATTCGACAAAGAGGAGGTAAGAATGTCTGTAAAGAGATTCTCGGTTATGCTTTTCTTTTTAGCTTTTTTGCTTATAGCTTCCAGCGTTTTTAGCCAGCAGATCAAGATCGGATACGTGGACACCAATCGTCTGAAATTGGAATATAAAGAATATGCCGACGCTAAAGCCAAATTCGATCAGCAGCTGGCTATTTGGCAGGGTTATGCAGATTCATTACAGCAGGAAATCATCAATATGCAGGATGAGCTCAATACCCAGAGGATGCTTTTAAGTGAGGATAAAAGAAGGGAAAGGGAGCAGAAGATACTGGAGAAACAACTGGAATACGAGGAATTTGCCCGAAAGATTTTAGGGGCTGACGGCGAGGCAGCTCAAAGGGAATACGAACTCTCCAAGCCCTTGATCGATAAGATAAACGCTGCCATCAACCTGATAGCTTTAAGGGATAGCTACACCCTGATTTTAGATACAGCCGGTGGAGATATTTTATACGCCAAAGACGAAATGGACATAACCAACAAGGTCTTACAATCCCTGCGAGAACAATAGTTTATTGGGTGGAGATAAACTCCAACCCTACGAGTAAATCTGCTAAGCGAGGATGTAATCATCCTCGCTTTTTTAATTATATAAGTAAATGAAAATATTTAAAACGGAAAAAGCATCGCGTAGGGGCGAAGTTTACCTTCGCCCATTGATCCCAACCATGTTCATAAAAGTATTATTAGATACACTTCCTCGCCCGGTGAATCACAACAATGCCAAAATTCAAGGGGATATATCTCACCTTTGAAAAACCTGCCTGGGAAAGCTTGTGGCAAAAATCCTTTGGACTGAAAAAATGTAAAACGGATTCAGTTAAATAATCAGAGCTCCATTTTGATCCAAAGACTATTTTCTCATCTAATGGTATAACTGTTTTCAAATAAAGAAAGTGCAAGAGTTTTAAGATGAGAAATTTCGGTCTGGAGAATTCTAAAATCGCTGTTTGCCCGCCGGGTTTAAGCACCCTGAAAATCTCTTTTAAGACTTTTTCCAAATTCGCCCTTACATTGCGCATGGCAAAAGCCGAGACCACAAGATCGAAACTTTCGGACTCAAATGGTAAATCCTCTGCCCGGGACAACCGAAAATCAATTCTCGAATCCAAGCTCAGCTTCTCTTTTTTCTCTTTGGCAAGGGTCAACATCTCCGGGCTGAAATCGATGCCCACAACCTTTCCACCCCATCCAATCTTTCTTGCTATCTTAAATGCCAGATCACCTGTTCCGGTGCAGAGGTCTAATACACTCATTCCGGTTCGGGCAAAGCTTACCACCCGGTCTCTCCAGTATCCATCCAGAAAAAGGCTGGCTATTCTGTTGAATTTCTTATAAGACGGAGCCAATCTTGAGAAGAAATCTTTCAGGTATTCCGGCGATTTGATAAATTCTGAATTAAAACTTGCTCTGCTTTTATCCATTGTTAAGTTCTACGTTCAAGAAAAGTACGACTCAATAACTTAGAAAGTAACCATCAGGTGTCAAGAGGATTTCTTCTTGAAAAGAATGAAGGAATGTAGGGACAGGTCTTCAGACCTGTCCGTTTTTTTGGTGTCACGGACAGACCTAAAGGTATGTCCCTACGATAACATTATTTCAACGTAAAAGAGTTTCGTTGACCCGGACACCATTACCTTGGATCAGAAGACTCCAGGCTACCCGCTGAAAAGAGTACATCCTCACCCATTCCCTCTCCTTCAAAAGGAGAGGGTTAGGGAGAGGTTCGGAAAGAAAAGTCTCGTAGCCTAAGCACCCCTGCCTGGGCTAATGAGTATATTTTGACCAGTGGCAGAGGCTACTGGTGTACCCTTTAAGGCAAAGTTATATGAAAGACAAGAAAGAGTTGATGGAGGATTTGGAGGGGTGGGAGGGTTTCTGTTGAAGACGCAATAAACCCCCGTATCCCCCCTTGTCAGGGGGACTCAAAATGTTCCTCCCCTGATAAGGGGAGGTCAGGAGGGGTTATTAAAACAGTTCATCGGGTCGCATAAATCCCGCCAAGAACGGGACAGGTGTGATATCTACAGGGGTTTCTCGTAGCGGTTTGATTCATCAAATTGGTTTTTCGTGTCCCGATGAATGAGACCCTTGAAAAAGTATATTTTGACCAGTGCCCGAGGCCACTGGTCTACCTTTTGTCAGAGGTTAGGTGAATTTGAAAAAATCAAAAGAAATTGCCAAAGATAATAGGAAAGCCGGAAACTTTGTGGAGAATTCATCATTTTTTGGGAAAATTACATATTCAGAGCAAAGATTATGAAACAGGTTATAAGGAGTTTGAATTGGCTTTCAAAATCGTGAATGATATTGTCCAGAAAATAGAAAATGAAGAATCAAGGCAAAGTTATATGAAAGACAAGAAAGAGTTGATTGGGGATTTGGAGAATGTGGCCGGAGTTATGGCAAGGACGAAATAAACCCCCGTTTCCCCCTTGTCAGGGGGACTCAAAATATTCCTCCCCTGATAAGGGGAGGTCAGGAGGGGTTAAAACTGTAATCCCACATTGAGGCAAGGTGGGAATTCTGTGTCTGTCGGGTCCCCCGACCCGACAGAATCATACATCCTTAATTGAAGATTGATTCGCTATCACCCGCAATGACAGGTTTCACAACCCGGACACCATTACCTTGGATCAGAAGACTCCAGGCTACTCCCTAAAAAGAGTTTATCCTCACCTATTCCCTCTCCTTTAAAAGGAGAGGGTTAGGGAGAGGTTATAAAATTAACGCGTAGGGGCGAAGTTTATCTTCGCCCGAAGGGTGCTAATTCAGATTTCACTTGACTTATTTTATTACGTTTTGGTAGATTATAAAAAAATCGTTCTCAGAAAAATGACAGGTAATTATCCCAAAATAAGGGAAAAGCTGATCACAAGCCAGCAGGTATTCGAGAACAAAACCTACTATGTGATAAAAGATCCTATCACCAAAAGATTCTTCCGTGTGGGTGAACCAGAACACTTTATCATAAAATATCTCGACGGCAAAACACCCAAAGAAAAGATTATACAAAAGCTGCATCAGGAACTGAATGTCATAGTATCCTCTGAAACCTTAGATAGATTCATTGAAAAATTGGAAAAGGCAGGCTTTTTAGAAGGGGAAATATCTCAAAGGGAGCTTTCAAAATTACAATACCAGGCTCAGAAAAAGAAAAACATCCTCAGAAGGATTTTCTTTTTAAAGATCAAAGCCTTTGATCCCAACAGGTTTCTGGATAGGTTCACCAAAAAGGTTAGATTCCTATTCACGCCCGGGTTTTTCATCTTCTCGATTTTGGTGATAGTTTTAGGCTTCCTCATAACAATCTTTAACTGGGGCGATCTGGGATACTCTCTTCGGGGGCTTTATCGCATCACCACCATCTTCAAGCTCTGGATTGCCATCTTTTTTATCGGGATAATTCACGAGCTGGGGCATGCCGTAACCTGTAAACACTATGGTGGAGATGTGCATGAGATGGGATTTTTGCTGATATATCTTCAGCCTGCTTTTTTCACCAACGTGTCCGATGCCTGGCTTTTTAAAGAGAAATCGAAAAAGCTCTGGGTCTCCTTTGCCGGAATTTACATTCACATTTTCCTCTGGGCATCAGCAACCATTCTCTGGAGAATCACCGATATCCAAACCCAGCTCAATAGTTTCCTTTTCGTGGTGATGTTGACCTCCGGTGTAGTTTTGCTTTTTAACTTCAATCCCCTGATGAAATTCGATGCCTACTATCTTCTGTCAGACTACCTGGAGATACCCAACCTCAGAAAAAAAGCGTTCGGTTATCTGAATTCGGTTTTCAAAAAGAATATCCTGAAGTTGGAAGTGCAGGAAGTTAATATCACGCCCAAGGAGAAAAAGATTTACTCCTTTTATGGAAGTTTGTCTCTGATCTATTCTGTCTTGCTTCTGGGTTATATTTTTATCAGAGTCGAGAAGTTCTTAGTGCACCAGTTTCAGGGGTATGGATTTGTCTTGTTTTTGGTTTTAGTCTATCTTATCTTTAAACATCCGGCTCAGGTTTTTCTGGCTGGGTTTGTTAGCTTTTTTCTGGTAAAAAAAGAGGATATTTTGAAGCCAAAAAAGATCATCCGATGGTCAATCATAATTGCTGCAATTCTTCTTTTTCTTTTCCTTTTCCCGATTCAGTTAAGGGTCTCCAGCAACTGCGAGATCGCACCCCTGGAATCCTATACCTTGATTACCCATACTGACGGGTATATTCAGGAGAATATTTTTCTGGCAAAAAACCAGGAGAAAAAGGAGACCAATTTTTTGAAATTGATCTCCTCGGACTATGCCGTGGTCAATCTGGAGACCAGGGTAAAAGAGGGGGAGATGGTGAAGCCGGGACAGGTAATAGCCTCATTTAGCTCCACCCAGTATAAAACCCAGCTAAAGGAGATAAACGCCAGAATCAAACAAGCAGAAGCCAATTACCAGCTTTTAGAAAACTGGCCCGACCCGGAGGAAATCCAGAATGCTAAAGACAAGTTAACTCAAGCGGAACTTAAACTCAAATCCAAAAAATCTGAGCTGGATAGGGCAAAGAAGCTTTCAGAGCAGAATCTGATAAGCGAGGAGGGATTAGAAAAAATCACCACCGACCACTCTGTTCTGATTAAGGAAAAGGATATTGCAGAAAACGATCTCAAGATACTGGAAGCTGGCTCAAAGCCTGAGGAACTTAAAATGGCACAGGCAGAGGTGGAACAATTCAAGGCAGAGGCAGAGTTATTGGAGAATCAGATACAGGCATCCGAGATAAAAACCCCCATCTCCGGGATTGTCACCACAGTGAAAACAGACAGCAACTTCCTGAGCATCAAAAACATCGATACCGTAAGGGTTTTGATTTATGTTTCTGAAAAAGACATGGACGTGGTCCAGCCCGGATTAAAGGTCAAAACCAAAGTCAGGAGCTATCCCTTTGAATCATTTTTTGGAGAGGTTTCCAGAATCTCCCATCAATCCGAAAGCATTGGTTCAAGGAAAGTATTCCGAATAACCAGCAAAGTAGCAAACGCCGAGCACCTATTAAGGCCCGGGATGACCGGCCATGCCAAAATCTACTGCGGAAAACGAAGTTTGATTTATGTCTTAACCAGAAGAATAATCCACTACCTAAGGGTAGAGATCTGGTCCTGGTGGTAGGATTAATTTCAAGATAAAATACAATTCATTATCTGAAATTGTTTTGACCGTTTCGTAGCCCAGGCACCCTTGCTCGGGCTATATTCTCAGCGGGACTGGTCATGCCATAGGCAGACCCACGTAGAGGCGGGAGAGCCCCTCCTACGACTACCCTATGTAATTGCGGGCTCGAAGGTCGTGGCAATCTCTCGAATCAGGCAATTCTTCTCAAGTCCTGTAAAGTGGCCTTTGATGAAGTATTTTAACTCAAGAACTCAGAATTATTTCATAATCAGTTTTTTTGTTGCTAATTATTTCGTTCAAATTCAGTTAAAAGAGCTTTCGTATAATTTTTTGGAACATAAGAAATTAGCAAAAAACGCTTGACAAAAAAGCTTTTTTGCATTAAATTTAGAATGGAGGAGTTTGTTTAATTTCCTCCAATAAAGTAGTTCTTTAAAAAAGTAAAAACTTTTGATCCCGCTTTGGAGGAGGGGAAAGATGAAAGCAAAAAAGATCCTAAGTCTTTTAACCCTGGTTTTTCTTCTCCTATTCCTTATAGTTTCAGCCTTTCCCAATGATGGGACGGACCCCAAACCAGACCCGGATGCTGACCCCTGGAATGAGACAGGCAGCACACCTTATTATGATGATGACATCAAGGTTATCATCGTAACCGTAGGTTATGTACCGGCTTCTCCCTATTTCACTTTCACTTTTACCAAGGTATCCGTTTCGGATACTCCAGTCAAAACCAAGGGTTCTGAGTCCACCCGCTCACGTCATTCAAGGAGTAAGGCCAGCAGATAACTCTATGGGTGAAAAAGACGATGCTAAAGCTAAATACAAAGCTAGAAGAGGTCGAAGCGTTAGTTCAGAAGGGCAGGTTCAGCCAAGCGTTAGCAGCGCTTAGAGAGATTTTGCCCCAGCTGAAAGAAGACGCTTATTCTATTGATAGGGGCACTATATCCTATCTTTTAGCTGCCACTTTCTACGGGCTGGGCAGGTACCAGGAAGCACTGGCTGAAGGGAAAAAGGCCTACGAGATCTTCAAAAACACCCTGGAAAACAAAAGAATAGCTCAGACCCTTTATATCCTGGGAAACACCTATCTCAGGCTGGGCCATTCCAAAAACGCCGAGGCGGAACTAAGGGACGCTATAGCCACTTACAGGAGAATCGAGGATTACGAGGGGATTATCAATTCATACAACAAATTAGCCAATATCTACTTTATCCGATCCGAATTCTCCAGGTCCATCGAATACCTCAATGAAAGCATCCACATCTGCGAAAAAACCAATAACCATAAGGTAATGGCTCACCTTCTGGCAAACGTGGCTGTGGTCTATATCAGATCCGGGGAGCTCTCCGCAGCAGAGAAAAACATCTTATCAGCCATCAAAATTCACACAGATCGAAAAGACGAGATAAACTTAGCTCGCTGCTATCTCTCCCTGAGCTATATCAGATTTTTAATGAGGGACTTCCTCCAAGCTGAGGAAACCTATCTCAAAGCTTTACCTTTAATAGAGAATAACAACCTGATCCGAGAGTTAGCCATCTATTATGAGTATTCCGGAGAGCTGGAATTCGAAAAACGGGAGCTCCAAAAAGCAAAAGAATTCTACCTTAAGGCAATCGAGATTGGAGAGAAGATCGCTCCGGATGGTGATATAATTAATCAATCTTTCAGGCTATTAGCAGAACTTCAGCTCAGTTCAAACCAACTGGAGGAGGCATTAAACTCCTGCAATAAATCTTTGGATGTCTCCCTCTCATTGAACAACAAACTGGAAGAGGGTGCGGTATACAGGCTCTTTGGACAGATTCATACCCAGAAGGATGAGAAAACCAAAGCCGCCCAGTATTTCCTTAAAGGTATCGATCTTTTCAGGGAGATCGGAGCTAAATATGAGCTGGCTAAAACTATTCTTAAAGCTGCTCAATCCAGGCTTTTCGACCATCAGGAGAGCCTGAATTATCTCAGAGAAAGTGAGAGAATCTTTAAGGGTTTGAAAATCCCATACTGGATTGGTCTGACCCTGATTCAAAGAGCAGAAGTTCAAATGGCAAATAACAACTTCGATAACTCTATCTCTTCGCTGGATCAGGCTCAAAACATATTCTCCGAACTAAAAGATCAGTATTGCTTTGATCAGATTCTGTCTCTGCGGAGCAAGGTGGAAAAAGCCATCAGTGAAAAAAGTCTCTCAGTTGATAACGAGTACAGGCTGTTCCGCAGGGATTTAAGCGAAGGTGAATATCAAGGAATTCAAGCTGGAAGCCTGGATGAAAGCCTTCAGATTTTAGCCCATCGGATTTCTGCTGATAGAGGATTTGTGGTTTTAAACAATGACCAGGAGGACTTTCCTATAAGCTCAGCCTACAACTTCAGTCTGGATAAAGCCACAGAGATCTTCACCGAGCTTTTCCAGAACAAAAAGGAAAAACTGGAAAAACCACTTATCCAGACCAATGCCAGTCTGGAGAACGGCAACACCATTCAGAGCCTGATCTGTGTGCCTCTGAAGACCGGCGAGAAGATAGATGGCCACCTTTACCTGGATAGAGTGGTTAACGGTGAACAAAGCTCAGCCTTCAACCAGAACCAGCTAAACTTTGCCGTGGCTTTTGCTGACGTCCTTGCCCTGAAATTAGTGGAAATCCAGAAAAGGAAACTGGAGGAAGATAACCTGAGATTGAAGGAACAGCTCCAGCTCACATACTGTTTCCCCAATGTGATCACTCAAAACAGCGATATGCTCAAGACGTTATGGAAGCTGAAACAGGTGAAGGATTCCTCCATCTCCATATTGCTGGAAGGCGATACCGGAACCGGAAAAGATCTTGTGGCCAAAGCCATCCACTATTCCAGCAGCAGGAAAAATCAAAGGTTTGTTCCAGTAAACTGCGCTGCTTTGCCCGAATCCTTATTCGAATCTGAGCTGTTCGGGCATAGAAAAGGGGCGTACACTGGTGCTGCTTACGATAAAAGGGGTCTTCTGGAGGAAGCGGACGGAGGGACTCTGTATCTGGACGAAGTCGGAGACATGCATCCCTCCATTCAGATCAAGCTACTGAGAGTCCTGGAGGATAAAGAGTTAACCCGGTTAGGTGAAACCAAACCCAGAAAAATAGATATCCGGATAATATCCGCCACCAACAAGAACATGGAGGAGGAGGTTCAACAGGGTGGCTTCCGGATGGATCTTTTCTACAGGCTGAATGCCGTGCATATCAAATTTACTCCTCTCAAGGATCGAAGAGAGGATATCCCCTTGCTGGTTGATCACTTCATTAAAACCTACTCAGATGATCCATCTAAGTTCTCCCATCTGATACCCCTTATCCTGGAGCTTTTCACCAATTACAATTGGCCCGGAAACGTCAGGGAACTGGAAAACGAGGTCAAAAGGCTTTTAGCTTTCAACCGGGAAACCAAAACCCCGCGTCTGGACATCCTCTCCGACAAATTCACCATGCCCTCCGATTTGCACTCGGAGAAGCTTTCCCTTTATGATCGGGTAGCATTGTGGGAGCGTCAATACATCATTAAGGCATTGATCGACAGCAACTGGGTGAAAAACGCCGCAGCAGACGCCTTGCATATTCCGGAATCCTCCTTGAGATTCAAGATCAAACAGTACAAAATCAAAAAACCAGAATAGACTAAATAAACTGAATTTAAGCCACCCAAGTTTTTGGGTGGCTTTTTTATTGGAAAGGGGGCTACACAGAGCCCGTAGATGGGGCTCCCAGGCTCGGAGAAAGATCAATCTAAAAGTAGTCCAATTTAAATCATTTACATGATTTGTTGAAAGCTGGAACAATAGGAATATTATTTGATCCTTCTAAAAAATTGTCAAAATAATCCTCTGGAATAAGTTAAATCCAGCTCCTAAAGGTATTTAAAGCTAAGCCGATAAAATAAAATGAGTTATTAATAAGAGGTGCATTACATCATAAGGTGCTAAACAGGGAGTTTTTTACATTTTTTAGGTGCGGGTGATCAAAAGGTTAATTTGAAGGAGTGGGGAACAAGCAAATCTATAAAACCAGCTAAATTATCCTGAACATATCCGATCAGATTCACCTTAGTTCCCCGATACCTAGAGATAATGTCGTAATAGGAATTTAAGAAACCAAAAACCACAGGAGGGCGGGAGGAGAAAGATGAAGAAACTGATTGTGGGTGTGGCGGTGATGGGGCTTGTACTTGCCGTGGGCATACTGGCAATGGCATCAAACACCGACAACCACACGGTAACCGTGCAGGTTCAAGCGATCAATGAGATTGCTATTGCTGGGGGGAACCTTGTCCTGACTATTAATACCGCCACTGCCGGACAGGAGCCCGATGACGCAGTAGATAATACCACCTGTGATCTGGACTGGACCACAAACGAAGCCACTAAAAAGATCACAGTGGAAACCGATCTGGCGGCTCCGACTTTTACCCTCAAAGTTCTGGCTCAAAACGTCACTGGTGGCACCGCAGCGTCCGAAGTAACTCTTAGCACCACAGGAGCCAATAATTTTGTTACCGCAATAGGGACGACAATTGGCGGCTGTGACTTACAGTACACGGCAAGTGCTACCGCAGCTCAAGGAACGGGAAGTGATGTTCACACGGTTACCTACACCCTTACAGATGGACCGTAAGTAAGTTTGGCGATGGGCGGACCTTTTAAGGTCCGCCCTCTTCCCAAAAAAGTACAAAATGAGAATAACAATCAAATTCTTAATCCTGCTCTTTATATTTGTGTCAATTACCATATGGGAAAAAATACAGGCAATTGACATTACCGTAACTGGTAGCTGGTTTTTGACTATTGATGCCTCAGATTTACAAGCTGGTGCTGGAAGTGACCTTAACCCTACCTATTTAAGTGCCACCGATCAAATAGGTATAGATATTGAAAATACAAGCACTTCCTGGGTCGTGTCTGTGAGAGGGGCCGTTACTAAATGGCCTCCCGGTGTGACATTTTACATCAGAAGAACCACCGATGGAACCGGTTCAGGTTCAATCTCGGGTGGAACTTCATGGCAGCAAGTGGCCGGTGCTAACCAACAATTCTTTACTGGTTCACTTACGAGAATTAACGTCGGTGTACAATGTGGTTTGACAGGGGTTTCCATACAAATCACCCCGGATACTTATTCAGGCACGGTTATTTACACAGTTACCGAAACTTGACTTGGAGGTTGAGATTATGAAATTGAAAAGAAAGATTATTTTCTTTGCTTTGTTTTCCTGCTTGTTGATGCCGAATGTAGCTCAGGCCGGGATAATTATTGTTGGTGGCTTGACCCAGGAAAGAGAAGCCACAGTGGGTGAATTTTATGAGGGCGTCATCTTTATCCGAAACCCCCTGGAAGAACCTTTAGAGGTAAAGCTCTATCAGACCGACTACCTTTTTTTCTACGATGGCAGAAGTATTTATGGTGAGCCTGGCATGGATAAGCGCTCCAATGCCCAGTGGATTAGCTTTAACCCTCATCGGCAGGTGATCCCGCCTAAAGACGTATCCGAGGTTAAATATACCTTAAAAGTGCCTGAGGATGAGACTCTGGTCGGAACCTACTGGAGTATGCTTATGGTAGAGGAAATTTCAAAAAGTTCACCCGAGTTCAGTATGCCAGAGAAAGGTAGACCCGCGTTGGGCATAAGGCAGGTCATCCGCTACGGTGTTCAGATGATCACACACATTAGCGATACTGGAATCCGTAAGATTAAGTTTTTGGATAAGAAGTTGATAATTCAGGATGAGAAAACAATTCTTCAAATGGATATCGAAAATATCGGGGAAAGGTGGCTTACTCCCACAATGTGGGTAGAACTCTACGACAGCCAGGGAACAAGGGTGAACCGCCTTGAAAGTGACAAAAAGCGGATCTACCCAGGCTGTTCTGTAAGGCATGATGTTGATTTAACGGATGTTCCAAAAGGGAAGTATAGGGCTTTAGTAGTAGTCGACAACGGAGATGAATACGTCTTTGGTGCTCAATATGATTTAGGAATTGAATGATGAAAAAGGATTTTATTTTCTTCTTTTGTTTTATTTCCCTCCTATTCTCTTTAAGCTTTGCCCAAGACAGAGGTTATGGAGTTGAAGTAAGATCGACCTCACCTGAACTTTTAGAGATAGAACCTGGCAGAATCGTTACTGGAAGTTTCCTGGTTTCCAACAAGACCCAAGGGGAAGAGGAATTTATCGAGGAGTTGAAGCTGCCTGCTGGTTGGCAGGAGATTATTTCCGACCAGTTTCCTCTTAGACTAAAGCCGGAAGAGCAACGAGTTAGGGTGGTCGCATTCATGGTCCCTCAAACTTGTGCTACCGGTCGCTACCAGATTGGCTATTCCATCAGAAGTGAGAGGGATTATAATATCACAGATAGTGATAGCATATCGGTGGTAGTGTTACCAGTGATGAAGTTAGAGATTTTAGTGGAAGGAAAACCGGAGGTGGTAATTGCTGGAGATGCTTATGGGTTAATGCTGCGTTTGGTTAACAAGGGTAATAGTAAAATCGACTTAAGATTCAAAATAAAATCAACTCCAACCTACCCGGTTAGCATAAAACCACCTGTGATAGCATTGGAAGCTGGAAAGTCCCAGGTTCTAAAAGTTGAAGTAGAGACGGATGCAAAGTTAAAAAAGAGAATCAAAAATGTTCTTGAGATTAAGGCTGAGACAGAAGACTCAAGCAATGGAGTGGTTTCTGTCAGCCGAACGGTTTTAGTTGAGATTATCCCCAAAGTAACCGATGAATTTGGTCGTTACCTTATATTGCCTTCTCAGGTGGCATTAATGGGTGCAGGCCAGGATGGAAAAAACGGTCTTCAGGCAGAGCTTTCCGGCAGGGGTAGTTTGGATGAAGAAGGCAAACGAGGGATTGATTTTCTATTTCGGGGTCCTGACATTCAGGAGATAAGCAGACGCGGGAGAAGAGATGAGTACCGGCTCAGTTACCACTATGACGATATACAGCTACATTTTGGTGATGGAAGTTATTCCCTTTCTCCTTTAACCCAGAAATTCTGTTATGGTAGAGGATTAGAAGCAAATATCTCCCCCGAAAGGTATGGATTAAAAGTTTTTTATGCAGAGAACAGGTGGTCACAACCAAAGCTTAGAAGGGTAGGAACATCACTTAGCTATCAATTCACCAAGAAATTAAACATAAAAGGAAATTTCCTGACCAAAAGGAATAGATCCACCTCCTCTTCCTGGAGCTACGATGAGAAGCTCTATAGTCTCGAATCAAAAGTGGAATTAGCCAAGACTTTAAATCTCGACTTAGAATTGGGTTACTGCGATACTGAGGGAGAACAAGAATCTGGTGAGTTAGCCTTTCGAATAAACCTGGATGGCCAGTTATCTGACCAGATTCGGTACTCTTATGAGAATATTTATGCTGGACCAAACTATTTTGGTTATTACAATGATGCTGATTATAAGAGTAGCACAATAACCTTTCCAATTTACCGTAAACTACGAGGAAATTTCTCCTACCGCTCTTACAAAAATAATCTCGACATTGACTCTACTAAGGAGACAGCTAACCGGGAAAAGTCTCGCCAGGCAAGTGCTTTCTATTCATTTCCTTTTGGCACACACATTTCTTTAAAGTATGAAGATTTAATTAGAGAAGATTGTGTTTTACCAGTTAATTATAATTACAAAGAAAAAACATTGAAATTAGAAGTGGCACAAACCTTTGGTAAATTCAGCCTCCGCACCCACGTAGAAAGAGGGGAATTTGAAGACAGACTTTTAGCTACCAAGAATAATAATCTAGAAAGATATAGCCTTTATCTTCATTTTCGTCCAAGTTACGGGCAAACATATAGTCTTTACACAAGAACTGGACATAGCAGTTTTACCGGGAGCCCCAAAAAGACAAAAACCATAGATATTTCAGGTTCCTGGAATATCAAGGATGAAATTTGCATCAGCCTGAACTTTCGGAGGGATGAATCTGGTTCGGAAGGAAGTCAAAAGCTAAGTAATATCTTCTCCACCCTTAACTATACCTTACCAAATAACCATGCTTTAGTTTTAAGGAGCCAGTGGTCAAAGTATGAACAGAAGCAAAAGGGAGAGTTCTCATTTCTCTTAATGTATACCATTCCCTTAAGAATTCCTGTAAGCAAAAAGAAAAGTATTGGAGTTCTGAAAGGCAAAGTTTATGACCAAGAAAAACCAGAAAAACCCCCAATTCCAAAAGTTATTTTAACAGCTAATGAAGCAACTGCGATAACCCGCGAAAATGGAGGATACATCTTTCCTTCGCTTGAGCCAGGAACCTACTACCTGCGAGTGGATAAAGCCTCTATCGGATTTAATCGGGTTACCACCAGGAAACTGCCTGTTATAATAGAGGTAAAAGGTGGAGAAACGATAACGACTGAGATTGGTGTAGTAACCTCTTGTAAGTTCTCAGGCAGGGTAGCAATTTTCGCCCTCCCTTCGGATAAAAAACTTGAGGATAAGGTTAGTATTTCCGAGGACAGCCTGTTTTTGATAGGGCCGGGTAAAGAAGAAAAACCTAAGAATGATGATTTGAGGGAGGGAAGAGGATTAGGTAATATTTTAGTAGAGATTACTGACGGAGAAGAAGTTTTGCGTCAACTTACAGATGAAAAAGGTAGATTTTCCTTTGAAGATATAAGACCTGGCAAATGGAAGCTGAAAATTTATGACTACAATCTACCCACCCACCATTACCTGGAGCAAGAGGAGTTTCAGCTCGATCTAAAACCAGGAGAGGAAAGGGAAATCACAGTAAAAGTTTTGCCTCGCCACAGACCTATTCAGATCATCGATGAGGGGAAGATTAAGCAGGAGAATAAGCAAAATTAAAGAGTTGAGATTGATTGTCTTCCTTAATTGCACAATTCTTTCTCAATATCCTGTATAAATTACAGCCAATTTCCTTACGAACACACTCCTAGAAGCCGATAAATAAAGAAAGAGCATGATTATAATCGGGACGGTATGCAAAAAATAAAAAAAATACTGTTAATTTTCGCTGTTGATACCTTCATCATGCTTGTCTCCTGGGCTGGGTTGATTTTGCTTTCATCGCTTTTGAAAACCCTTTCTCCGCCTGAGTTTATCTTTGTAAAAGTACTGCCCCTTTATCTATTTCTTACGGTTTTAGCCTGTTATGCCTTTTTCCTGATTTATGATCTATGCGAATATCTTTATACTGAATAACGGATGGACAAATGAAAACTGAAATTTTAAATGATCTGGCAAAAGGGAACTGGGGTGCCAAGTTAAGACACCTGGTTTCCATCCGGGTAATTAAGTTTATAACAGTTTGCTTGATACTTAATTTGCTCTTCTTGCTGGTATTGCTTGAAGACTATACCTCGCTTTTCTTCTTGCTTGGTGCGGTCTCGGGGTTTTTGATATTCATGGCCTTGCGTTTTTTGGAAAATCGTTTCGGCAGGGAACACTTCAAAAAAGAACCAGAAATCAATTCAGGGCAGCTAAAATTGACCGATCTGGAACAAATCAGAAAGAATCCTGTCCCTAAGAAATGAAATCGGATCAACAATCCTAACCATAAGCTGTAAAAGGTCATATTCTTCCGAGCTTAACCCAGGGTAACCACCAGACCAGCACATAGAATCAAAAATCCTTTCCTTAGCTATCCCGAACCGGTGAAGATACCTGTGCTGACGCACTGTCATTGACTCTGCAAGGGGCTCAGCTTGCGCAAATTCCGCAAGCTGCGGGCAGAATCTCTAAAAGATGAGTTCAGCCTTTGGCTCGACCAGGGATATGGAAAGAAAGGGTTTTGATTTTTCTTGAGTTGGTTCAAGGATGAAAAAAGGGAAAAGAATAGTCCTCTGGATTTAGGTAGGTTCGGTGCTCAAAGATTTATTTGATTTGACCAAAGGAATTATACATGGGGAAGAAAGTGGAAAGAAGTATGATCGCGGAAATTCCTCCAAAGGTTATCAGGATGATTGGCTCCAGCAGGGTTAAAACCCTCTTGGTAGTTCTCCTTATGTCCTTTTCGAAGTATGCATTCACCATGGCCAGCTGTTCCGGCACCTTGCCGGTCTGCTCTCCTAACCCTATCATGGTGACCATAAAGCTGGGGAACGGGAGTCCGGCCATTGAATTAGCAAAGGATTCACCACGCTTGATTCTCTCCTCAATCGTTTCTATGGCTCTGATTATGGACTTATTTCCGATGGTCCCCTTCACCAGATCCAGGGACGCTAGCAACCCAAAGCCGCTACGAAGTAGAAGTGACAGGTAATGAGCGAAGTTACATAGGACCGATTTCTGCATAACTGTGCCAAAGAGGGGGAACTTGAGCTTCATGTAGCTCAGAGCATAGGCGCCACTCTCGGTCTTACGGTAGAAAAGCAGGGCAATAAAACCTAGGACAAAGAAGAGCACGATAGGAAGCCAGAGGCTCATAATGGAATTGACGATAAACTGTATGATCCTGGTGTAAAAGGGAATAGGAGCGCCCATTTCGATGACCATTTTCATCATTTTGGGCATAAGATAAAAAGCATAAAAGCCGGTGACGCATGACATAACGCACATGATCATCATCGGGTACATCATGGCTTGTTTCAGCTCTGACTGCATTTCATCTTGCTTTTCCAGGGAATCGGCTAACTCCTCCAATACGTCCGCCAGGGTACCTCCGGATTCTCCGGCCCTGACTGCGCCAACGTAGAATGGAGGGAATACTTTGGGGTGAGCAGCTATTGCCTCAGAAAAACTGCCGGACGTCTCTATCCTTTTGCAGACATCCCCGATCACTTCCTTGAATCTGGGATTTTTCTCCTGTTCCGCAATGTTCTGCAGAGACTGCAGGAGAGGCAGTCCAGCGGTAAACATCAGGTGAAGTTGAATAGTGAGGCCGAGCAAATCTTTTTTGGTAATTTTTCGGGACATAGAGATGAAGCCTTGACCTTTGGCTTTTCCCTGCACCGAGATCGGGTACAAACCCATCTCCCGAACCTGTTTCTCTGCATCCTCCAGAGTGTAAGCGTTCAGGGTACCTTTTACTTCTTTGTTTTTGTTATCGACTGCTTGATATGTATAAGTGGCCATTATCCTAGCACTCTTCGAATTTCGTCAAAGGTAGTTACTCCCTTGAGCACCTTCTCTATTCCGTCCTCTAACATGCTCTTCATCTTAGAAGCCCTCTCGATTTCAGAGGAGAGAGCTTTCTTGATGATGAGCTGATTCACCTCTTCATTTACCTCAAGCAACTCGTATATACCCACCCTTCCTTTATAGCCGCTGTATTTACATTTTTCGCAGCCTTTACCTCGATAAAAAAGGGGATTTACCAATTGTTTTAGCTGTTCGTAACAGCCCAACTCTTTCTCAGATGGAGTATAGCTCTCCTTGCACTTAGGGCATATCTTTCGAGCCAGCCTTTGAGCTACCACCGCCAGAAGAGAGGAGGATATTACAAAGGGCTCAATTTTCATATCCAGAAGACGTGCCACAGCAGCTGAGGCGGTGTTGGCGTGCAGAGTGGTGAACACCAAATGCCCAGTCATAGAAGCTCGGAACGCCATCTCTGCAGTCTCTTCATCTCTCATCTCCCCCAGAAGAATGATGTCTGGATCGTGACGCAAGATGGAACGGAGTCCCTTGGCAAAGGTATATCCTGCCTTTTCATGTATAGGAGATTGCTTGGTTACGGGAATCTGGTACTCTACCGGATCCTCCAGGGTAATTACGTTCTTCTCCAGAGCATTTACAGTTTTAAGTGCAGCATAAAGAGTAGTTGATTTACCTGAACCGGTGGGACCGGTGATCACCAGCATACCATAGGGTTTCTGTACCAATCTCATAAAGATTTCAAGATTGTTACCCCAAAAACCAAGATCGCTCAGGCCCATAAGGAAACGGGGTTTTTGCAGTATTCTCATCACCACGCTTTCACCGTAGACAATGGGCATGGTGGAAACCCGGATATCGATCTCCTGAGTATTGAAATTGAAGCGGAAGCTTCCGTCCTGGGGTATCCTGGACTCAGTTATGTCCAAACTGGACATAATCTTTATTCTGCTAACCACTGCCCGGTAGATTTTTTTGGGCAAGATGAAAGCGGTCTCAAGCACACCGTCGATCCTGTAACGCACCCGCCCCACACTTTCATCCACCTCGATATGCACGTCGGTGGCCCTTTCCTTTATCCCCTGAGCCATTAAGGAATCGACCAATTTGATCAATGGAGGAGTTTCCTCCTCCACCTCCTTCAGACTTAAAGCCTGATTCAGACTCTCCTCAATCACCTTTTCAGGGGATATCTGCATACCATAGAATTCATCTACATAACTTAAGATCATTTCTTCGTCAGCGATTCTGGGTTCAATTGTCAGGCTGGTGATTTCCTGCAGTCGGTCTATGACGTTAATGTCGTTGGGCTTAGCCATGGCAACGGTTAGTATCCCGTCCTTTAACTCCACCGCTATAAGCTTGCTCGACCTGGCAACTTCTTCTGGAATTAGCTTAACCGCCTCGTTATCTATCTGGGTACGTGAGAAATCGAGAAAAGGCGTCTCCGTCTGTTTTCCGAGAAACTCCAGCACCTCCTCGTGACTTATAAATCCCAGTCTTTCACAGATCTCTCCGAACAGGGCTCCGGTGCGGCTCTTCTCTCTGTTGGCCAGCTCAAACTGGCCTTTGGTTAGCCTTCCGGTCTCTATTAATATATCTCCAAGGGTCTTACTCATTTTCCCCCCTCCTTTTTCGATTCAAAGTAATTCAAACGTTCCCGCACAGCTAACCTTAACCCGCTATCATTCTCCCAGCCGGTGTTAAGAAATAACCTGTAATATCTTATAGCCTTTTTCTCATCACCAACCATATCCCATACCCTTCCTGCCCGGTAAATAACCCGGGGATCGGCTGAATCGATAAAATAGGCTTTCATACAATACTCCGCCGCCTCCTTAAAGTCTCCCATCTCCTCCAGCACGCTGCCCAGAAGAAGATTTGCCTCTAGGTGAAGCGGATTCAGTATCAGAAGCTTTTTAAGTTTTATCTCTGCAGATTCCAAATCTCCGGTTCGAAATAAAAGCAATCCCAGATTGTAAAGTATGTAGTAATCGTTAGGTTCTAAGAAATAAAGGAAATTGAATTGCTCCTCTGCTTCCTTAAACCTGCCTGCCTGAAGGCAAGCTGTGGCCAGATTCATCCGGGCTTGCACATGATCTGAATTAAATTGAAGTGCCTTATTATATAAATCTATAGCCTGATTAAAGTCTCCTTGTTTCTGATAAGAGACTCCCTTATTGTAGTATCTTTCCGCTTTTGAATCAGATGTCGATTTAACGGTTAAGGGCCTTTCCAAAAGCTCAACTGCCGGGTCTGGAGAATAAGGCAAAGCCTTTTTCTCTGGAATAATCTGGCCATCCTCAGGGGGGATTCCTTGATTAAGCATACCATCCGAAACGAATTCATCCTCTCCTTTAGCTGAAATAACCTCCTCTGGAATTATTTGCTGCTCTGGCTCTGGTTCCGGAGAAGGTCTGGGCACTGCCGGTTGATCGAGGATGGATTGGGGGATATCTGTTTCCACTTCCATCTGGGGAATTTGCAATTCCTTTACTTCAGCAGTAGGTATAATACCAGGTTCTGTAGTTTTACCCGTTTGTTCTGAAACCACTTCAGCCTCCTGCACCTGCCCCTGAGGAACAATCGGACTCTCCGGGACTTCTTCTGAAGCGGGTTCTTGTACCTCAGCTATTGTTGGTGTGCCTAAAGCATTTTCCTTTCCCTGAGGTGTTACTGTTTCAGGTTTAACCGGCTTCCTTCTGGCACCTACTGAACTACGAGATGCCTTTCGGGGAGGCTCCGGAGCGGGTTTAAGAAAAAGAAAATAACCCAGGCTTAAAATAACCACTGTCAATAAGCCCGCCCCCACTAAAATCCCCATCCTCTTTTTTTCCTTAGGTTGAGGAGGAACCTCCTGTTCCATAGGAGGAGCATCCTCTTGCTCCACCTTTTTTACAGCTTTGGTTATCAGACTCACGTTTTCACCTGTAAGTTTAAACTTGTCTTTTTTTAAACTCTTCCTCTTTCCAAAATTTTCATACCGTTTAAGCTATCCCACCCCTCCAGGATGTTTTCAGCATCGATTTGTCTTTTATTCTCAATGAAGGCAGACATCATAGCCCTTTCACAAAGGACATTGATCATCCGGGGCAAACCCTGGGTGATCTCGTAGATCTTGTTTGCTGACTCAGGGGTAAATTCCACACAGGAACCTACATTAGCCACCTCCAGCTGATGTTGTATATATGGCTGGATCTCTTTCAACTCAAGAGGTAAGAGATGATATCTCACCAAGATGCGCTGGTCCAGCTGTCTCAGATTCTTATCCCGAAGCCTTTCCTCCAATTCAGTCTGCCCCAAAAGAACTATTTGAATCAGCTTCTGGGTCTCAGATTCCAGATTGGAAAGGAGCCTCAGACCCTCTAAAGATTCAGGAGATAGTCCCTGAGCCTCATCTAAAAAGATGACCACCTTCTTTGACTGTCGTTGAGTCAAAATAAGCTGATGGTTAAGCTGTTCAGTCAATTTTCTTTCGGTTAATTCATTCTGAGAAAATCCGGATGCTCCCAAACTCTCCAGAAGGATTAAGAGTAGTTCCTTCTGCGAGATACGGGGATCAGCTATATGAGTTATCCGTAAATCCTCCCCGGCCTTGCTCAAGAAATATCGGGAAAGCAAGGTTTTCCCGGTGCCCGGCTCGCCTATTATCAGGGTAAAGCCCAAACCCTCATAAATGCCATACCTCAGATGATTTAAAGCCTCAGCATGGGATCGGGAAAAATAAAAGAATTTAGGATTACAGGAAACCAAAAATGGATCTTCCCTGAAGCCAAAGAAATTCTTGTAAGCATCCAGAAGATCCACCCGCAAAAGAGCTTGATGTCTTTTCCCTGCTATTATTGGGACTAATCTATTATGATCCCGAGGTTCTGAGCTAATTTCCTTTTCAGAATTTGAGGATTTATATATCAGCTTCATTTAGCCTTCCTCTTTATACAAACTGGTTATCTTAGGTGTGAGGAAAATTACCAGCTCTGTCCTCTGTTCTGTTTTCTCTTTTCGCTTGAAAAAATAACCTAGCCCCGGGATGTCACCCAGTAAGGGGATTTTATGTTCCGTGTCAGACTTTTTGGAGGTAATAAGGCCTCCTATTACCACAGTCTCTCCATTTTTTATCCCCACCAGAGTGCTGGCCTCTCTAATGTCAACATTCGGAGCTCTTAGTGTTTGTTGTTCAAACTGAAATTCAGACCAGGTGCTTACGTCAGTCACAATGGGCACGATCTGCAGAGTAACATAATCTTCAGATGAGATGCAAGGGGTTACTCCCATAGTCAGTCCCAGAAGCACTGTTTTCTGTTCCGGGAAAACCACCGGCTGTCCCACTACTCCCCCGGACACTCCTCCTGAAAGGCCAGTTAGCTCCCAGTAGCTTATAACCCGCCCCACGTTTATCATGGCAGTCTGACCGTTGAGTACGTTGACCTGAGGTTTAGAGAGAACTTTGACCTCTCCAAATTTGCTTAAGGCATTGAGAACCAAGGAGGCATCATGTCGAGATGCAGTAAGCTCAACTACCGAACCTCCCAAACTCAAGGATTGAGCTCCAGTGACCTCGGTGGTTTTATTATCCATTAAAAAGGAGTGAATTGCCGACCAATCGATGCCATAGGATTGGGAATTCTCCAGGGTGACCTCAACCACCTCCGCCTCGATATTAACCTGTCTGGTCAAATTAATCTTTAGCTTCCGTATAAAGTTCTCAGCCATACTCAGGTTTCTCTTGCGATCAGTTATTGTCACCAGACCAGCAAACCTGTTTATGAAAAATTCCCCTTCTGGGGAGATTATTTTCTCCATTCCCTCCTCCACCTGCTTCCACAGGTCCATCGCTTCCGGATCTGTGTCACTGGTGATCTGGAACTTCCCGGTTATTCCCCCAGCTTCCTGAATCGACCCCAGCACATCCCCTCCCACCTGCATCTGAGAAACGATTTTATTGGGGACATGCCCCAATTCAAAAGTGCGGGTATCGGTTAGTTTTACGTGAAGAGTGGGGCTGTTTGTAGAATAGAGATACTCAGTCGAGGCGAAGATGGTCTCCAGGGCTTCATCCAGGGTCAAATCCTCAAAGGTCACACTAACTTTAGTTTTCGGATTGACATCCTCATTCCATATGATATTGAAACCCGCTTCTTTTGAAAGAGGTTGGAGTATGTCCTCCAGGGAAAGACCTTTTGCTGAGAAGGAGAAAAGCTTTTCCTCCTCGGGTTCGATCTGCATTAAGGGAGCCAGACCCAGCTCAGGAGGGATTGGGGGTGGAGGTTCATTTGTTATATCTTCTTTTGTTTCTTCTGTCTGGGGAACCGGAGTATTCATCCCGTACCTGGCGAAATTGGGAGTGCAAGCACAAAGGAAAAGCGTAACCAACAAAATGGTAAGTCCTGAATCTTTCAGATTAGATTTTCTCATGATCATCCTTCCTCAGAGAAACCGAGTCGATCGTAATAGAAAACATAGGTCTTACCTTCCTTCAGAAGAACTACACTGTCTTTTCTGATCTCTTTTATCCACCAGCCATCAAATTCCTCCCCCTCATGAACCCAGCTTTTCCTGCCCTGGGACAAAAGCAGGGTGGATTTATCATCCTCACTGATGAGGATAGCCATAACCTGCACCTTCTCCTGGGTGTCGGTCTTTATCTCTTTTGATCCTAACTCAATTTCTTTGCCTGGTATTTCGGCACCAGGATAAATGGATTTCTCTATATCTTTTATCTCCTGTCTCAACTTTTTCTCCTCCAGGGAGGCTTTCAGATATTCAATTTCCTTTTTGGTCGCATCAATTTTTTCCTGCAACTCCACCAGTTCCTGGTCCTCTTTCCGGAAAGGGTCCTTCCATTTTTTCAAAGTCTCAAAAAGCGGAGACTTGGTGGTTTCCTCTTTTTGGGGTTTTGAAACCTGCTGAGCTCGGTTTTTGAGAGGAGAGAGGTTTTTTCTGGGCTCCATTTCAGAACCGCCTGAATTCATAAATGTAAATGCTATAAATCCTACAACGATTAATCCGATTGCTGCCAATCCCAGACGTATCTTTTTCGACTTGAATTTTCCAGAGATTGCCATCTAAGTATCCTCCTCAACAGCATAATATTTAAGCTGTATTCTCAAAACCCCGGGCACAGCTACATCCGTTCCGCCAATGGTAAGCACCTCAATTACAAAAGGGAAGTTTTTGAATTCCCTCAGAAGATTCATTACCTGGTCATAGGAGGAATAACTTTTTATGCCGATCTTCAGCGGAACCTCATTTATATCAACTACATCCGGGAAATCCTTGCTTTGACGTTCATTATCTACTTTCACTTCCGCATCCAGTCCCAACCGGGACAAAAAAGACTGTATGAATTTCTGGATCAGGACTTTATTAGCCATGGGATCTTTTGCTCGCGGAATCTGACAGAGCACCTTGCCAGTTTCCCTTCTCAATTCCAGGGATTCCTCCAAATACCTCAACTTTTCCAACCTCTGGTTTGATTTTTCCACATTCTCCTCTTGTTCTTTGATATGCACTCGAAGCGACTTGATTTCCTTTATTCCCAAAAAGAGAAGCAGTAAAATCAGAAAAGCCGAGCCGATAATTATGATCTTTTCCTTACCCATATCACATATTCAATTGATAATTAATTTTGAACTCAACTTTTTTACCTTGCAGTTCTTTTTCCAACAGCTTAGCATCCTTAAAAAGGGGGGACTGATTGAAATTATTTTGTAAGCTTTCCACCAGCAAAAGCGAGCTGATCTCGTCTTTCCCCTCTGCCAAGCCTACGATTTCCCCCCTCCACACCTTATTTGTCTTCTTCAAGACAAAGGATTCAAAAACAACCCCCGACGGCACTGCCGCTGCCATCTCCAGAAGCACCTCAGACCATGGGGGTTGGGTGGTTTCAATGGAATGAGAGACAAACTCCAAACCCAGCTCTTTCAGCCGATCCTCCTTCATCTTGATTCCACCTTTAATCCCCCTGTGGTAATTATTCAGATTTCTCAAATCCAGAGAAAACCGAGAAATGGCTAAAGCAAGAATCAGGACAATAACCAGAATAGCACTAAAGGAGAGGGTTAATGCCTTTTTTATCTTTCTTTTCTCCTGAATCGACATGGGTACGAATTCAAAGGGGAAGCTATCGGGATCTAACAGTGCCAGCCCCAAGCATCCAGGGGGAACGGGGGATATTTTATCTGATTTCTCGATCATGCCCTCGGGTGAAAAGGGAATGATCTCAGCTCCTGTTTTTTTAGTCAAAGCCTCAACAGTTTTTGAGGTGGCTGAGTTTCCTGCCAAAACTATTCTCTTCACTAACTCGTTAGGATAGTTCTCCGTGTAGAAAAGCAGGGTTCGATAGATATCCTTAGCCAGAGTTGATCGGTCAGGGTCTTTTTCCTCCTCCAGAACATTGATCTCCCGAGACACTCTTATTTCATCCCCTTTGAAGATAACTATACGACTGGTGGGATAGTCCAGCTCCAGAAAACCCAGGGGTTCCTCAGATATGAGTTCGAGTTTTTGAATAGCCGCATGCACAGCTACCGGATATGTGGTAAACATATCCGGTTTTGTTGGGGAGTCGTTAAACAGTCGTGAGAGCTCTTCCAAGTTATCTCTTTTTATACCTGCTGACATTATCTTTCGGTTAATTTTATTACCAGGACCGGGGACCTCACCCATATCCAGGTATTTGAATTGATAAATAACTCCAAAGGCTTTTGTCACCTCAGAATACAGGGCAGCCGTAAACATCTTTCCCTTCAGATCGGGAATAATGAAGATCTTATGAAAGGTATTCTCCAGAGCTCCGGATACCCTTATTTCGTCAATGTCCCCGGATCTGCTCTTAAGATATTCTCCAAAGGCTGTTTCCAGCTTAGATATGTCAAATTCCAGCGATTCCACAACTCTGAAAGATCTTTTCCCCTTATTTATCCCGGTTACCTTGGCTTTCTTACTTGTCAAATCCACGCACAAAAGCATTTGATTTTGCTCCTTTTAAGGGCAGATATCATCCCCACCACAGCCTTCATCGGTCCTGTTGGAGCCGGCTGAGTAAAATTCATGATTAAAAAAATCCCAACAATATTCAGTTCCCCATGGGTCCACTATGTGATCGGGATTCCACAAAAGCCCGGCATTGACTAAAGACCCTGTTCCACTCACCAGATCCCAGTCAGTGTAGCTATCTGAGTTGCCTGAAGGGTCGGTGGAATCCTCATCTACAAACCCATCTCCATCATCATCGTTTTTCGCCAATATCTCTGCAGCCCGATTCAACACTGCCACTTCCTCCTCGATCTCCCTTCTCCAAGCAATGGAGGACCCCAGCTCGTTGCCAGAAAGGCATATAAGTATATCATCGAAATCTGCAGTGGTTCCCTCCTGAGAATATTCCCCGTCGCCGAGATCGGAATTTTCCTCCTCAAATCTCAAGTTGGCTCCGCTGGATATCAAAACTATAGCTGTTTCTCCTATGGACTGTCCGTCCACTAACAGCTCGGAGAATGGTGACCCGGCATTGGTCGCTATGTAAGCATAATACTTTCCTTTATAGATCTCATCCTTCTGGGCTGTGGGTGGAAGATCCAGCTCGTCAATGGGAACAACATACCCGGCTTCCGGAGCGGGTAAAAACAGATAGTTCCGATAATAGCCCAGCACTGCCTCTCTTATGTTTTCCATTTCGTCTTTGGTTTTCACTTCTCGATTGCGTTTGGACATGGCCCCATAAAGTCCTACAGCGGATGCTGTCAATAATCCGAAAATGGCCATGACTATGGCTAACTCCAGAAGGGTGAAACCCCTATAGGGGTGTTCATGAGCTATCCTGAAATATGAGAAGCTCATATAGTTTTCTCAAAAAAAGTATCTGGCATTTCCTGTGAAATTCGGGAAGGGGACACCACCTGAGCAGTGTCCCCCACCTTGAAATCGACTATTATCCTTTAGTCTAAGAAGTAATAAACATCTATCTTCCCTGTGCCGGTATAAGGACTATCTGATGTCACGATACCGGTGCTATCAATTCCATCGTCGAGCTGCTTGTCCACATTCTCCGCTACATCCACCGGAAGGCTTACCAGGACGTAATTACCATTCCTGTATGCTGCTGGTGTTGCAAGCGTATCGGAACCAAAATAGTATTTAGCTCCAAACGGGCTTCTCTTGGCCTCGTAAGCTAACTCCTCACTCTCGATATCGTTCCACACCACGGAGTCAATGTCGAAATAACCATCAGCATTATAGTCACCTGGCAGCTGCAGGAACCTATCGAAATAGGTGTACACTGCGCCATAGAGACCTTGAAGGTCATTGATCTGCCTTTTGATCTTGGCGTTCTTGATCATCTGAGCACCTCCCAGAATAGCTCCGATCAAAAGACCGATGATCACCAGACCGATGGCCAGCTCAACCAGTGTAAAACCAGCTCGGTTCTCAAAAAGTGTGCGCATGTTTTTCACCCCTTTCACCTCCTTTCGTAAATTTTAGGTTTTTAATATTGGTATACTAAGTAGTTAAATTCACAGTAATATACTACGCACCTCCTCCTGTTGCTTTGTTTATCGGCAATACCCAAAAAGGGTTAATGTTCAATATGTGAGCATTCCACAAATGCCGCCTTATCCCAAGGAACCATTTGTTGTAGTGGCCTCCTCCAAATAGATATGCTTCAAATTGTGTCTAACCGAATCCTGATACCTTCTACTTAAGGCTATGATTTATTGAAATCTTCTCTTTTTAATGGAAGGTTGTACTCTTTTGTGTCCTCAGTTGCTGCCAGTAACAATTAAAATATATGAAGAGTCCAATTTTCTCTTGACACTGATTTTTAATATTTTATTTTGTTTAAGAAATTTATATCGGGTCGATAAAAGAATAAGTTGCCGCCCTAGCTCAGTTGGTAGAGCAACGGACTGAAAATCCGTGTGTCTCCTGTTCAATTCAGGAGGGCGGCACTTTTATTATCTCTAAGGAGGGAACTTAACATTTGATCACTCCAGGAAGGGATAAGGCAATTATTATGTATAAAGGATGATGGGGAGAATCGCTTTTTAGTTTTAAAAGGCTAGTATAGGAGATTCAAGGTAGATATAACCCCTGGGGAGGTCTTTTCTTTAAAAAAGTTCAAACTTTTTCCATTTGAGGTCGTTTTTTATTATGAAAAAAGGATATCTTTAACCGAAATTAAGGTTGTTACCCGATTGTCAAAAATTTTTATATAGCTATAATTAGTTTGACTTCATAAAGCCCCAACCGGCTCCCTTGCGAAAAGCCCCGCGTCTCTACCCTAGCAAGGGAGCCACCTCTTTTTATATACTTTTTTATATTGTTGTTCTATTGCCAGATCTTCTCTTGAAGATTCTCCTGAATCGAGGTCTGATATGCGACTCTAATAATTCTTGAGTTGATATTCCTCTGGTAAAATATTAAACGAGTATAATTTTTTCTTGACAAAAAATAAGGTTCAGCATATTATAGATTTGACTTCATAAAGCCCCAATTAGGCTCCCTTGTCTAAATTCCCACCGTCTCTACCCTGGCAAGGGAGCCACCTTTTTTATTAACTTTTTAAATCCTCGCCCTTTTATAATGGTCCACCTTAAAAGTCAAAACCCACAGAAAAGCGATGAACGCTCTGTAGCCGGTTGAAATCAGCCCAGGCATAGTTCAGCTCCAGGGTGGTTCTTTCTCCGGTTTTCAGCTTCAATCCACCCCCTAAGGTTAAACCCTCTTCCTCATAGTTCAGCTTATATCCGGTTCTCAAGGACACCATTTCCTTCCAAACCCATTCTCCGCCAAAGCTCACCTGCTGCAGGTTATCATTGGGATGTTTGGCTTCGCTGGATAGAGTGAGCCTGGAATCAGCCGATGGGTAAAGATCATATGCCAATCCCACTCTAAAAGTTAGCGGCAGATCATAGGGTTCCACAGCCAGCTTGCTTTTCACCCCATCATAGTTGGTGTTCTCGGGATAGGGGGTATAAAACACATCCAGCTCCGGTCCATCTAATTTCATCTCCGGGCCCAAATTGGAGATGTTCATACCCATCCTTAAATTCTGAATGCCGGTGAAAAACAGAGTCCCGAAATCAAAAGCAAATCCGGATGCAGATTCCTCTGAGATCCTCTCCCACAGGTATTTGAAACTCAGTCCCAGAGAAAATCTATCTGTAAGTTTTCTGGCATAACCTAAAGCTATCGAGTAATCCGAGGCGGAGAACTTCTCGCCAGTCCCTTCTGGTTCCTGCACCGTGGTAACTTCCATATCCCCCATGGTCAGAACGGTCATACTGATTCCCCAGGCAGAGGAGCTGCCCCAGGGTTTACCAAAAGACACATAATTCAGCTGGACATCATCTATCCAATCCACATTGGTGAAGCGTAGATTATTCTGGGAAAGCTGAGTCAGACCGGCTGGGTTCCAGTACATAGCATAGGCATCATTCACGCAAGCCACCGATGCTTCACCCATTCCCACATACTTTGCACCCACGCCTATTTTCAAAAACTGCGCTCCCACACTCCCCACCTTGGAGAATTCCTCTGCCACGCCGGAGTGGCTCAGCACCAGAGTCAGAATGATTAAAGTTAGTAGAATTCTCTTAGCCATTTTTTTCTCCCTTTTTTAAGGTTATTTGATAATAGCGAATTTGCCGATCTTTTCACCATATTTTGATGAAACGTGATAGAAATAGACTCCTGAGCTTATTCCCTGTTGATTTTCGGATAAAAGATCCCAATCTTCTGATCCAGAACCATTATCATGTATAAGGGTCTGAACTAGATCCCCGGCTAAGGTGTAAATTCTTATGGTGCAGATATCGGGCAGATGGGTGAATTGAATCTTCCTCATCCCGTCTGTGGTTTCCCAATCGGCACGGGCGATATAGGGATTAGGTACAACCTTAACATTAGCCAGTTCCCTTCTTGCTTGTCTGTCGTCTATCCCTGGAGAACTGAAGAAAAATTCATCATCCGGGGAATTGAGTGATGCCCCCCCAACTCTGAAAACATCGCCTGTTGAATATTGGGTATCCGTGGTGTCGAATCTGAAGAACCAAACGTCATAAAAGGGAAAAGCTTCGGGATGTGGTTCTCCATCATACGGATAGTTAACGATAATTATATAATCTTTCTTATCCGGGTCCCATACCCCATCTCCTCGATCATAAATCTCAGCAAAAACCTTTTGCTCCAAGGTTACGTTCCAGACTTCAAAGGGGAGATCAACGGGAGTAACACCATCGTGAAAGCTGAACCCCTGAGAGCCTTCCGCGGTGAATCTGAATTCGTAGGTGGAGCGAAAATGGATGTCTCCGCCCGTAGGAAATCCAAAAGTCTCTCCCATCGACCCATACATATATCCCATATGTAAGGTGGTATCTGATCCGGTGGCAAACTCAGTCTGGTAGTAGTAGCTGGGATCCTTAAGACCGTTGGTGACGATCACCTGGATTCCATCCACCACCTGGTATTTCACCGTATCACCGGACTGTTCGGTCTGTGCTTTTAAAACCGTATCACTGTTGGAAATATCAATCAAATGCCAGTAGGTAGATAGATAATCCTCGGAAAAGGTAACTTTATAATCGTGTCCCGTCAAAGCGCCCTGATCGAAAACCATTGGCACTACCCATCCATCGCTTTTGCTCTCCAATCCATAATAGTTGTGATCCACAGTTACGTCTATGGGATAATATCCAGCAGGATCAGTACGAGGTATGGCGAACTGGCAGTTGGGATCTTCACCCGGTCGACCATAAGCATTCTGTAAAGGCTCTATGGGAACCGTGGTGTCACCCCCGTCAAAAGCCACCACCGTATACCAGCATTCTATCCCATTGGTCAGGTTTCTGTCGATATAGGTATGCGGTAGGATGTCCTCCTCATTTTCCTTCTGAAACATTGCAATGGGTATGTAATCCGGACCCAGGCTCCCATCTGGATTTTTCACCAAATCTCCCCAGGTCAAACCCATATCTGTGCTTCTATAGATCTTATAACCCCTAAAATCTACAATCCCGCTTAGAGGATCCACCGAATTTTCAGAAACATCGTCCCACAGGAGCTTTACCAAACCATTCCCCGGCGTAGCGACCAGATTAGATGGCTTGGGTGGTTCCGGACCGATAAAATAGTTCTCATATACCGTTTGAGCCATATTGGCTTTATCCTTTAAATCCTTCTCATCATAACCAGCAATAAGCGCAAAAACCACTCGTACTGTTTTGCCGGACCTCAAATCTATCCCCCGAGTGCATTGAATATAGTATTGGTCTGTGGGGGGTAAACTCTGATCGAATTGCTGGCTATTAATATATTCATATTTCCCCGGATCATCATCCGGCAGATATTCCCATTGGCCGGTTCTGAAGGCAGTCATTCCGATATTGTCCGGCGTCTCTATATATTTGGTCCCCATCATTCCGGTCTTTACCAGGGGTCCCCAACCAGGATCATAACCATCCTGATCATAGGTCCAAGCCAAATTCAAAGCAGAATCAAATTCCACCAGATCACCCAATCTCCCGTTTTCCCCGGTAGGTGGATGATACCCCCCCACATCGAAATCGCAGTAAAGACCAAAAGCAAAATCAGAGTAATTATCGGAACTGTTGTTTTTGATCTCTAATACCACGAATAGAAAATCCTGGTTGTAGCTGTAGTTCCACTGATAAATAGTCTGAGTCATCTCCAAATCCAAAACACTTATGCCGCTATTAGCATCATTAAACCGGTAGTGGCTTTCCTGTAAGGAAATTGGACCAGCTCCTTCAAATTGACCCGAGGATAAGTTCCAGACCTTGTTATACTCCCAGGAGTCCTTCTCCAAATCCCATACTTTCCACCCATAGGAGGGTTTGCCAATTCCCAAACCCACCGTATCATATGAATCATAATCGTAGGTTGAGGGGTCGGTGGAAAGACGGATCTTGTAGCTCTCCTCTCCAAAGAGAGGCATAGCAATAGGCATGAAATCGTCTTCGGTATTAGCTACCACCGTATCGCCGCTGAGCTTGATGGCACCCATCCAGTATTTGATCTCTGCCAGGTAGTTATGACCCGATCCCTTAGGCCACTCCCCTGAGGGTTTGCCCAGATGGCTCTGTCCTCCGATCTGACCCCAATTCTGAATTGTGGTTGCGATATTACCCTTGTTCTGAATGATCTGGTCCTGAATCTCAGACGGAGGAATCAAAGAAGAGGTAGTTTTGGACAATCCGCTGCTGCTAAAAAGAATTAGGGAGATCAAAAAACCCCAGGAATAAATCCAGAAGCCAATAGATTTTCTTTGAAACATACTTACCTTCCCTCCTGAAAAGGGTTAAAAAAGATTAAAACACAAATTCAAATCCCCATCTGATCCTTCTGGGAGAGTCGTAGTTCTGAGGATCCTTAGCCAACAGCCTATAATAGCAATTCACATCCTCAGGGGTTAAAGGTCCGTCTCCATCCGGATCAGAAGTCAGCTCATAATATCTTCCATCATCATCCGGTTTTCCGGTATTAGGGTAAACATCAATGATATTACTTCTATCAAATAGATTCTCCACCTCGGTGAAAAATGTGAGATGAAGATCACTATCCTTGAGGAAATAGAAATCCTTGTTGAATTTCAGGTCCACCCGGTAGGTGGGGGGCAGTCTACCCTCGTTTAGCATTCCAACTCTATGCCCCTGGTCATCGGTTTTGGTATAAGGTAATCCGCTTCCGTATTGAGTTAACACATTAACTCCCCAGGCGCCGGGCATAGTCAGACCTAAAAACTTACCCTTCCAGTCCCGGGGAACTCGATAATCAATGTCAGCCGAGAGAGTGTGCCTTTGATCAAAGGAGAGGGGATATTCTTTTACCGGCCAGACCGGAGCTTCCGTTCCCTGTGTGAAATAATCATAGTAACCCTCGGTTACTGAAGAAGCATTCCCCTTAGCTATGGAATAGGTATAATTTATGCCTCCGGAGAGATGGTCACTGGCAATTTTAGTCAGGACCAAATCAAATCCTTTAACTGATCCATAATCAGCATTTGTGTACTGAGTGTAGGAACCACCAGCATAAACCACCTCTCGGGTGGTAGCCAGATTGCCCAGATCCTTATAATAGGCAGTTAACTTCAATCTGATGTTTGGATTAAGCATATGGCTTATTCCCATCTCATAGGCAACCGTTTTTTCCACCTCCATATTGGGATTGCCCACCAGAGGATATCCGGTGCTTAAATCAGCCTGCAAATTGGTGAACATATACATATACTGAGGTACCTGGAAGTAATATCCGTAGTTGAAATGAATAACCGTTAGATCAGAAATGGGATGCGAAATTCCCAGACGAGGTGAAAGTTGAGTTTTGGACTTGGTGTGTATTTTTTCATTTTTTTTCACCGGATCATTCCAGAAATCGATGTCCGCATCCATATAATCCAATCTTAAGCCTGCATTTAAAATTATCTCCCGGAACTCGATTTTATCCTGCACATACAGAGCTGCATACGCAGGATTGACCACATAGCGTTCCCCGTACGGTCTGATATTGAAGAATTGTTTGTCATCCCATTTGAGCCTGTTGGCTCTGTATTCCCAACCTAATTTTATCTGATTATATTTATCTATCTGGGAGATCAAATCCAGACCAAAGCTGTTATACTGGGTCCTGCGATAATGATAGACCGGGAAGTAATCTGGAGCCTTAGTGAAACCGGTGTTAAAATACTCTGGATCCACGTTGTAGTTTTGAGTATGAATGGTCCCATTGTAAACCCCATTGGAGTCCACCGAATAACCAGGCCACTGATTCCAGTACAGGTCAAAGAGATGCTCTGGCGCAAGCTTGGTTTCAGTGAAGAAATGGTTGAACTTAATAGTGTATATGGTGTTTTGGGAAGCGGGATAAGTAATTTTAGCTCCATAATGATAGGCTTTATTTTGGTAGTTACCCAGACCCTCCAGGTTGAAATCATAAGAGAAGTTATTCCCGTCCCGGTGTTGGTATCGCTGTCGATCCCTCTGATAATAGTTTCCGGTAAGAAGGATTATGATATCATTGGTGGGTTTTAAGGTTATCTTTCCAGTATGGGAATAAAGTTCCACCTGGTTATGAGGCAGGTAGCCCTTGTCTCTCAGATATTCACTGGTTAAAAAGAACGTGGCTCTATCAGTGTTGGTGAAGGTCAAAGGACCTCCCAAGTTTAAGATCACCGATTGGTTATCGTTTCGGGCAAGATCTTTGAAACTTCCGTTGTGAACATCGTAGGAGCGAGTGGCGCCATCGTAGGCTTTGATCTTTCCTTGATAGAGGTTGGTTCCTCGCTTTGTAACTGCGCTTACCACTCCTGAGAGCGCCTCCCCATACTCAGCAGTGAAGCCTCCGGTAGTGACATCCAGCTCCTCTATGGCATCCGGGGTAATCCGGGTGCCAGCTTGCCCCACAAAAGGATCCTGAACATTTACCCCGTCCAGAAAATAGCTGACCGTTCCATCCCGGCCTCCCCGGACATGTAACAAACCAGCTTCGTCCACCACCGTTCCAGCCATATTGGAGACCACCTGCTGCAGGTTTACTGCATTAGGAAGGTTATTTAACTCCTCCCGGGTCACTATGTTCCCGGAATAGGTTAAATCCTTCTGAATCATCGGACGTTCAGCTATCACCGTTATACCCTCGACCAGTTCAATGGGAGAGGACATCAATTTGAAATCCACCGGAGTGGTCAGATCCAAAAGGACTTTAACCTCTTTTTGAACAACGGGCTCATATCCGATTAAAGTTGCTTGAATAGTATAGTTGCCCGGGGGGATATTTATCAGAAAATAATCACCATCTTCATCCGTTGAGGTACCGATATTGGTTCCCAAAATCATAATGGTTGCACCGGGCAAGGGTTCTCCTGTGATTTTATCTCTCAGGGTACCGGATATCTTGCCTGAGGTTCCGCCCCACACCCAGGACGCCCAGAAAATCATTATAAAAGCAAAGATGAAAATTTCTCTGTATCTCTTTTGGATTAACAATTTTCACCCTCCTTATTTAAGGTTATCTCTCTTGGGTTTATGGTTGAGTTCACTCATCTGGGTTTTAAGCTTAAAGTTCTAATTTTGTATTGAATTTACCTTAAGATTTTCCTTAGCCTATCAAAACATACCATAACACTTTAAAAAAGTTAAGAGTGAATCTTTTCTTAAAATCGACTCCTCCCCGAATAACTTTAGTTTTAAAATCAATGGATCCATAAAAAAATCTTGCTCCAGAAACCAAGGAGATATCAGTCAAATTATGGCTTTGGCATATCTTGGATTTCGTGACACCTCATTTTTCAGTCAGAATTCTTCCGGTAATAGTTATTATCGTCTAAGTTCTTATCGACAGGTATAGAAATGATTTTAGTTTTTAATTAACGGTGTAGAATATTTTTAAAATTTCAGCCATTTCACACCACATTGTCAAGATTTCGAAAAACAAGCCGATTTAAAAAAAGAATTGAATTCCTTGGATGAACAGGCACAGAGATATACAGAAATATTTTTTTTTGTATGGAGGTAGGTGCTTTATCCTCTTCTTTTCAGGATTATAAGAAATAGTTAAGCAGATATATGGAATTCTTAGGTCCAGTGGGATGAAGCCCAGAATAGTTAAACAAGTGATGAGAAAAAGTTATACCACCGGGATTAGAAAAATTTCGAGCACATTCAAGAAATCCCCCAGGACGGTTAAGCATTTGATTCTGTTTATTATTTTTTTTATCTTTCTTTTCGCTCCAGAATCACCTGCCAAATCTAAGCAAATTATCATAGCGAAAACAGAGGACTTCACATCCTATCTCAGGGCCATCAAGGGATTCAAACAGATAATTAATCAGAGTGGAGAGGCGGCTGATTTCATCGAATACACCATACCTGAGGATCCCCAGGGGAAAGACAAAATCTTAGGGGAAATCAAAGCCAAAAAACCAGATTTGATCCTGACTATCGGCTCTAAGTCAACAGAGTTGGTCTCAAAATATATTAAGGATACACCCATAATCTTCTCCGCCGTTCTTAATCCGGTGGTTAGTGGTTTTGTCTCCGATATGAATTCTCCTGAGGGGAATTTAACTGGGGCCTCCCTGGATGTACCTTTGAAGATTCAACTGGAGAAGTTTAAACTTATCGTTCCCCATCTGAAAAGCGTGGGGGTAGTGTATACTTCAGAGACAGAATCCCTTATTAAGGAAGCCCAATCGGTTTCAAAGAATCTGGGGATAGAGTTAATAGCCCGGCTTATTCAATCGGAGAAGGAGATACCATCAACTTTGGAAAAACTGAAAAATGAGGTGGACGGTATCTGGGCTGTTGCTGACCCTTTAATCTTTACTCCCCAATCCACTCAATTCATTCTGCTTTTCACTTTGAGAAATGGATTACCCTTAATGGGGCTAACACCCTCATTCGTGCAGGCGGGAGCGCTTTTCACCTTAGTTCCAGATTACAAGGATGTAGGAAAACAGGCAGGAGAGATGGCTTTGGAGATTATTTCCGGCAGAGAGCCCAGGTATATTCCGGTTTCTGTGCCCCGGGTGATTTACCTTTACCTTAATTATAACACGGCGCAACAGATAAATTTAAAAATTCCCGCGGATCTCATAGAGGTGGCCAAGGAGGTTTACAGATGAAAATACCAAATCTTCAATTAGGACTTAAAATCAAGTTTGTGCTGATCATCTCTTTTTTGATACTCTTTACCTCCATAGTCTTGAGCGGGTTTCTGATCCAAAAACAAAGCGACCTGATCCAGAGCGAACTGGAGAAACGAGGGAGATCTCTGGTCAAGAACTTAGCCTATAATAGTGAATATGGCGTGTTAATTGAAAATGAAAAGCTTTTAGCTACCCTGATCGAAGGATTGATCCGAGAGGAGGATGTGATCTATACTCAAATATTTGACAGAGAGGGAAAGGTACTAGCTCAAATGGATCAGAGAAAGTTTCATAGAGAGAAAGATCTGGATTCAGGAATAATCACATTAGCCCTGAATGGGGAAGGTTTTTTCGGGGAGTATCATTTTACCCATGAAGGCAGGTTTGGATTTTATGATTTAGCTTATTCTATAAAAACAACCAAAGTCGAAATGCCTAAGGAAGAACTGGGAGTCATTTTTGATAAGGATATGGATCTTAAACGTTTGGAGAAAAAAATCGGGGTGGCAAGAATAGGTCTGTCCTTGAATACAATGAGAAATGAGATAAGCCGGATGAAAAACATTGTTGTGCTCCTGACAGCCCTGGTGGTAGCTATAGCTATTTTACTGACTTTCGCTCTGGTAAACCTGATCGTAAAACCGGTGGATAAACTTGTTAGGGCAACTGAAAGAATCGCCAAAGGCGATCTATCCCAGATGGTAGAGGTGGATCGGAAAGACGAGATCGGAAAACTGGCTCAAGCTTTCAATCAGATGACCACCTCACTTTTGGAGTCCAGAAAACAGATTGAGGACTACAGCCGAAATCTGGAGAGAAAAGTGGAGGAGAGAACTAAAGAGCTCAAGGAGGCACAGTCTCTACTGGTTCAGACCGAGAAGATGGCTGCAGTGGGACAGTTGGCTGCCGGGGTAGCCCACGAATTGAACAATCCTCTGGGCGGTATCTTAGGCTACTCCCAGTTCGCTATTGAGAAAATAAGCTCGAAGACCCCCCAGGATCTGACCTCTGATGATGTCTCCACCTATACCCAATATCTAAGGGATATAGAGTGCCAATCTCAGCGCTGCAAGACCATTGTTCAGAATCTTTTGAAGTTCGCCCGAGCCTCGGTGGAAGATTCCTTTGAACCCTTAGATTTAAATACAGTATTGCAAGACACCTTGGTCTTCACCCGACATCAACTGGATATGGCCAAGGTGAAACTGGTGCTAGAATTAGCTGATTCGCTTCCACACATTATGGGTAGCAGCAACCAACTGCAGCAGGTTTGTACCAATATTATCCTGAATGCCTTACACGCAATGCCCCAGGGTGGAGTATTGAGAATAGCTACCAGCGTCAAGGAATTTGATTCCCAGAGGCTTACCCAGATTGAATTCACAGATACCGGCTACGGCATAAATCAGGAGAATCTCAGTAAAATATTTGAACCCTTCTACACCACTAAAAAACCAGGTGAGGGAACAGGATTGGGACTTTCGGTAAGCTATGGGATCATCCGGGATCATAATGGAGAGATTCTGGTGGAAAGTGAAATGGGAAAAGGAACCACCTTTAGAGTAGTGATACCTGTGGCGGAAACACAAAAGCACAAGAAAATGTCTGATAAAAGCAAGGAGTTGCCAGTTTTTGAAAAAGGGAGATAAGAAAACAGTAGGATCATAAAGGGGATAAATTGAATCCGGAAAAGAAGAAACTAACGCAGGAGGAAAAGATCCTCATCGTAGATGACGAGGAGATAATGAGGAGTTTCCTTCTGGATGTCTTTGTGGACGAGGGTTATGATTTGGATTTAGCTGCCAACGGAGAGGAGGCTTTGGAGAAAATCTCCCAAAACAAGTACCAACTCATAATCACTGATATTCGAATGCCCGGGGTGGATGGAACTGAGGTTTTGAGAAAGGCTAAAGAAGTTAATCCCAAAACCGAAGTGATAATCATAACCGGATACGCCACCCCTCAGATCAAACAAAAGTGTCAGAGATTGGGAGCTGCATATTACATTGCCAAACCCTTTCAGATAAACCAAATTAGAGCTCTGGTTAACAAATTAGTAAGGGGGAAGCTGGGATAATGAAAATTCTGGTAGTGGATGATGAAGCCATAATAAGACATCTCCTAACAGATGTGCTCAAAGACGACCAGCATCAGGTGGTGGCAGTAGAGAACGGCAAGGAAGCTGTGGATAAAGTGAAAGATTCAAACTTCGACCTTATCCTCTCTGATATACACATGCCTGTATTAAACGGCTTAGAAATGATAAAAAAGATAAGAACCCTCGATAAGAACATAACTATAGTTATGATGGATAGTTTCCCCGACCTTTTAAGTGAATTAGCTCAGGAGGAGGGAGCTATTACCTGTATTCATAAACCCTTTGAGCTAAAAGAGATCCGGGAAATTCTAAAGAAAACCCAGGAATTAAAAGCGAGCAAAGAAGAAAAAGTAAGCATATAAAAAGATAAACCCACCTCAGAACCTGCAATTAACCACTATCCCAAAAGAGAAAATCAGACCTCTTTTCTATGTTAACATTCCGGCTTAGGACCACTTCTTAAAATATAGTTGACCAGAAAGACTATATCATTCATATTCACTAACCAGTCGCAGTTTACATCGCCGGTTTCCATAATATAAGGCTCAGGTCCGCTACGCAAGACATAGTTCACCAAATATACCACATCTGCTATGCCCACACCCCCATCAGCATTTACATCTCCCAAAGTTACGATAAAAAATGCTCCCCGACTTAAGACCCAGGGAATCCCATCGCTGGCATCGGAGATCTTAAGCTTACAGTTACTCGAAGGGATGTCCGGGATATTGACCCAGTTGAAGCTGCCATCGTCTAAGGTGCTCTCAGTAATATTATCCCAGTCCGAACCGCCATTGGTGGAATAATCGATTCTAACATATCCACTAAAATAAGGTGATATCCATTTGATGTCATGCTGGGTTCCCATCATCCACTTATCTCCGTCAACAGGTGAGGTAACTGTAATCCGAGGGATGGAGGCGGAATCCACCGTCATATACCAGCATTCCTCTTCTATATGAACTCCAGCATGAATCATTCTTATCCTGAACCAGCCGTCATCACCCCAATCTGGCCCCCAGCTATTTTTACAGATCCAGCAGCTATCCACATCATTCCATCCCACCATGCTCACCGCATGCCAGTCTTCAGGATCACCCCAAGTGTGCTCGTAAACCCCCGATTGATAACCGCCAAAATCTTCGTAAACGAGAAAATGAACCGTAACCGGACCATGATTATATATCCTATCCTTTATGGCATTAACATCATTTGAATCCACAGACACCCCAGATCCATAATAATACCAATCCTCTATGAATATAGATCTATTGTATTTATTAGAACAGGTATCTCCACAGGGAGCTGGAGGGAGATTACCCGGGAAGCATACTTGATCCGGGACACCATTAACCTTTATAAACTGAAGGCTGCTGGATTGATCCCAGCCCAGTTCACATCCCCTGCCACTGCAAGAAGTCATATACAACTCTGAGAGGTCGATGGATGTATTTGATAGATTGGGTTCATTTAAAGTGATTTTAACCACCGTCTCTAATGCACCGCAGGAGGCATGAGCCCAGCAATTCCCACAAGTTAGTTGATTCTTGATGGAGGTGGTCCAGTTGTATCCATTGTAGCTTCGCCAGTCAAAACTGTCGGGCAACGAAAGTCCAGATAAAGGTTGTGGGATCTTTGCGGGAAGATATTTTACCGGGAGGTCCCCCATTAGATTTTTCCTCTCCTCTTTGGAAAGACGAAAAACCCAGTTATCGCCTGCCTCCCATTTTGCCCCTTTCTCCTTAATTGCTTTTCTTATCTCTTGCAGATCCTGATCCGTTCCGGCCCAGGTTGTTGCTAAAAAAGCAAATAAAATCAAGGATATCGCCATCGTGATGATAGTCTTGCTTTTCATCTCCTCTCTCCTCCTCTCTGAATATCAAAATTTAAGTTAAAAACTAAAAAACATTTTCCTTATGGTATAAATGTTCATCTTCAGACTTATTCCCCTACTTCTACTATAAATTACGTATTTTTCCCCAAAAGTCAAGTCTAAAATGGTAAGATACCACTTCCTCTTTTATCTCAAAGATTCACTCTAATTGGGGAGATCTGTCAAAAAACTGCCTATTTGTCAACTGATACTTAATCCTAATGTAATTCGCAATTTACAAGAAATTAAAAGAATTCTTCTGGAATGGCTTATTAGAATAACTCCTTCCTCTTTTATGTTAAAAATGCCGAAGGGGGGATTTGAACCCCCATGCCCTTACGAGCACTACGCCCTGAACGTAGCGTGTCTCCCAGTTCCACCACTTCGGCAATTCCTTTTTAATATAAATTACATTTTAATCAATAACAAGTGATTTTTCCAGAATTTCCAATCGAACAAATTCCTTTAACTGTTTCGGTATATTCTATAAAGATTAAAGTTCAAACAGAATGAAGTCCATTTTGTTTTTATGGATATTTTTTAAGCTTTGACTTGGGATTATTTCCTTACGTCGGTGGATAACTGGAATCTCAGAATGCGGTTGTTTTCAGTATCTGCCACATATAAGGTCTGGTTATAGTATGCTATTCCTTTGGGTCTGTTGAATTCTTTGTTTCCTGAACCAAGGGAGCCAAATTTTAGAAGAAGTCTCCCCTTGGGGTTGAACTTTAAAACCGAGTGTCGGGAAGCATCCACCACGTAGATATTACCAAATTCGTCCACGGTGATATCCTCAGCTACTCCAAACATCCCCGGAAAATATATTTCGGTGAAATCCGTTCTGGGAATCACCGGATAGAAGTTTTCACCATTTAGTATTTGAGCACTGTTAGTCGGATACCCTTGACAGAAGGCTATCCGAAAGTGGTTCTTATAGGGATAGGTGAAAATCCCGGTTGGGCTTATGGTTTTCCCTAAGTCCCCACCCCTTGGTACTGCGATATCAACATATTGAAAAACCAGAACTGTGTCCTCAAATTTAGGAACAAACATTGAGATCTCATCTCTCTGGTGTTTTTCTCCTCCAATTCCGGTATAAGTGTGCCAGGTTTGGTCGCAGGTAAAAAAGTTATATTGCTCATCCGGTATGGGAGTGGCAGCAATAGCCTTTAGGGATACGCTGACCGTATCAACCAGAACCTCCAGGGTATCCACTCCAACGAGTATAGTGTCCAGCGAGTCCGGATAATAAGTGGAATCTATTACAAATACTGAATCCACTTCAAATATTAAAGTATCCATCCACTGATCAAAAGCAAAAACCTCATGAAATGGCTCTGCCTCGAAAATATCCTTGAGATAGATTATATCATCCCCGGATACTGCTGCCAATCTCAACAAAGGATCCTGGGTTATGGATATGGGATGGGGAACCGGATAGGAATCCACGAATTTCCCCCTGCGGTCCATCTTAACAATGCGGTCGTTTTCGCTATCCGCGATGTAAATATAAGTATCATATCCGATATGCACATCCTCGGGTTTATTAAAGGACACCCCTCCAGCTTCCTCCCAAACCGGCCCTATCTGAACGTAGGTGGTATCCAGGGTTTTATCCTGAGAATAGGGCAGGGAAGTGGGGAGCTTTATTTTCTTTCCACATTGAACGGAAAGAATTATCAATCCGAATAAAACTATAAATTTTAGAAGTCCCTTCATCACCATCTTAATACAATCCCCAATTTTACGTTCCGGGGGGGTGAATACCTGGCTGGATCCTCCCAGAAAGGAAAGTCTAAACCAAATTCCGGCAAAAGCAGATTATCGATGCTATAGGGTATGATATCCCCTTTCTGGTATGCATCCCCGGTCAAAGGATTTATAACCGTGGGATTTTTTCGATCGAAAAGGTTGTTTATCTCACAGAAAAGGCTATACTTAAATGACCTGAAGTGAAAATGCTTCTGGAAATTAAGATCCACCGAGCTTAGATATTTGCCTATCTTCTCATTGAATATCCCCGCCTGAACAAAAGAGGTATCAGTATCTTCAACAACCATCTCAAAGGGTGTGTATCTTTTGCCAGCCTGAGCCCATCCCCGAAGGGTAAACTCCCAATTAGCAGGCAAAGTTATCCCCAAAATCTTTCTTTTGAGATCCTCATAATAGTTAAGAGTAAAGGAGGTTTGCCAGGGCTTATCCCAGTCCAGATAATATTCCTGATACAGGGCTTGATAGGCTCGACCAGGGATGCCCATCAGAACGTCTGAGGGTAAAGACCTTTCACCGGAGGCTTTGGAAAGTGAAAGCTCCACTCCCAAAAAGAGCTTTTTGCTCACCTCTTTCAGGTACTGGAGCTCAATTCCCCGGCAGGCACCAAAATCCAGATTGAAATACATCAGATAGGGATTTTCACCCTCATCCTCAGGTATCACCCCCACAGCTGTTATGGCATCATAGATGTTCCTGTAATAACCCACTATCCTTAAAGCGTCCTGTGAGGTTATTAGAAATTTCAAACCCACCTCATAGGTTATCACCCTCTCCGGATTCAAATTAGGATTTCCGAAAAGCTGGTAGGTGGACTCAGTGGAGGTAAACAATTTGGCATAGACATATTGAGGGTTGGGTTTTTTGGAAAGCTGGGAATAGTTAAAGAAAAACCTCTGGTTTTTTCCTAAAGAGGTGGAAAAACCTACCCGGGGAGAGAGAACTCCCTTGGCTTTTGATCCCAGAAATTCGAATGTATCCTGATTAAATTTCCTGCGAATCTCCTCTGAAGTCAAATCCGTATCCTCCACCGCCCTTTCCACATATTTTCCGGGGAACCAGTAATCATACCTCATCCCCAGGTTAAGCCAGGCATCTCCCAGATTGAAATCATTCTGCCAGAAAAAAGCACCGTCACTGGCAAAAACCCGGTACAGGTCATAGTTCAAGCCCAGGCCGGTCTCACCCAGCCAGGGTTTGTATATATCCAGAAGCTGAATTGTCTGATATTGATGATAAATCCCCGTTTTCATTTGATAGAATTCGCTGAACACATGGGAGAAATCCCCTTTTAAGGCAAAGCTTTCAATAAAATGATCATACCAAGTATCCCCATCCCCCCAATCGTAAAACCCGTCCCCGGCAGTAACAACGTAATGGGTGCTATCCGGGCTTATGCTTATCTCCAGAGGCAGGTAATCCTCCGGCATGGTATACTCTGACCAGTGCTTACCATTCACATCCGAATGAAGATTGGTAAAGAAACGGGAAAGTTTAAGTTGATAGGATGTGTTCAAACTGATTTTCTGTTCCCAGGATATTAGCTGAAACTCGCTCTCATGGGTGAAGGTGTTATAGCTCTCTAGGATGTTTTTATATTCGTAGGGGTAGCCATAACTATAAATCGGAGTTTTGATTCGGGTGGTTAAAATACTTTTATCCTGGTTTATCACCACTGATTTGCCAAAGGTGAAGGACAAAGTCCGCAGGGGATTAGACCTTAAGCTGAGCTTCCCCATCAAGGAAAAACGATTATCCTCTCGCGGGGCAAAAGTCTTTCCCCCAAAAGTGGATGAATAAAGTTTGTTAGTTGAGGAAAAATAAGTATCGCTGAGATAAGTCTGGGCATTACAGAAAAAGTATAGACGTTTATAAAAGGGCCCGGAAAGGCTGAAATCAACTATATCCGTATTAAAGTTATAGGGAGCGCTCCATCCAAAGTGATCTCTTTTGTAAGTCAGCAAGCCGTGCAATTTATCCTCGCCCTCCCTTATTTTAACGTCTATTACGCCTGAGGTCACCTGACCATATTCAGCCTCAATCCCGCCAGTGATGATGCTCAACTCCTCAATGGCAGAAGGTGAAAGATTAATCCCCAACCCCCGGGTGGAGAAAGGGTCCTCTATAGCCATACCTTCAATCAGATAAAGGCTCTCATAAGTTCTGGAACCCCGGATATGGATTTGTTGGTCCTGCTCCACAATACCAGCTTGTGTGCTGAGAATATCCTCAATCCGATGGACCATTAACCTTTCGAGATCCTCTTTTCCTATGTCCCTACGGGTGGCGGGAACATTTATGTCCATAAGGGGGCGCTTTCCAATTACCTCGATTTTTTCCTTTAATAATACTTCAGTGGGCCTGAGCTGGAATACAAGGTTGACCGTTTCGTCTTTCTCAATTTCAACGTCCGTTTGTTGTGCCTTAATGTATCCTATTAAGGAGACCTCCAGAGTGTATTTACCAGCTGGAACGAATTTAATCAGGAAAACCCCATTCTCATCTGTTGAGGTAGCATACCTGGTTCCTTGAACCAGCACGTTGGCACCGGAAAGCAGCTCACCGTTTTCAAAGTTGGAAACCTCGCCTTTGATAGTTCCCCACCCCTGAGCTTGCAGGTTCCCCCTTTCATTTACAATAGCAAAAAACAGAAGAAGAAAGACTATGTTAAGGTATGTAAAAATTGCTCTCATTTGCAAAGAACTTACAAAAACGCAGAAGTAAATAAGTTACAGCCACCCATGCTGGATCAACCTAAGGAATTATAGGTAGATCATAACACTTTGTCAAGCAAAAGATTTTGAATTTATAGGTGGTCGTAAGAAAACATGGGGGCGAAGCTCTGTCTTCGCCCGAAGAATTGGATTGTCAAGCTTCAGCTTGACTTCCAACTCTTTAGAAAACCAGGTGAACCTGAAGGGTCACAATCCAAAAAAACCTAAGCCCACCTTGAAGACAAGGTGGGCTACCGCATTCCTGAAATCAAAACAGTAATTAGATTTGCCAGAACCTAACTTGAGTTAGGTTCTGGACATTTAAAATATGGTAAAATGCTAAAGATTAATCGGTGGATTGCCTCCTCTGAAAAGATAGCTCACCAGATAAACCGCATCCGCTATAGTGGCTTCATTGTTGCCATTCACATCCCCTGTCTCCAGAGGGATTGGTTCAGGACCTGATTTAAAAAGATAATTTACCAGATAGACCACATCAGCGATGGTTGTGTTCCCGTCTGCGTTAGCATCCCCGTGCACAAATGCCGCAGTGTTCACATAGCCTTGAAGTCCATAAAAACTTGAACCCTGGGAAGTTCCGATAACTCCCGGCTGACCACCTGAGCCTATTCTCAGGGAGAAATTTGTGGATGATGATCTTCCACCAAAGCTGTCCAGACCATCAGTTAACAACTTGAAATTCTGGGAGTAAGATTGAGCGTAAAATCCTGTGCAAAGCAAAAGAGAAACCGCCAGGAAAAACACCGCCAATTTGATTATATTAAATCTGTTCATTTTCTGAACACCTCCATTTTTTGTTGTAGCGTCTGGGTTTATCCCAGACGTTTTGGAGTGCAATCCATATGGATTGCTGTAATTCGCAACAACAAGTTGTTGCATTCCTACTTAACATTACCATGTACTTAAAGCTGCTCTTTTCCAGCTATCTGTTCCACCGCCCGGACCATCTCCAGAGGTGCAAATATAAATGTAGCTGGCATCCCAGGCAATCTCTCCTGTGTAACCATCTGCTGTAGAAGATGCCGGCGTTTGGGAGCTGCGAATACGGATATCATTGCCATTAACGTCCAACGGGCCGGTGGGACTTGTGGTTCCGAGTCCTACATTACCAGCACTATTAGCATAGAAAACATATCTGGAAGCAGGCCAGTTCAGGATGTAATAATCGTTACCACTTGTTACACCCGCCTGCCACTTGGATGATCCAGCATCTCGGAATTCCAGGTACCCCCAAAAGCCTGTGGCTTTATCCAGAGTAATAACCGGGGAACCAGATGTGGTGCTCAGTCTGAGATTCGGGTTTGTGGAAACGATGTCCAGATCAACTCCCGGACTGGTGGTGCCTATTCCCAACCTGCTTTTGTGATATGCATAACCATCACTTGAACGCACCCAGAAAAGATCCTCACCATCTCCGGTTGAGTGATGTTGAACCTTGAAATAAGACGTTGCGTCATTATCATTTGCATCAACCGTGTTGATTATATCATTCATACTATTTATCCTGATTTCATCTCCCCAGGTTCCTGCTTCATCTTTAGATTCAAAACCATGAAGACTGGGATTGTCGTAGGTACTTCCTGCAGACCAGTCAAAACTTATCTCTCCTGTGCCGTGAATCCGTGATTGGCCCTGTATCATATCGATGTCACCATTAACAGTAAGTTTCTCACTTGGACTGGTGGTCCCGATACCAACGTCACCTGCGCTGTTAGCAAAGAAAACATATTTGGAAGCAGGCCAGTTTAAGATGTAATAATCGTTGGTAGTCGATACTCCCGCCTGCCACTTGGAAGCTCCACCCTCACGGAATTCGAGTATGGATGTGTAGCCAGAAGCTTTATCCAGGGTGATGACTGGAGAACCAGATGTTGTGCTCAGCCTGAGATTCGGATTTGTGGAAACAATGTCCAGATCTGCACCCGGGCTGGTGGTTCCAAGACCTATTTTCCCTCCGTTTTCGTAGAACACAGAGTTGCCAAGGGTGGTAGAGCCTGTGAATTTCGGGAGATAATTAGTTGCACCACTACCACCAATACCACCCGATGCTGCCTGCCAAGTTCCCACACCATTTGCATCAGAAGTCAAGATATAGCCTGCTGCTTGATTTCCATCAACCATCTTGATGTTTCCAACAATATGTAATCTCTCATCGGGACTGGTGGTTCCGATGCCCACATTACCTGCGCTATTGGCATAGAAAACATATTTAGAAGATGGCCAGTTCAGGATGTAATAATCGTTGCTATTTGTTACGCCTGCTTGCCACCTGGATGCTCCGGCATCTCTGAATTCCAGATATCCCCAAAAGCCTGAAGCTTTATCTAGAGTAATAACCGGGGAACCAGATGAAGTGCCCACACGAAGATTCGGATTTGTGGAAACGATGTCCAGATTCGCTCCCGGACTGGTGGTTCCGATTCCCACATTATCTGTGTTGGTCTCCAGCCTGACAACCACACCATCATCTACCCAGCCACAGCTTCCTCCGCCACCTCCGTCTGCAGTTCCGGCACGGTAGGCATAAGCTACACTCACCATCGCTTTCCTGGGAGTCATCTCCGCATCGCTACCCACCTTGGTACCTAAATATCTAATATTGCCATCAAAAACCGAATCGGGAATGGGATTTCCACTGCCCAGCAAAACGTTGAAAATCCCTTTTTGAACCGCAACCGAACTCAAGGTATCTGCCCACAGGGTATTACCCGTAGTGCTGTCATCATAAATGGTGAATATCATTCCGATAGTCGTATCTATTAAAGCACCTGAGGGCGTAGTTACCTTCCCCTGATAATTTATCATCTGTGGCACGCCAGCAGATGAAATAGAGCAAAGTAGGAGTATTAAAACTCCTATCATCCAAAAAACTACACTTCTACATCTCATGATGTTACTCCTTTGGTTTTTTTAAACTTGATAGGCTCATACGGTCATTTTGATTAGTAGTATCTTAGTGCAAGTTGACAAAGACTTTTATAAGACCTTTCCCTGAGTTAAATGGTTCAAGCGCCTTGCCTATTATGGATCCAGGCTTGGGCTCGGTCGCCTTCATAGCATGTCCTCGGGTTGGAGATGATGTTAGCAAATCACCTCTCTGAATGGTAGCATAGCTGACATCTACTTTTATGTAAACGGTATTGGATGGAGTCTTAGCTCCCAGAATCACAACTGGAACCTCACCATTCTCGTTCGGGTCTGCATTCCAGACAACACCGGAAACCTTTGTGTCGTTTGCAGCATCACAAAGCTTGTAAGTATCACTTTCAGGATCGATAACCAGAACATCTCCTTTTTGGTAAACCTGAGATGGGTCTACTTTGAATAACTCAAGGATGATAGGGTCGATTTCCCATGCTGTGAGTTTTTTCACCTCAAGAGTTCCTGCGACTGTTACATTACAGTTGAACTGAGCGTTACAGTTAAATATACTGGAGCCATCAACCACCAGGGCGGTTCCGAAGGCTGAGCTTGCATGAACACCTGTGCCGTTTACGCTTTCACCCGAAACTCCGGTGCCCTCAGCACTTGCACCGTGAACGCCAATCCCCGAATTGCTGCCACCCGAGACACCATCACCAGTATTGCTTTCGCCATGAACGCCGTCACCCCCATCAGCTTGGCCACTCACTCCATCTCCCTCAGGAGAGCTGTTGGTTCCTCTTACTCCGGAGCCGGTGTTGCTACCGCTGGACCCTTGCACTCCATTACTGTTAGTGCTGGAACCAGACACTCCATTGCCGTTGTTGCTGGTACCTGAAACCCCAGTGCCCCAGGTGCTTGCACCTTCGACTCCCTGTCCATTGGGGCTAGTTCCTTGGACACCGGTGCCATTATTGCTGGAACCACTGACCCCGCGTCCATCCTGGCTACTTCCGGAAACACCGCTGCCGGTATTACTACTTCCATGCACTCCTGAATTAACGCCTCTACCGGAGACTCCAACAGATCCGTTGTCTCTGGATACGCCGGTACTGGTAAGGATCAATCCTGTGTCTGCACCAGCCCAGGTTTCGCCCCAGTGATTATGAGCACTTAAATCTGCTGAGCCTGCCCGGTAAGCATAAGCCACGCTGGCAATAACTTTCCTGGGAGTCATCTCCGCATCGCCACCCACTTTGATACCTAAATATCTGATATTTCCATCGAAAACAGAGTCCGGAATCGGATTCACACTCCCTAACAGGACGCTGAACATACCTTTTTCAACCGACACTGAACCTAAGGTATCTGCCCAAAAGATATTACCCGAAGTGCTGTCGTCATAAATGGTGAATATCATTCCGATAGTTGTATCTATTAAAGCCCCTGCAGGCGTAGTTATTTTCCCCTGATAATTAATCATCTGGGGCACACCAGCATAAATCAAAGATGAGCAAACAAAGATGAAAGCTAACCCAACAAAAAACAACATTCTCAGAGCTCTCATTTGTTTTCTCCTTTCCTTTTGAGAAAGTTTAAGGTTATTAGCTAATTATCGTCTGTTTCTGAGTAAATCCGAAGAAATTTATATCGGCATCACCTCCAGAAAAAGCTGAAATTAAAAGAAGGTCTCCTCTCTTTCTCAAATTGCCCCTTTTTCAGTTCCCCCTCAATTTTAAAGACTATCCCGACAAGAAGCAAATCTCATCTCTTTTTCACATCATCCCTTTTTATAATATAATCCCAAAGCCTTAATTGTCAACGTAAAATTTACCTGTGAATTAGAATATTACGCAAGCCGATTTCAAGAGCCTGACTTAAGCGTAGGGGAGGAGCTTGTCTCCTCCCGCTCTCTTATTAAAAAAAGGGAGCCCACAAGGGACTCCCCTACATAATTCTCCTGGTTGGGTTTTGTTTCTGGATTGTAGTTGCACCACTTATGGTGCATCTTTTAGCCGACCGTCAAGGTGCTGCGCATAAATCTGCAAATTACAAAATGGCTCGATAAATCGAGCGACTACAAAATTATCTGTTTCATCTGTTGGGAAATCTTGACGGGAGCCCGCAAGGGGCTCCCCTGCAAAATTACTCTTGCGATGCATCTTTGTTTTGGATATATTTTGATTTGTGAAAAAAGATCAGACAAAGGTTGTTGCTACTAACAGGAAAGCCCGACACGATTATCTCATTCTGGAAACATACGAGGCTGGCATGGTGCTTGAGGGATCCGAGGTTAAATCATTAAGAGCTGGCAAAGCCAACCTGAAGGACAGCTATGCCATGGTAAAAAATGAGGAACTTTACCTTTTGCAAATGCATATAAGTCCATATGATAAGGCTTCCCAATTTGGTCATGATCCCACTCGCTCCAGAAAGCTTTTGATGCACAAAAAAGAAATAAGAAGACTTTTGGGAAAAACAGTTCAAAAAGGCTTAACCTTGGTGCCCTTACGTCTTTATTTCAAGGGGAGCCATGCAAAAATTGAGCTGGCTTTGGTCACCGGCAAAAGGAAGTATGACAAAAGAAAAGCCATTGCCGAACGCGAAGCTAAAAGAGCTCTGGAGAGGGTTTTTAAGGAAAAAATGAGATAAATTTAAGAGTGAAACATATATGAAAATAAAAGTTACTACAATGTGTGTTATGGTAAGCATTCTTTTGTTTTCCTCTTTTCTTTTTGCTCAGGATAAAAGCTTCAGAATTCAATATCTGTATATAGACGGGATTAAATATATCTCAATCAATGACCTGGTAAAAATCTACGGAGGAAAGCTTCAATGGAACTACCCGGAAAAGAAAGCTCTGTGGGAGGTAAAAGAGCATCAGATAACTTTAGTTCTCTTCTCGCCTTATATTTTGATGGATCACAAAGCTTATAATCTGGTATATGAGGTTAAGTTCAAAAAAGGAACTCTGTATGTTCCCCTTGATAATTTCTATCCCCTTTTAAAAAAGATCAAGTCTGGGGAAACCAGATTAGAGGAGGAAGGTCAATCCTCCATATTTGAGGAGAAACCCGAGGTAACTGAACTCAGGGCTTCCAGAAAGTTAAATGGTGTGTTGATCGAGATTTTCATCTCCCAACCTCTTCAGTATGAGGTTTTCCTACCGGGTAACAATTGGTTAAACATTAATTTTTACAGAACAAAAATAGATACAGAGTACTTTTCAGGACTGAAGATTCCAGGACTGATAAGGGAGACCAAAGCATATCAATTCGACAACTCAGCTCAGCTGTCTCTGCTTTTGAATAGATCTTACGATACCTTCTCCCATTCTCTTATCTCCGAGCCTTATAGAATCCAGATATCCATTGAGGATACCACATCTGATTTTGCCTCCAACCATCTGGAAGAGATAATCCAGAGAACCGATCTGGTGGACGTGGTGATCATTGACCCGGGACATGGAGGCGATGATTGGGGTAACGTCGGTCCCAAAGGTTTGAGCGAAAAAGATGTGGTGCTGGACATTGCCAAAAGGATAAAAGACTTATTTCAGGGATATGATGACCTGAAGGTATTTCTGACCCGGGAAGCCGATCTGAACCTACCCCTTAAGCAACGGGCGAGATTTGCCAATCAAAACGGGGGGGATCTTATTATTTCCCTTCAAACTAATTTCTCTCAGGATCCCACAAAATCGGGTTTTAAAATCTTCATCCCGGGTGCAGCAAAATCAGAGGAGGACAGCATCATTCAGATATCAGAAAACTATGCTTCCAGTATTGATTCTTTAGATGAAATTGAAGACCTATCTGCGTATCAGGATCAGGATACCACTCAAATCAAGTTCATAAATGCATCTAAAGAGCTGGCTACAATAGTGCACCAGGAGTTAAAAAGGATCCTTCCCACCCAGGATAGAGGAATAGGCCAGGCTGATTTTCGGATTCTAAGAAAGGCTTACATGCCCGGTATCTTAGTCCAGGTAGCCTATATCTCCAACCCTTATGAGGAGCTTCTTTTAAGGGAGGACAGTTTCAAGCAGTGGGTGGCTCAAGCCCTATATCAAGCTATAATCAGGTTCAAGGAAAAATACCCGGAATCGTTATAATATGGGTAAAAAATTCTCTTATAAAAAATCCGCTAATGGGGGAATAGGGGTATTTGACTCCGGAGTGGGAGGATTGACCGTGGCAGGAGAGATCTTTAAAATCCTGCCTTTTGAATCTGTAATCTATTTCGGAGATACTGCCCGCTGCCCCTACGGACCCAGGTCCAAAAGAATCGTTCAGGAGTTCTCCGTTCAGAACGTGAATTTTCTTATTTCCTTAGGAGTTAAAATCATAGTAGTAGCTTGCAATACTTCATCCGCATTTGCTTTAGATCATCTGAAAAGAGATTTTAACCTACCTTTAATGGGGGTAATAGAGCCGGGATCAAAAGCTGCAGTTAACTCCACCAGAAATGGAAGGATCGGGGTAATAGGGACTGCGGGAACCATAGCTTCACGCTCCTATAGCAAGGCAATTAAGAGAATCAATAAGACGCTATCGGTTTTTTCCTACCCCTGCCCGCTTTTCGTGAGCTTAGCAGAGGAGGGATTTCTGGACAAAAAAGCAACTTACTTGATTGCCCAAGATTATCTAAAGCCACTAAAAAAAGACAAAATCGACACCCTGATTTTAGGATGTACCCACTATCCATTATTAAAGAAAGTGATTGCTCAGGTAATGGGAAATGATGTTACTTTGATAAACTCAGCCCGGGAAACAGCCATAGAGCTAAAAGAATCTCTCCGAAAAAAAGGACTTTTAAAGCAAGTGTCTAAAACTCCAGTTCACAAGTTTTTTGTATCGGATCAGCCTGAGAAATTCATCCAGATCGGTCAAAGGTTTTTAGGGAAAAAAATCAAAAAAGCGCAGCTGATCGATATAAATAAGTATTAATTGGAAAAAATCCTGAAAGGATAGATGAAAATAGTTTTAGCCACAAATAATCCCCATAAATCACAAGAGATAAAAAACATTTTATCAGATTTAAAGGCAGAGATTTTAAGCTTAAAGGATTTTCCTCCCTACAGGATTCCGGAGGAAACGGGAAAGACCTTTGAGGAAAATGCCCTGATCAAAGCCCGGGAGGCATTTAAACACACCCAGACCATATCTCTTGCTGATGATTCCGGTTTGGAGGTGGACGCTTTGGACAGGTCTCCAGGCATAATGTCTGCTCGCTTTGCCGGCCCGGGATGTACCTACAAAGATAACAACACAAAGCTTCTCAACCTGATGAAGGACGTTCCCGATGAGAAAAGAGGAGCCACCTTCAGATGCGTGGTGGCGATCGTTTTCAATTTAGATAAGATTAAAATAGTTGAGGGAAAAGTAAGAGGTTTTATTACAAAAACGGAAATGGGAGAAGGGGGTTTTGGGTATGATCCTTTGTTTTATTATCCGCCTTTAGGAAAAACCTTTGCCCAGCTAAAACCTGATGAGAAAAATAAGGTCAGCCACAGATCAACAGCATTCAAAAAAGCCCAGGAGATTTTAGAGGAATTTACCAGGGGAAGAAACGTTTGATTTAATGGTATCACAGGTTGAGACAACCTGTGTTATCGTAGTTCGGTAACACACCTTGTCTCAAGGTGTGTTGAAACAGATTAGGGCAATTTCTGATACCACAAATTAAATGTAAACCTAAAGTTTAGTCAATCAAGCTGAAGCTTGATACTCCAATTCACACAAAAACTTCACTTGACAACTTTATTAAATCTTTTTAATTTTCAACCGTAATAAGAAGGGTGAGGAGAATAAAATCTCCTCATCTAAAGTTTCGAAAACAGCGGGGTGTAGCGCAGTCTGGTAGCGCACATGGTTTGGGACCATGGTGTCGGAGGTTCAAATCCTCTCACCCCGAC
>CAYURP010000001.1:0-143950 GCA_964447175.1 uncultured Ignavibacteria bacterium | reverse complement strand
TTAATATACGGTAATGTCAATTTCTATATTATAAAAATATAATTTCTAAAGCAAGAAAAAAGAAAGCCAAACGAACCCTCACCCTTTCCCTCTCCACTCGTGGAGAGGGCTCAGGGAGAGGATTGTTCAAAAATTAATTTTGGAATTCTGTTTTGAAGTATTTAAAACTCTACCCTGCCTTCTAATGCTTTGCTCAGAGTTGCCATATCTGCGTATTCTAAAGCTCCGCCAGCAGGCAGCCCCCGGGCGATTCTGGTCACCTTTATTCCCATAGGTTTTATCAGCTTCGAAAGGTAAACTGCAGTTGCTTCACCCTCAGTGGAGGGATTGGTGGCTAAAATCACCTCTTTGACGCCTTTTTTCAACCTTAACATCAGCTCCTTTACCCTCAGCTCATCCGGACCGATTCCGTTCAGAGGTGAAAGCACGCCGCCCAGAACATGATAAAGACCTTTATATTGGTTGGTATTTTCAACAGCCGTGACGTCGTTGGCTTCCTCCACCACGCATATAAGGGAGCTGTCCCTTTCTTTGTCTTTACAAATCTTGCAGGGATCCTCTTCTGTTAAGTTAAAACAGACCGAGCAATAGGTAACCTTGTCTTTGACCGCAAGAATAGCAGAAGCCAGCTTTTTAGCCTCATCCTTTTTTATTTTGAGCACATAGAAAGCCAGCCTCTGGGCACTTTTCCGCCCGATGCCAGGCAATTTGGAAAACTCCTCGATCAATTTATCAATAGAATCAGTTATTGAAGCCATTTTAAGAGATTTTGTAGGCACGAATTCATTCGTGCCCTGTGGTTTTTTTATGGTATTTTAGCAAATTAACTCTTTATATTCAATACAAATTCCGGTTACACCTTATTTTCGGTAGACCTCACGCCGATGTTTAATTCGCATTATCTTAACTTTCTTTTGTTTCCTGTGAATCTCATAGAGTACTCTATACTCTCCAATCCGTATACGCCAATCGATTTTTGAACCAGCGAGCTTATGAGAACCCTTAGGCCTTGGATTTTTAGCCAGAGCTTTTACATGAGCGATAATTTGAGAAAAATTGTAAGGAGAGAGTCGCTTAAAATCACGCTCTGCCTTGCTCTCCAAATAAACCTCATACACCGGCTTTATTCTCCTTAAGAAAATCAGTGAGCTTTCTGAACTTAAGAGGTTTCTTTCTCATCTGTTCCAGTTCCCTTAAATCTTCTACATCCTCCAAACGCTCAAGGATTCTCTGATATTCTTTTATATCCAGTATCACCCCGCTTGGTTTTCCATCTTTTACGATTATATCTGGATTTTTCCTCTTCGCTTTTGTTCTCATCTGTTTTCCTCCTTATTAGAGTGATTCCTTCTCGTTTTCCAACCGTTTCACCATAAGTGCAGGATTTCATGGGAAGGAATTTATCGGTGCTACGGTAAATTCTACAACGGAAGTCCCGGAATTTTAAGTCCGCCAGTGAGTTTGGACATATCCTCCATCTGGAGCTCCTGGGCTTTTTCCTTGGCCTGGTTCACGGCAGCAACTATCAAATCCTCCAGCATTTCCACGTCGTCCGGATTGACCACCTCCGGATCGATCTTTATCTCCAGTATCTCCTGTTTTCCGTTGGCCACGACTTTGACCATGCCTCCCCCTGCTGTTCCCTCCACCCTTTTGTTTTCCAGCTCCTTTTGTATCTCCTCCATTTTCGCCTGCATTTTCTGCATTTCCTTCATAATGTTTCCCAGACCTTTTGCCATTTTTTCCTCCTTTAGATTTCCTCTCTGTCCAGAATATCGCCCTGGAAATTATCCAGGATGTTTTTAATTATTGGATCGCTTTGTTTTATCTTCTCGATATCGATCTTCTTTTTACCCCCCGGATCGGTTTTGCTCTTTTTGAACGGGGTATTCTTGTTCTCATCCAGACTGAATCTGAGCCTTAAAGGGAAATTGTAGATTTCATTGAGCATCTCCTCAATCAGCTGTTTGTTTTCCTTTTTTTCTACCTGGTATTTGTGGAATTTCCTTCCATTTTGAAACTCGATCCCGATAAATCTGCCGTCAAAATCCACCGGCTCACCTTCCACCAAGCAGGTCCACAGGGAAAGCTTTTTCTCTTTGACTTTCATCAAGACTTTTTCCCAACCCTGTTTTACCTTCTCAAAATCAAGATCCATTTTTTCAGCTTTGGGAATGGCGGTGCTTTCCGGTTTGTTTTCCTTTTTCTGCTCTTCAGGAATTACAGGTTTATATTCCACCGGAGATGGATTTCCTTTTGGATTGCCCTTACTCTTAAGATTATCCAGTTTCCGGATTACATCCTCCAGGCTTATGCTGGATTCCATCTTTATCAGCTTCATCAGGGCTACCTCCATATGAACTTTGGGCTCAGACGTCTTTCGCAAGGAATTGGAAAGCTCGCCCACGATGCTGATCATCCTCAGAATGTCCGTATCTGTAAATTTCTCTGCCTCTTCCTGGTATCTTTTAATGTAATCTTTGGACAGGTCGAAAAGCTTCTCTGAGTCACCGCCCACTTTAGCTACCAGGATGTTTCTCAGGTGATCTAAAAAACTGGACACGAATTCTGGAATATCGGTTCCTGAATCCACCAGGGTATTAAGCAGAACAATTCCACCCTTTGTGTCCTTTTTTTGAATTATATCTGAGAGCTTAAAGAGTGTTTCCTGATCCACCAAGCCTAAGGTCTTTTCCACCAGTTCCTTGTTTACCTCGTTACCCCCGTAAGCGATCACCTGATCCAGAAGTGAAAGGCAGTCCCTGGCAGAGCCGTCAGCTTTCCGGGCTAAGACATAGATCGCATCATCGGAGATCTTTATCTTCTCCTTTTTGGCTATGTCTTTAATATATTTGACCAGATCATCAAAAGCTATCCTCCTGAAATCAAATCTCTGGCAGCGGGATAAAATGGTGGCTGGGACCTCATGGGGTTCAGTAGTAGCAAAAACGAAGACCACGTTTTTAGGAGGCTCCTCGATGGTTTTGAGCAAAGCATCGAAGGCCGAGGCGGAAAGCATCTGAACCTCGTCTATGATATAGATTTTATACTTGCCCCTCACCGGAGAGTATTTGACTCCCTCGATTATCAATTCCCTTACGTCATCCACTTTGCTTTTGGAGGCAGCATCCATCTCAAACACGTCAATGGATCTTACCAGATCGATCTCCTTGCAGGAATCGCATTTATTACAGGGAACCGCAGATTTAACCTTTTCGCAATTCAGAACTTTAGCCAGGATTCTGGCGGTGGTCGTTTTTCCCGTACCCCGGGGTCCGGCAAAAAGAAGGCAGTGAGCCAATCTCTGGGAACCGATGGCATTAACCAGAGTCTGGGTGATATGATCCTGGCCCACAATTTCATCGAAGGTGGAGGGCCTGTATTTTCTTGCCATTACCAGATAAGACATCTCTTAAAGCCTTTCTTGCTTTTGGCTGTTTTCTGTATACCGTTTTCCGTATACTAAGATCTCCCGTGCACCCACCCTTGATTTTCTTTTTTTAAAGGGCTCTGGGTAGTTAACTCCAGCCAGGCTAACCCGCGGCACACCCAAGAATCGCTTACCGCTGCTACCTTCCGGTCCTGACGGGGTTGGGCGACCTTGTGTTGCGCAGGACCTGACCTTCATCATCACTTGCTCAAAACTCCTTTCAAAAAGCAGAAAACCTCAAGTGGGGATTCGACCCCGGTGTAGCGGATTCCGGGCTACAGGGCACCGCTAGCTCCCCGTCTAGCACGAGAGAAAAAATTGCTTCGCAATTTTAGTCAATGGTTTATGGTTCATAGTTATTGGTAAAAGTTATTTCACAGCACCAATTAATGCGCTAATGGATTTTGCTAACTTAATAGAATCCTGATACATAGCTTTGAACTGAACTTCAGAGATATATCTATTCTCTAAAGCTATATTCAAGAGAGGCACACATTCATAAAGTGATGTTCTTGACCTTCTTAAATAACTTTTAAACTCCTTTTTGGTCAAACTACTTCCCTCTGCGATATTCAGCGGAACAGAGGTGGCAGCTCTTCTAAGCTGGGAAGTTACTCCGAAGATTTCATCTTTAGGGAACTTTTTTGTCAATTTGTACATTTCCTTTGAAAAATCCAAAGATCCTTGGTAAACTCTCAACTTCTCAAAGCTAAAAACTTCTTCTGAACCCATTTTTTTAACACCATCTACTATCCACCAATAACCAATAACCAGAAATTCGCTTCAGCGAATTTCTGGAGCAGAGCGGATTCGAACCGCCGACCTTCTCGTTGCGAACGAGATGCTCTCCCAGCTGAGCTACTGCCCCATGATGGTCCATAGTCAATAGTTCATAGCTTTTAGTTGTAAAAATCACATTTTGAATAATAGCAATTATAAAACCGAAATCAAGGAATTTTTTAAATTCTTATTTTATTCTTAATCTCAGATGAATCGATTAATATTTTACCTTTTTCTCCTTCTTTTCCCTCTACTTCTATTCTTACGGGAAGGAAGTTTTTCACCACCCAGATATTGGTCAAAAGATGCTGGGAAACAGATGAAACAGTAAAAGAGGATTTATCGCCTGTAAGTGACAGATAGGGAATGAGCTGATCAGCTAAATGCTTTTCAAGGGCAGCATTTGATTCCATAAATTCAAAAAATTGCTCACATGCTTCCTCTGCCACTGTTTCTGCCCTTTTTTTGATTTCTCCCAGAGAACTGAAACCTGCCAGGCTATTTTCAAACTCCGCCAGAATAAAGAAAAAAGTCCCCTTACCCAAAGAGGGAGCATCCACCAATTCAATTTCTGAAGAGAATTTTTTTTCTTTCAAGATCCTATAAGCCTGATCCCTCTGACGCTTTGCTATTGAGATGGGGAGATTGGAAACAGATGAGATTCCGGAAAGTTTAAGCAACTTTCCCCTTTCCAATAAATTTAAGGGCAGAAATTTTTCTAAAGGATTAATCAAAAAAGTGACCTCTCCTCCACCTTTAGGATACCACCCCCATTTTGCTATTTTTCCATTAACCTCACACCCCATTTTTCTGATTGTGGGGAAAAATACTTGTTGAAGATAGGTAAAAGCAGGGCTCCAGGAAACGTGGGTACCGCCTTTAATTACAACTTCTGAGGGTTTTTCAACGAAAAGGAGTGGGAGGAGAATGCTTTGCAGTACCAGAGAGACCGAACCTGCGCTCCCTTTTATCTTAGCTACATCGAAAATAAACTTTCCTCCTTTTATGGTTTTCGGGGAAAATCTCAGTGCCAGTGACTGGAGTTTATTCCCTTCTACTTCGGCATCTGTTATCTCCTTGCAGGCATCCACGCAGGTTAGATGCTGGGGTTGAAGTCCGGGTACTTTTCTCCCTTTTCTGATATCTTGTATCTGGACTTCTTTTTTCAGCACAGAAGCTAAGGAGAGTGTAGTGCGCAGGATCTGACCTCCACCCTCACCGTAACTTCCGTCTATTCTCATTGTCATTCTATGACCTTAACTTCCTGGCAATTTCTGCCACCCTTTTACCTAAGGCTTTAGCCAGATCAAGGTCATCTTCAGTAGGTGGTTTATCCGCCTTCCCCCCTGAAACCGAGCTGGCTCCATAGAACGAACCGCCGCCTTTGGTCACATAAAGCTTTTCTTCGGAAGGAGGAAGTCCCACAATGAGCATTCCATGATGGATTGGAGTCAGCATCATGGAGACCAGGGTAGTCTCCTGTCCCCCGTGCAGTGTTCCGGTGCTGCAGAAAAAACCAGCAGGCTTTCCTATCAGAGCACCCTTTTGCCACAAACCTCCGGTTTGATCCAGAAACTGTCTGAGCTGAGCGCACATATTACCAAATCTGGTAGGGGAGCCAAATATCACCCCATCAGCTTCAGCCAGATCATCCATTGTAGCAATGGGGATATCTTTCTGCTCCTCCTTTGCTTTTTTAACAGCAGGAGATTTGTCAATTATCTCCTGAGGAACCAGCTCAGGCACAGTCTTCAGGTTAACATGAGTTCCCTCTACCTCTTTAGTACCCAAAGCTACAGCCTGAGCCAGCTTAAAAACATTACCATACATACTGTAATAGACAACCAAGATTTTCACCCTTTACCTCCTTGTTAATCCTTTTTTTTGCTTTTCTCCAAAATTTCGACCACTTCATCATCCAACATATCTTCAAATCTTTGGTAAAAAGAGGCTACTGCAAAATAAAACGAGTGGCTGATATGCAAAACGATAAACTGATCAGCTTCAGGTTCAATCAACTCCGCTGCACTGTCTGAGGCTACTGGCACTGCCACGATGATCTCTTTTGGCTTTTTATTCCGGCAGAACTTGATTGCCCCCAGCATGGTGTAACCTGTGGCTAAACCATCATCGGTCAGGATAACCGATCTTCCTTTAAGTTCCGGGAAAGGTCTTCCCTCTCGATATAGCTGATTTCTTCTTTTAACCTCCTGATAAACCGATTCAATTCCCTGATCCATCTCCTCCTTTGATAGGCGAAGATGAGGGAGCATCTCCTGGTTGAGGATAACCGTTCGATCTATTGTTACCGCACCATATCCTGCCTCTGGATCTGAGGGGATGGGAATTTTTCTTAAAACAATAGTATCCAGCTCACAGCCTAAGGTTTTGGCTAAAACATACCCTACGGGAATCCCGCCCCGGGGAATTCCAAGTACAATCGGCTTTTTAAAATCCAGCTTCATCTCCTTCAAAGCCTGGGCAAGATTTTGACCCGCATCCACCCTATTTTTAAAAAGGACCTTAATCATTAAAGATTATTTTCCCTTTGATTTTTTGAACACTCTCGGCCTTTGAAGAGAGAATATGACACCACGGGACATTTTCAGATTAGATAGATTACTTTCGGAATGCCAGATCCGTTTTGATCACCAACAGGTTCATTACATCTTTTCTGCTCAGAATACCCACAATCCGGTTATTTTCCACCACAGGTAATCTTCCCAGGTCGCTGGTGATGATCTTTCTTAAAGCCTCAATTGTTTCATCTTCAGGGTGAAGTATGTGCTCAGGAGAAACTGGCGTGAAACTGTCTCTGATAGTTTCATCCTTCCAATTCTCCCTGGGGATTTCCTTAACAGATTGCAAGGTGATGATTCCCAGAACCTGACCCGATTGACAAACAGGAAAACTGGTATAGCGGTACCTCATAAAGTATTCCTCCACCACCTGGGAGACGCTCATCTCCGGGGAAACACAGACCGGGTTCTGGCTCATCAGCTCTTTTACTTTAACTCCGGAAAGGAGATCTTGAACCATTACCCTTTGATACCCGGCTTCAGCAGCCTGGCGCAGGAAAAATCCGATAAAAATCAGCCAGACACCACCAATAAGATATCCAGCGAAGATCTGGAAGGCGCCCAGAAGAATCATTAATATGGACAGTCCTTTGCCCGCATTAGTAGCCAGAAGAGTTGCCCGGTGAAGATCTTTAGTTTTATTCCACCAGTAAGCTCTCAGGATCCTCCCCCCATCCAGGGGGAAGCCGGGCAGAAGATTAAAAACACCTAAGATCAGATTGATAATGGCCAGATAGCTGAATATGGAGCTTAAGACCTGGTGCCTGAGAGGCAACATAATAAATACCCAGATTATCCCGAAAATCCCAGCTAAAATAAAGCTTATCAGAGGACCGGCAAAGGCCATTTTGAATTCCTCTTTGGCTGATTTAGGTTCCTCTGCTATTTGGGAAACACCCCCGAACAGGAAAAGAACGATTTTATCTACTTTTAGCTTACCCTCTCTGGCAACTACCGAATGAGCCAGCTCGTGCAGCAAAACAGAGGCAAACAAAAGCAGGGCAGATACTCCACCCATTAACCAATAGGTGGATTTGGTTTGACCCGGGAGCTGAGCAGGAAAATATGAGAATGCCAGGCTATAGGTAACCAAAGCTAAAATTATGAACCAGGAATAATGGATATAGATATCGATCCCCAGGATGCTGAAAATTTTAATATTCCTTCTCATAGCTCTTTTGTTCTATATTCAACTAAAGATAATTCCAAAATAAAATGAGTCAATCTTTTTTAGTGATGATTTCTAAACCATCAGAAGACAATGATTTAAAGCTGTGAATGTTTGATTGAGAAGTTTTAGAATCAAGATTAACACAGTATTCAATTCATTTTCCCCTTGACAAAATTATAACCAATTCCTAAAATAAGTTATACTATGTAGGTAATCTGGCAATATTATATAGATTTACTTCATGCAAGAGGCTTATAGAAATGTTCAAATCAAGAAACAATGACCTGATACATACAAGGAAAGGAGGTATATATTGAGAATTCTAAAATTCACCCCACTTCGATTTAAAGTAGGGGTTTATCTTTTCATCTTCTCTTTTCTTCTTATTTCAGCAGCTTATGTATTGGGAGATTCCCCTCCCGCTGCAGTGGTGGTGGGGGATGAGGTTTGCTCAGCCTGTCATGAGGATATCACTGAGGGATTTAAAGATAATATCCATGCCCGCCTGTCCGTGGGAGATGGGAATACCTGTGAATCATGTCATGGTCCTGGTTCCCGGCACGCAGAGGAAGGAGATGTAGCCTTGATTATTAATCCCGCCAGAGATTATACCCGCACTGGAGTAAACCTGTGCCTTAATTGTCACCGGGGTATAGATTTCACTTCCTGGCTCGGCTCAACCCATTCCGAAATGGCAGGGGGATGCAGCGACTGCCACAGGATTCACTCCCAGGAGAAGAGTCTTTTAGCTAAACCACAGCCCCAGCTCTGTTTTGGCTGTCATCCTGATAAGATGGCTCAGGCTCAGATGCCTTCACATCATCCAGTTTTGGAGGGCGTGATCAGCTGTTCGGATTGTCATTCACCTCACTCCGGGGAAGTTAAACACGCTTTCGGAGGCGATAGCCGCGAACTCTGTTTCTCCTGCCACTCCTCTCTTCAGGGACCCTTTATTTTCGAGCATGATCCGGTCAATGAGGACTGCAAAATCTGCCATGACCCTCACGGAACCGTGGCTGACAAAATGCTTGTGCAGAACGAACCCTTTTTGTGTTTGTCCTGCCATTCCATGCATTTTCATACCACACTTTTAGGAGTGGAGGGAGAATTTACAGTTCCCCTGCACCCTGAGAGGTCAGGCTTATCCACAAAGGAAGGCATGAAGGAAGCTTTTCTGACCAAATGCACTCAGTGCCACTCCGAGATTCATGGATCCGACCTTCCATCCCAGTCCACTTCAGGTGCTGGAAAAGCATTAACAAGATAAGGAGAGGAATATGAAAAAAACAGACGTATGCGTTTTAATTAGTTTGTTGATAATAGTCGGGCTGTTGATTTCCTCCTCTCCCACATTCTCCCAGGATGAGCCAAGTTTTTCCAGCTGGAGCCTCTGGTTAGGGGGTCACTATACCGGACTCAACGATTTCTACAAAAAGGTGGGAGAGTTCGATAGTGGAAAAGAGGGTGCTTTACCTGAGGTTTTGCTGAATTACTCCGGCTATAAAGGTGAAAAAAATCTCTGGTTCTCCGGGCATTACTACGACTCCAAAAGAATTTCACTTGAGCTTTCGGGAAGATCAAAAGAGGTTCTATCCGGAAAGGTATCCTATAGTTCATTTTACCGACAGAGGGAGAAAGATCTTTTGAGTAATCTGATGGTCCGGGAGGCCACAAATCAATCCGCCTCCCCACCCGGTGGAGGGAAAATGGTTACCCATGAGGATCAAACTCCCAATGCCGATTTCGGTTATACCCGGCATCAGATAAAATCGGACTTTGAAGTCAAAGTGCCCGGCAAAGCCAAACTGAAACTCATTGCAGCTCACCGTTCCATTCTGGAGAAAGGGGAGGATCAAAAAATAGTGTCCATGCACTGCTCCTCCTGCCATTTGGTCTCCAAATCAGTGGATGTTGACCGCCGCACCCATTCCGCATCCCTGGGATTTGAAATTAATCCAAGTAATGTGTTTCTGTCCTATATGTTCAGTTTTCGCTCTTTCAAATCGGAAGCGCCCGTGCCAGTTGCGTTTTACGACACAGCTCAAAACCCCATCAATGGCACTGATCTTTCGGGCAGGGTTATTTTCAGCGGAGAAGAGGTCCCATTTGGCAAACTCTCCCAGAACCAGAAGCTGGCTCATACGGTCAAGGTTTCAACCCAAATGGGGAAAAGCAAAATTTTCGGTAGTTTCACCAACTCCCAGGCCAAGAACATCTCCGAAGGCTTGGAAATTAAAAGTAACGGCGGGACTTTGAAGTACGTGGTGAATCCCAGCTTAAAAACCAAATTCATTGCACAAGCCTCGCTAAACCGAATCGAAAACGACACAGTAGGAGTTGACAATCCACCTTGGGGGAAGACAGATCCTGCACTAGAAGATTCTGAACAATTCGACTTCATTCGTTATTCCAATCTCACCCGAACCGAGGCTAAAGGTTCAGCTGAATTCATCTACCAGCCCCAGAGGAAATACCGGCTTTCATTTTCAGCAGGATACCAGCAGATAAAAAGAGATGACTATCCTGAAGCGGGCGCAGATGAAAAAACCAATAAGCTCAAATTCTCCATAGGAGGAAAATACCGGCCCACTTCTAAATTCACCGGGCTCCTTAAGTTTTTCCTGGAAAGCATAAAAAATCCTGCCCCCTATAATCTGATCTTCGAAAATCCGGGTAAGAACTATCCCTCACCCTTCTATTACTATCAGCGTGAGGAATTGAGATACGGACAGGTAACCAACCAACCCACCCTGGTTAACGGAGTGGAGCTGAATCTAAACCTGAGACCCAGCCCCAAAGCCAGCCTTTCTGCCAGTTTAAGGGCCAGCCTGGGAACTAACAGCGACATTGACACTCTGGATCTAAAACAGACCAAACTGCAGCCCACTTTCTCGTTTAATCTCACACCCACCCCCAAATGGAATTTCTTCGGCAATCTGAGCTATATATACAATAAATCCAACGGCCTGGCAGCTGTGGCCATGATGGATGGGTGAGGGGGCGTGGTTAACGCCACAGTTGGTGGCGAACAAGAGCATTACGGATCCTTTTTTGCCCAGACCGAGTATGAAAGCAAAGCCCTTACCCTTTCCGCCAATATTCTTTTCCTGGCAACACAGAAATTAAATCTCACACTGAGCGGAAGCTTCATCAACAGCAAAGGGACAATGGATATAACTGATATGACTGAGGTTCCGGATGAGGTTTTTGATAATGTCGCTTCGGCAGATTACGACTACACCCCCATTATCGATTATTCCGATCTGGCTTACACTCAGTATCAACTCTCATTTGGTGGGGAATACAAAATCACAGAAAAGGTCTCTTTCACTGCTGATGCTGTTTATTATGATTTGACTGATGATGAAGGATATGTATACGGGATAGAAACCGGCTCGCTCTACATCATCCGAACCGGGGTCCGCATAGGCTTCTAACTCAAAAAAGACTAATTTATAATCCAAGACCGGATGGTTTAAAAACCATTCGGTCTTTTTTGTACTCAAACACCATCCCAGCCCCAGCATTAGTTCACATATGGCTTTTTTCAATTTTCTGTTATTTGCCCGTTTTATTCTTAATATATTTTTCAGTCCAGGGACAGACTGAAATACAGATCCCGCAGATGGTATCGTCGATATCAATCCTTTTTATTGCACATTCTCTGGCAGCACTGGCACAGGCAAAAGCATCGAAGAACGAATCTCGATTTAGGTTCACACTCCAGTTTTTTCCTGAGGCAGCACCTCCGGGACAGAGTTTCACGCAATCTTCACAATCACCGCATAACGATTGATCCGTGGGAATCGCTGTTTCTAACTCAGCATCCGTAAGAACCGAGGTAAGCCTAATGGCAGTACCAAATTCCTTAGTAACCAAAAGCGCACATTTACCTATCCACCCCAATCCCGCCCGGGTAGCAACGGTTTTATGAGGAAGAATCGTGCTCTGGGTCTTTGGATCGATTCCCACATTGGTAGGGGCTTTGGGAATCGCTTTATATCCCCAGTCCCTTAACATACCCGCTGCATAATCAGCTAATTTCGATAGAAGTGCATTAACTCTTTTATACTCCAGACGATACTTTTGGGTCGGACCTTTACGAATACCAGCTATTATAGTCGGATCCAAGGCCACAGCAATTGAAAGGGCATATCTCATAAAATCTCGAGTATCAGATGGTATTTTACTCAAGTCAGCAAAACCAACCAACGAGGCTCCTTTAGCAAGCAATTCATTTTTTATTGCTGAATATTTCTCACTATTTTTCATCCTGGTGAAACTAGTTAGGCCGGTTGAACTAAATATTTAATTGACCATAAGATGCCAATAACTCAATCCAAAACTCATTTGTTAATTGCTTTGATGGTTTTTCAAAATTTATCCAAACTATCTGTCTTCATTTGAAAAGCATCTGCTTTATGCCGTCGAATACAAATTGTATGGCCAAGGCCAGAAGGATCAAACCCATTATCCTAACAAGGATATTCACACCGGTTTGCCCTAATTTGCGGAAAATTAGGTTTGAACTTCTTAAGATAACGTAAGTAAGCAAACAGACCAAAAAAATTGAGATAATCACAATAGCTGACTGGAGCGTGGAGCTGGATTTCTCCATAAGAACTAAAACTGTGGCAATGGTGGCAGGACCGCTGAGCATGGGCATGGCTAAAGGGACAATAGCTACGTCCTCTTTTTGCGCTGCGTCCTTCTCCTCACCTATGGTGATGTGGCTTCCTGGCCTTCTGGCGTAAAGCATATCCAGGGATACCTTGAGAAGCAGAATACCTCCAGCAATCCTGAAGGCAGCGAAGGTTATCCCAAAAATTCTGAATATCACTGCACCCAGAAGGGCAAAAGCAACCAAAATAATGAAAGCACCCCAGCAGGCTCGTTTGATAATTCTATTTCGTTTCTCCGGTGTATCCCCCTCAGTGGTCACCAAAAACACTGGTATGGCTCCCAGAGGATCCATAACCACGAAAATAGCAGCCAAAGAACTTATGATAAACTCAAACATTGTATATCTTCAGTAGTTTAAAACGAATTAATATGCATACGTTTCTAAAAGTTCATTCTTTAATGAAATGACTTGATTTTTATTTGGCAGATCATCTCCTGCTTAAGATTGGCTGAGTAAATGCACAGTCTCACTCTGTCCCAAAACTATCATAGATGATAAATTCCTCCAGATCCTTTTTCTGGGGCATCTCTGGCCATTCCTCCGGCATACCCACAGGGGTGGCACACAGAAACTGAAGGTTATCTGGTGCTTTGACAAATGGTTTCACCACTTCTTCGGGAAAATAGGTGGTGAAAAATCCGGTTCCATATCCTAAAGCTTTAGCAGCCAGCATAAGGTTCTCCACAGCCAGACAACCATCCCACAAAGCGTATTTAGGATAAGCTGTTGAGTCCACGAAGGCCATTATATAGACCGGTGCAGTCATTACATTTTGGATGGATTCTTTACCACCCTCTATATAGGATCTCTTTTTTTCTGCATCCAAATCCTGATGTGCATTTACTCTCTCCTCCCAGGATCTTTTGAGCAGTTCAGAGAGCGAATACAGGCGCTGCCTGTTCTGAATCACCACAAACTTCCAGGGTTGGGCATTCCCTGCAGTGGGGGCATAACGGGCTGCATTCAGGATCTTTTTAATATGTTTATCAGGGACCGGGGTGGGTTTGAATTTTCGCACGGTGCGGCGATTCTTTATGATATCGAAAAGATACATCTGATCCATATCATACTTGACATCCGAATCAGGTAGGATTATGTATCGTTTGATGGGAGTACAAACATCTGCCACCACCTTCCACATCCCATCCTCCTTGCGGAAGATCATGGTGAAATAGGAATCCAGGTTGTAAATGTTGCCATCGGTAGTTTTAGCTCTATAATAGAAAATTGCGTTTGTATAGCCGTGTTCTTTTCCTTCTTCAACCTTCAGCACCTCCACGGGCATTTCCCAATCGGTTTCTTTGAACCAGTCCTGATGAAACTTGTAGTATTCATCGCGATCAAGGATTTTCCCGTCAGCAGTAAGGAAAAAGAAATCGTTACCGTCGGTTACAGTGGTAAAAAGTCCTTCCAGGTCTGATTTTTGAATCGATTTGACATAGATGTCAAAGGTTTCTCTCAGTGAAAGCCCGGGTTGATTTTCTTCAGATGCAACGGTTGAGCAAAAAATAATCAGCCCCAATAAACAAATTGCAAAAAACAAAACTATTCTTTCCATACCTTGCCTCCACATTTAGTGTTTTAAATTAGAGCATTAGATTATGTTATTCTTACCTTTAAATATCCAGAAGAATGTATAGTCAAAAAATTGATTCGACAAGAACTAAATAATGTCAAATAATCCTTTTACCTGGAATTCATTTCATAGAATTAACAGCGTTATGCATTCAGAGATAATTCCTTGGAAAATAGAAATCAATTGCGTATGTAAAATATAACTGAGAGAAAAAGAATGGAAAATCAAAAGAAAAAAACAACTCACATACTTTTCCACGGCATACTCTCTGTTTTAATGATTGCTCAGATTATTTTCTTTATCATTTATTTTAATCACGGGAAAATCCCCAGCTTAAAGATAATCGGAACGGGTTTTTGGATAATCTCAGCCATTTTAGGATGGCTTCCCATCTACGTTTTCAAGAAAAAAGGAAGGGTTCCACAAGGGGAAAGCTATGTAAAGACCACCAGGTTGGTGGATACAAATATCTATAGCATGGTCAGGCATCCCCAGTTTTTAGCCGGGATGCTTCTGAGTCTGGCATTCATACTTATTTCCCAGCATTGGTTAGTCATAATCCTGGGAATTCCAATTGTGATTATATTTTATCTGGGTGGTTTAGAGGGAGACAGCTCAGGTATTGAAAAATTTGGCAAAAAGTATGAAGAATATATGATGAAAGTTCCCAGATTTAATATTATTCTGGGTATTATAAGAAAACTGGGAAAGACTTAATTTAATTACTTGTGTTTAAAGTATCATTAAAGAATTTCAGGGATACAGAGCTTATAAGATTTAATTTCTATAGCAATAACTAAACCCAGGGAAGTTTGTCCAGATCAACATTCCCACCGGAGATTACAATCCCTACTCTTTTACCCTTGAGGTTAATTTTATTTTCCAAGAAAGCAGCAAAAGGAACAGCGGATGAGGGCTCGATAACGATCTTCATTCGTTCCCAGATAAGACGCATAGAGGACACTATGGCATCTTCGCCTACAGTTACCATCTGGTGCACGTGTCTTCTCATGATGGGAAAAGTAAGATCACCCAGCGAGGTTAAAAGACCATCTGCTATGGTTCTGGGGTTTGTCGAGGGGATCAATATTTTTTGTGCGAAAGATCGGTAGGCGTCATCTGCACCTTCTGGTTCCACCCCGATGACCTTAGTAGAAGGTGAAAGGCTGGAAAAAGTCAGTGCTGTTCCGCCTAAAAGTCCTCCTCCACCCACTGGAACCATAACCGCATCCAGGTTTTCGACCTCCTCCAAAAGCTCCAGAGATGCAGTTCCCTGACCAGCTATTACCCGATGGTCATTGGATGAATGTATAAAAACAGCACCAGTATCTTTAACCACCTGCTTTAAGGTCTCCTCCCTGGATTTCAATGTGGGCTCACAGGGTATTATCTCTCCTCCATACCCCTTCACCGCGTCTATTTTCACCTGAGGAGCGCTTTTAGGCATAGCTATATATGCTTTTATACCCCTGATTTTAGCTGCCAGAGCTAAAGCCTGGGCATGATTTCCTGAGGAATGGGTAGCCACACCCCGTTTAGCTTCCTCCTCAGTAAGGGAGAAAACAGCATTGACTGCCCCGCGAAATTTGAAGGCACCCACTTTCTGAAAGTTCTCACATTTGAAAAAAAGCTCAGCACCTGTAATCTGGTCCAGGCTTTTGCAGGTTAATACAGGGGTTCTTTTTATGAATGGCTTGATCCTTTCAAAAGCTTTTTTAATGTCCTCAATATTTGGTATCAAGTTTATTCGGTCATTGTTCATATTATAACTCCAGAAATAATTTTTATTAATAGTATCTTTTTTTCATTTTACCTGTCTTTTTCAAAAAGTCAATTGGATTCTAAAATATAAATTTAAAAGCATTATTTTCAAAAAATCACAAAGCATTGGAACTTCATCCAGATTTTTTTGTAAATATTTAAAAAAGTGGAGGAATTGAGCTTAGATTTTGTTATTTTATTCCCCTTAGAAAGGAGGTAATATGTATAGACCAGGTAATTGTAAACTTATCTTCTGTATCTTAGTAATTGTCCTTTTATTTTCCTCAAGCGTTCAGGCTTCTCAGCCTGAGATACCAGATACTCCTGCGGGCAGGTTATTAACAATTCTTTTAAATTCATTCAACTCTGGTGATGAGGATCAGTGGAAAAGCTTCATCAAAGATCACTGGAAAGAGCGGGAGGGCGCCTTTGAGAAGCGTTTAGAGTTTTTCAAGCAGGTCTATTCTGATCTGGGCGGTGCGACACTTTATCGGATTGGGGATTCAGAGAATTACTCCCTCTCGGTGCTTTTACAAGCTAAAAATCCCGACGGTGAGATGGAGTGGGTTGATCTAACAATAATGGTCGATACGCTCCCTCCCCACAAGCTGGACCGGCTCTCTGTCCGGCCCGGGGAAGAACCCGGATTTGAAGTACCGGAAGGCGAGTTGACGCATCAGGAGATGGTTGACTTTCTCGACCGTTATCTGGATCACTTGGTCTCCAATGATCGGTTTTCAGGGACTGTTTTGATCGCAAAAAACGGCAAACCGTTTTACACCCGGGCATACGGTCTGGCAAGCAAGCGATACAATGTCCCCATTCAGCTGGACACCAAATTCAACCTGGGATCAATGAACAAGATGTTCACCGGAGTGGCAATTATGCAGCTGGTGGAGCAGGGGAAAATATCTTTAAATGATCCTGTGGGCAAATACTTGCTCGATCTGCCTCGCAAGGAGATTGCAGAAAAGGTAACCATTCATCATCTTTTGAGCCATACCTCCGGAATGCAGGATTACTGGGATGAGATATTTGATGCACCCTGGTGGGAGATCAAGACCGTAAGTCAGCTGGGGGAGCTGGCTTTCGACGACACCTTGCTTTTCGAGCCAGGCACGGACTTTCATTACAGCAATTCCGGACCCATTGTTCTGGGAATGATTATTGAGAAAGTTACTGGCCAGGACTACTACGATTACATCAGGGAGAACATCTCTAAACCTGCTGGAATGATCAATACCGACTGCTATGAAATGGATACTCCGGTGCCCAATCTGGCCATAGGTTATACTAAAATGGATTATGAGGGAAATCGCGGTCCCGACAGCAAATGGCGTAATAATCTATTCATGCATACAGTCAAGGGCGGACCGGCTGGAGGGGGGTTTTCAACAGTGGAAGACCTTTTGAAATTCGACATAGCTTTGCGTTCAAATAAGCTTATTAACAGGGAGTCCTTTGATACCCTGACCACAGGCAAGACCCAGAGGGGACCCGGTACAATGTATGCCTATCTTTTCCAGGATCGAATGGTAAACGGTCAGCGGATAATCGGCCACGGTGGAGGAGCGCCGGGCATCAATGCCAACCTGGATATGTATCTGGATAATGGTTATACCGCTGCGGTAATGGCAAATTACGACGGAGCTGCAAGCATGGTGGCCCAAAAAATCGAAAAGCTCCTTGCCCGCTGAAATTTTAAAATGTAGCGGAAAACTTCAGTTTTCCAAGGGAAGAGAGGGGATAAATCCCATCCTATAGAGATTCCCAACAGATGAAACAGACTTGTAGTCACTTGATTTGTCAAGCAAATTTGTAGTTTGCCGATTAATCGGCTAAAAGAAGCCCAATGAATTGGGCAACTACAAAAGCACTCAGGGTTTTAATATGTAGAGGAAAACTTTAGTTTTCCAGGGGTCGGGATCCGGTAGCCCACCTTGCCTCAAGGTGGGCTTTTTATTATGTAGAGGAGACCGTATTGGTGCCGCCAGGTCCCCTGACCTGACGGGAAAGCCCAATTATCTGTCGGGTCTGGGGACCCAACACCACGAAAAATCTGATGAGCAATTGTAGGCACGAATTCTATTCGTGCTGGCAGGGATAAAATCGTATCCTCTCTTAACATGTAGGCATCTGTAACCATAAAAACTACTTGACAAAAAGGACAAATATCAGATATTTACCTTAAACGTTAATCCTTAAACCGAAAGGAGTCCCGTAATGAAAAAGCTTCTTGTGGGAGCGGTCATTGGGGCATTTATGCTGGCTGCTGCCGTGTGCTGGGCTGGGATTCCCTTCCTGATGAATTACCAGGGAATGCTCACAGATACCGGAGGGAATCCTTTGAATGGGGACTATAACTTAACCTTCAAAATCTACAGTCAATCCTCTGGTGGATCAGCTTTGTGGACTGAAGCCCAGACCGGGATATCAGTTGAAAACGGGTTATTCAATGTGATATTGGGAAGCACAACTCCCATACCTTCATCTGTGTTCAACGACACTCTGAGGTATCTGGGGATCACAGTTGAATCTGATCCAGAACTCTCACCCAGAATAAGGTTAACCAGCATACCCTATGCTTACCGGGCGCTGGTGGCAGATAGCGCTGCCGTAGCTGGATTAGGAACTGGCGGGGTTGGAGGATGGGTAGATGATGGAACAGTGGTCAGATTGGAGACTGGGACTGATTATGTCGGAATAGGCACATCCACTCCATCGACTAAGCTTGATGTTGCAGGTGATATTCACGCTTCAGATTCTCTTATTGGCAGTCAACTTCGTTTAGGCTCAACATCAGAAGACGGTAAGTTCCTATTTTATGGGGACGAGTCGCCCTCGGAGATTATGTATGCTGCAGAGTTGCCTGGAGGTGGTATGGACCTTCGCTTTAACGATCGAACAGGGAATATCTCCCATATCATTCATAGTGACTATAGCTCCGGTGGCGGCGGATTTTTTGAGGTTATGCGTGACTCAGCAGGGCAATATGGATTTATGGTCGACGGCAACTGGAATAATACGCAAGAACCGATGGTCTCCATAACTGGTAGTGACCGTTCTGTAATCTTTGACATGTATTCAAGTGATGATTCGTCAGTAATGCTTCCCACTAGCTCAATTTCTAACGCAGAGATCAAGAATGAAGCTGGAATTGGGAACAATCAACGAACCACGAGTTCCGTGGAGTTGGACGGCACAGTCAAAACCATTCTGGGTCGTATGATGGTTTTCCCCACTAGTGGATATGCATTTGTAATCGGCACCGGGAATATATATGTGTCGCACAGCTCTGGTACGAATGAAATACTACAATTTGGCGTTTCCGATGAAGCGGGCGTGTTTCCAGCTGACCAAAACAACTGGATGGTAATTCAAAGCACCTGGGGCAATATGACTTATCGTGATATTGTCACGGTTCACGGGTTTTTTGAGGTAGAGGCTGGGATCAACAACTTCTATTTCCTTGGCCAAAAGGACGCCGGATCCTTCAGCTGCATATTTGACGCTAATCTTACCATACTTTTCTTCCCAACTTCGTATGGCGTTATTTTTGCCAGTTCTTCACTAAATGAGGGTCACCTCGATCCTACCCAGGCTCAAATCGAAGTGGCGATCGCTGAGCGGGTGAAAGCTGAAACTGAAGCTGTGCGTGCTGAATTTGAAACAAAGCTTACGGAAATAAGAGAGGAGATAGCAAAGCAGCTGGGACAGCAAAGCGAGAAAGAGATTAAGGATAGGTAGACAAGGTCATATTTGAAACGAAAGTCGGAAGATCATGTGATCTTATCTCTTGTGCTCGCCAGGCCCCTGACCTGGCGGGAAGAGCCCAATTATGTGTCGGGTCTGGGGACCCGACAGCACGAAAGGTTTCCAGGGGATTTTTAAAATGTAGTGGAAGACTTCAGTCTTCCAGGGGAAGAAGTGGGGTGAACTCAACTCTATGTTGCTTCCCAACAGATGAAACAGATTATTCTGCAATTGTCGATTCATCGAGCTAACAAATCCCAATAAATTGAGTAACTACAGAAGCAATTACCAGGCGGAGGCAGAGCTCCACTGCTACTTTTTTCTTGCCATAGAAAGAATTTTCCATTTAATTATTTAAAAACGTTAACCCTCAAACCAATCGGAGGTATGTGATGCGTGCGCTTTTTATATTAACCATCATAGCTCTTCTCAGTCTGGTAGCCAATCCCTGCTGGGCTGAGATTCCTCATATGATCAACTATCAGGGAATGTTGACCAGTGATACTGGGGATCCGTTGAACGGCTCGTATGATTTGAACTTCAAAATCTATGGTTCTGAATCAGGGAATGATTCTTTGTGGTATGAGTATCATTCCGGGGTAACGGTGACCGACGGATTGTTTAACGTAATACTGGGAGGAACAAATCCCATACCCGCTTCCCTTTTCGACGACACCGTTAGGTATTTCGGAATAACCGTGGGCACAGATGCGGAGATTTCTCCCAGAATCAGGTTAACCAGCATGCCCTATGCTTATCGGGCGCTGGTGGCAGACAGTGCAGCCGTAGCTGGATCCGTCGTTGGCAGTGGTGGGGGATGGGTAGATGATGGGTCAGTGGTTAGATTAGAGGCCAACACGGACAAGGTAGGCGTCGGGACGGCAAGCCCCGGTGAAAAGCTAACAGTTGGAGGTGGAGACTTTGGAGTATATCCAAATCTTGCTGAGCCTTCTATTGTAACAAACGGTTATAATGTTAGGCTTGGTGACCCTGACGGCATAGGAAATCAAGTTTACTTGGAAATTGATGATCCCGGTAATAAGATTGTACTCAGAAACGCCAACGTGGGCATCGGAACCACCACCCCGAATGATGATCTTCACGTGGCAAACCATATCCGAGTCGGAGAAGACCCTACTTATTCAACCGTTTATGGGGAGTTAAAGCATGATGGTGGCGGAGATGGTTTTAAAATTAATGCTCATGCCGGAGGAGGTGGCTGGGCAGATTTACATTTTCAAACAAATGCTACAACAAAGATGTTTATTGAAAGCGCAGGCAATGTAGGCATCGGAACTACAAGTCCCAGTGAAAAGCTGGATGTGGAAGGCAATATCGACGTATCCGACAATGAAGTCAAGAACTACTTCGGTTTCCCCCAGCCCGACTATAACAGCGGGTGGGTGTCGATCAGTCAAGGCGAGACCAAAACGTTCACCCACAATCTTGGAGGCAGCTATAATGATTATGTTGTTGACCTTGTGTTCTATGACAACAGCGGGGGCGTTACGGGGCCCCATCAAGAAGGCTTCGGAGGCTTCCAAAATAGCACCACGTATAGGGGAGCTTACTGGTACGATCTGGACAATTCCATAATCAGAGTGACCCGGCAAAGCAATGATACTGTCGTCGATTGGGTCAGGGTCCGCATCTGGGTCATTAGGTAATTTAAGCTGGGCTATTATAATGTATTCATTATGTAGTGGAAAACTTCAGTTTTCCAGGGATCGGGACTGGGTAGCCCACCTTGCCTCAAGGTGGGCTTTTGCTATTGGAGTGTGAACCCCCGCCTGGGGCGGGATCTTCGACTTCAGGTTCACCTGGTTATACCAGTGCCGCCAGGTCCCCTGACCTGGTGGGAAAAGTCTAATCATCTGTTGGGTCTGGGGACCCAACAGCACGAAAGGAGATTGTTTTATTATGTAGCGGAAGACTTTAGTCTTCCAGGGGTCGGGGGGGATAAATCCAATCTTATGATGATTTCCAACAGATGAAACAGATTTGTAGTTTCTCGATTCATCAACTGAATTTGTAGTTTGCCGATTCATCGGTTAAAAAAGCCCAATAAATTGGGCAACTACAAAATTGAAAATCTAATTCCAACAAGGAATAAAATTATTGTGGGCTTTTATTCATACCTCAAAGCTTCAATGGGATGTAAAAGTTATGTAGAGGAAGACTTTAGTCTTCCAGGGGACGGGATGGGGAAAGAGGAAACCATAAGGTTTCCATTAGAACTTAAAATGGGAGGCTCCCCGTCTGTGGCGGAATCCGCCCGAGGCGGAAAAGTCTTCCGCTACATACTGAACAATCTCTTTTTTTGTAAATCTGATGATAAATTGTAGGCACGAATTTATTCGCGCTGGCACGGAGGAAATTAGTGCCTACAAGATTTCGCTGGACACAACTTGGTCACGGACCTGGCCCAAGTTGAAGGTGTTTTTTTCTTGACTACTTGAAGTAAATTGCATAACATAAGGTATGAAATGGCGAAGGAGGTGACAAAAAATGGCAAAATTCTTAGTTATTCATCCCGCAGGCAAAGAGCTGACCTTGGAAGCCGCTACACCTGTTGCTAAGGCCATCAAGGCGAATCACGGAGTTGATGCTTACTGGGTTAGAAGCTGGTATGCACGCGAGGAAGGCAAATTATACTGTGAGTGGGATGCAAAAGATGCTGAGTCTATACGTAAAGTGATCGCTAAAGCAGCGCAGAACTTTCCGACAGAAGGGATCTACAAATTAGATGATAAGTTCATGATTCACTCGGAAAACTTCAGATAAATCAAAGATAACATATAAGCTGCAGCCTTGATATTATCTGTGATGCTTCGGTAATAGTCACAAGACCCCCCGCATTTTGCGGGGGGAAATTGCCGAAACTCATTCGTCCCTCGGCATCCGCATTTCTTAATGCCGATACGTTTCGAAATAATTTCAGTTTTACTACTTTGATCCGTCCATAGCCTTCGGCATGTTGTATTTCAGATATTTCAACCTATATGTTGTGAGCCCACCCTCCAGATAGTCAATGATTTCTTTCCTTATGTTTTCATTGTCCACGGTGCCAGACAAAACGATCTCTCCACTGGAGGCTGTGCCTGTCATTATCATGAACTTATCGGTATCAGAAGCGACAGCCACACTGGAATTGTGAGTGGTGAATATAAACTGTCTTCGTTCCTTTCCACTTCTAATCTTCAAACACATATCGTGCCAAATTGTTTTTATGTCTATAGAATCTTCTGGTTGATCAATAATTATGGGCATCTTGCTATCGCTTAACGCCAGAATGAGCATTGCTGTGCATTTTTGCCCTGTCGACACCTTGTCTAAAGATTCATATTTGGGATTAGTATTGTCTCCTATGTTGTACATAATGACAGGTCGATCTACAGGGTATGCCTTATATTGCAAACGTAATAAGTCCTCGTACTCTAATTGTCCATCCTCAATTAGTACCAGCAGGTAATCAACGAGCCCCTTAATTTTTTCAGGAGGTAATTCAGCCATTCTGGATAATTGCTTAATTCTACTGCCCGCCTGTGATGGTTTGTCTACCAGCAATATGTCATACCTGAGTAATTCTAGAATAAAATCTTGAGGAGAGACTTTTTCACATATCTGTTCTATTTCAACATCTCTCAAATATGATCCTCGTTTCAAACTTAGCAGACGATTCTTGAATTCGTCTATATTAGATGATTCTTGTATTTCGATCTTGAGGTTGCCATCGGACGCCTTTTCAAAGAATTCGCATTTTCCCTTCCTTTCTCGAAAATATGAACTATATACTCCCTTCAGTTCCCGAAGCATCTCCTCCCTTTTCTCAAATATCTCTTTTGTTCGTTGTGCTTTTGCTTCTGTAGACGACAACTTCGTTTCAATATTCTCTATTTCTTTTATCTTATTTTTCCTTTTTTGCTCTAAGGATTGGACATCCCCCCCTAACTTCAGCACTATTTCTTTTAATTCGTTTTTCTTCTGATTAAAGGCTGGCAACGATTTTTGATGTTCAGCAATCACTCTTTGAGTAGATGTATCTACCATTTCTATGTGAGAAGTAAGGTCATCCAACAACTTTGATTTTGTTGTCGTGAGTATATCCATGTTCCTCTTGAGCGAAGGGTCATTCGACAAGTCCGCACCTAGGACAGGTGTCTTCTCCTGTTTGATGATATTTATGAGCTTCAAGATGTAATCCTTCAAAGTAGCTAAGTACCTCTCCTGAGTGCTAAAAACTTTATCCTTTGATTCGTACTTCCCTATTTCCGTAAAGATAGGATTTTTGAGTTGCTCTGTGAGTCTTTCCAATTCAACCTTTGCAGTTTGTAGTTGTTTTGTCAACTTCGCTCCTTCATGAAAAGATCTGATTGTAGTTGAGAATTCTCTATCTAGCTCTTGCAACTCGTCTTCCAGATAATCAATTTGATCCTTGTACAAATGAAAATCAAAAAATCTGTCAATGAAGCGTAACTGTTCATCCGCTTTGTCTTCAGCTATCTTGATAATCTCGTTTTGGCTAAGTGCAATAACTGGGAATAACTTAGAGATATTGACATCAATAACTTCATTTTTAGATATATCTATGCAATGAAGGGGGTTGTTTTCCGCAGGGTCATAGGTTCTTTTGATCTGGAATTCTTTCCCGGTTTCGTCACAGGCTATAACTTCAACCTCACCATACTGACGTAGTTGCGCTTCCAATTTGTTAACATGATCAATTTTTGCTTCCTCTTGTGACGGCTCTTGATCAAGTGCAAATCTTATGAATTCTATCAAAAGAGACTTGCCCACTCCTTTAGCACCTAATATGCTATTCAAACCTGGATGAAACTCAGCTTTGACGTCGTCCAGAAAACCACTATTGATATTTACCTTCTTCACGTGGGGGTAGACACCTTTCTCGTATTCCCAGCTTTGTCTTATTCTTACCTCGGGATCAATGAAGCATTGTCGCAGACTCTCTAAATTGATTTTCTCATCCACATTGAAGTACGTGTATCTATATCCGATACCATTAATACTATGCATCCCCGAATGGGCTCCTGATGTAATGAGTTTCCCGTCATCGCCGAGGCTCGGATTGTCGGAAGACTGATAAACCGTAAGTTTTCGTCTGTAGTTTGGATCTTGGCCACTTAACAATTTGGACACTTTTGCGTAGTCCACCGCTTCTACTGCTATGATTTCGGGCTTTTGGATTACCTCTATTCGGGGCTGACCTGTCATCTGCTCAAAGATACCATTTGTTGTGTCAATGTGTGCCGGGACAACGATGCCGTGGAAAGGTCTTTTGCATATTATGTCTATTGCTTGGACTACAGTCTTGTCCGAAAACGCTTCTTTCTTGCCCCGAACCTTGCTTGGAATACCCAGCACCATCAATAGCTCATCGATATCCGTGCTTGTCTTATCCACATCCAGAATTGCTAAAACATGATTATGGGCATCTCCAACGGTGATTTCTACTCCCGGGAAAACAGTAAGATTCGTCCCTTTGGCTTCCCTTCTCACCAAATCTATGAATCTGCCGGTATTATGATCAGTGATTGCTATTGCTGCTAATTCTTTCTTAGTCGCCTCTTTGACTATCGCTTGTGCTGCTGATTTCTCATCCTCAAATCTATCAGCAAAACACTGCGAGGCAGGAGTATGGATATGTAAATCGAACTTCTTGAAAGACAAACCTTGTGGGCTCACGCCTGCTTTCCTCTCAGTCTAGTTTTCTGTATACTAAACCTTCGTGAAATACCAATAAAGTTTTTCTTCATAGCGCTAGGCCAATGTACCACATAAATTCCCTGGGGTTTCCCCATTTTTCTCTGCTCCTGTAGTTACCATATACTAATTTCCGTCCCGATTGTCAAGTATAAATTTTTGGATGCCAAGAAATACCGACCCCAAAGCAGTAAGAGTCTGATTCCGCTTCAGATATTCGTGTAATTTCCTCACCACCCTGTACTGGTAATTATCAAGCAAGAATTCTTGTGGTTTTACTCGTACCTCAAAGCCTCAATGGGATGTAAAAGGGAGGCTTTGCGGGCGGGGTAGATGCCGAAAAAGATGCCTACGGCAAAGGCAAAAAGAAATGACAGGGCTACTGAACCGGGCGCAATAAACGTACTCCACCCGAAAAATTTTGCTAATGCCCAGGAACCCCCTATTCCCATAAATATACCCATAATCCCACCTAATAAGGAGAGACTGACAGATTCGATTACGAACTGGATCAGGATATCTCTGCGCCTGGCTCCTATTGCCATGCGAACGCCGATCTCCCGGGTTCTTTCGGTGACCGAGACCAGCATGATGTTCATTATGCCTATGCCCCCGACTATCAGAGAGACCAAGGCTACTCCTGCCAGAAGATAAGTCAGGGTCTGGGTGGCTTGTTCTCTGGCTTCGGTGAAATCGGACTGGGACTGGATGAAAAAGTCGTTCTCCTGGTCAGGCCGGAGTCGGTGGGATTCCCTCAGAATTCTCTCGATCTCCAAATAGGCGGGCTGAACCAGGGATTCGTCTTTTAAACGGGCAACCAGACGGTTCAAATAGTCTATGCCAAAGACTCGTTTCTGAGCCGTGGTATAAGGAATCAGGACCATGTCATCATAATCCATCCAGCCTCCGGATAAGCCCTTGGATTCGGTCACACCAATCACGTCAAATCTAATCCGACCTATCCTTATGGATTTGCCCACAGGATCGACCTTTCCAAAAACGTTCTCCACCAAGGTGGGGCCAACTACCGCTACCCTTCTGAATGCGTTTACGTCGCTCTGGGTAAACTCTTCACCTTCGGCAATGTTAAAGTTTCTCATCTCAAAGTATTCCGGACTGGTGCCGATGACCATGGTGTTCCAGTTTGAGTTGCCATAAATCACCTGCCGGGACCCGGTGATCTCCGGCACGATATTATCCACGGCTGTGCATTCAGCTTTGAGTCTCTTTAAGTCTTTCTCATCCAACCGCTCCAGGGCTCCCACAGGTCCCCTGACGCCTCCCATACGAGGCGCTCCTGATCTGATATACAAAAGATTGGTTCCCAATGCTTCCAGTCGGTCGGACACTGCCTTTTTTGCTCCCTGGCCCAGGGAGATCATGGTGATGACCGCAGCCACTCCAATTATTATCCCCAGCATGGTCAAAAAAGATCTGACCTTGTTAGCCTGTAAGGAGCTGATACTGACTCCGATAAGCTCGCCTAAAATCATTCTTTTACCTCCCCATACCGGGAATCTGGCTGTGCTCTCTGATTCGCTGCAGAAAAGCCTCCCGATCCTGGAGTGCCTTGGAGGTTACTGTTGTGAGGACTGTATCCCCCTCAGACAAACCGGATAATATCTCTGCTTTCTCGAAATTGGACAGCCCTATCTCCACGTCTCGCGGCTCCTCCTGACCATTGGCAACGACAATAACCATCCGTTTGGGATTAGAAGATTTATCTGCCATCATCCCAGGAGGAGGCTCACCTGTTGAGCTTCCACCTTGTGGTTTTCTCGTATCGCTTTGCTGACCGGCACCCATTGGATTGAAGCCGACCATCCGGGCTATGGACCTGGCATCAGTCAAGGCTTCCCGGGGTACCAATAAGACATTCTCCTTGAAGCCTGCTATTATCTCCACGCTGGCGTTCATTCCTGCCATTAGCAATCCCTCCGAATTGTCCACCTCAATGGTTACATCGAAAGTAGTTACGTTCTGATCCACTTTTGCCAGGGGGTGAATTCGCAGAACTTCGCCGTTGAACTCACGATCGGGATATGTCTCAGCTATAACCGTAGCTTTCTGGTTCGGTGCGATCTGCCCGATGTCTACCTCATCTACTGAGGTCTTAACGTATGCCCGGGACATATCCGCAACCGTTGCGATGGTGGTTCCACCGGTAACGGCGGATATGCCCGAAGCTATGATCTGGCCTTTTTCCACAAATTTTTGCAGGACTACACCATCTATGGGCGATTTGATAATGGTATCAGAAAGCCTTTCCTTAGCGTCTTCCAGTGCTGTTTTTGTCCGGACCAGGTTGGAGTTTGCCTGTTCATTAGCCAGCAATGCATTTTCATAATCCAGCTCTGAGATCAATTCCCGCTCGTACATCTGTTTTTGCCTTTGAAGTTGTTTTTCGGCCTGAGAAAGTGCCACCTGAGCTACCTCAAGATCAGCCTGAGCCTGGTCAAACTCGTTTTTGGCAGTTTTTTGGTCAAGACGGGCTATGAGCTGGCCCTTCTTTACCATGTCACCTTCCTCGATGGGCAGCTCGATGATTTCGCCAGAAGCCTTTGATTTCAGCTCCACTGTAAGGGTAGGCTCTATAACTCCGGTTGAATTTACGGCTATCACCAGATTACCCCGCTGGGCTGTGGCAGTCGACCTCCTGGTGGCGCTGTTTTCATTGGACTCGGATTTTTTAAACGGATTGAAAACCAGCCAAATCACTACCACGAGTACGATGACAAACAAAGCTATTATTTTCTTCATTCAAACTCCTTTTTTCTTTGGGTAAGCTCAAAGCATCTATCTACATTTACGCAAATCCTGCCAGGTTCATTTTAAGCCTAAATAATACATTTATCACGATTTGCTGTCAGAACAGCTTAGCTCAGGATCTCTCTTTTTAGCACATGTTTCAGAGCCAGCTTAATCGCTGAATTCCCAGATTCCTTCTGCTCTTGTTTTCTGATCCTCACTCAATTGAAAGATCAATTTGAGAGATTGTATTTCATCTGAAAGAACGGGGTTTTTATAAAAATCGAACTTTGGGAAGCAAAGCATTATAGTCTTTTGATGGAATTCCCATGCCCGAAGCCTCAGTTTGGGCTGGAAATCAGGAAACATATCCGTTATTGTTTGACGAGCGGGTGGGGATCCCTCCAATATCTGTACAGGTTCATATTGATTACCAGCATGGTCCTCGATAAAGATAGTCCAGCGGTCAAGATTCAGATGGAGTTCCGCCCAAGAGGTTTGCAGTTCACACCAGATAAGAAGATGGTTTGCAGGATCATATCTGCTAAAATAAGAGCTGCGAAACTCAGCCTCCTCCTCCAAGTTCATCCCCAGTAGGGAAACATAGTGCTTTAAGCCAGCTTCTATGAGCAGGGAATCCATTAAAGTGGCTGTAATCTGAAGCGGAAATTCGCTATCTCCGCTCCGCTCTCCGCTCGTCATAAAAGGGATGCCCAGGTGCAAAGGTTTTCCGCCCAATCTTTCCTGACCGAAATACACCGTCCGCCTCTCCCACAAAGCCTGGAAGGATTCATCCATCCGGTGTGAGTTTTTTAGATCGGAAACCGAGCCCACATATTTTTGGGAAGAGGGCACGGTAGCGCAGGAGCTTAATAATAAGAGGAGAACCGGACTGTAAAAAGCCACTGCCCACCGCGCCTTGAATTTAGAAAATCTGCCCATTGATCTATTCCTGTTATGCCGGGGGTAAAGACAGCTTTGTTTTCACCCAGATCTCCTGCTTTTCAGGTTGTTGCATGCGGGCACCGCCCCTACCTCCACCTGGTGGACCGCCACCCATACCCCCTCCACCCGGTGGCATGCTACCTCCACCGCCGGGGGGCGCACCCATCCCACTACCCTCTCCCCACCTCATGCGCTGGCGATCACCCATGCCCCCCCACTCCAATCCAAGACAGATAGTTTGCCCTGGTTTCGCACCAATGGCACAATCAAAAGCATCCCCTTTCTGCAGGGGAATACTGAATTCATATGCATAGATCCCCTCAAGAGAGTCAAAACAAACAGCCGGACCGCCAGAGCCATCAGCCTTTAATGTTATTTCCCGATTGCTTTTTTTGTTGATGAATGTGATTTGATCAGCCATGGCCTTCTCTCTGTCCGCAAGACGCTGTTGCTGCTCCGGGGTCAGGCTTTCCCTGAATCCACCCTCACCAGACCCTCCCATTTTTTGCAGATCAGAAAGTGATGGTCCACCAGTGTAACGGATCCCGAAATCTTTCTTCTTTTTGCCGGAATTATCCAGCCACAAAGTCAAACCACCCCTGCGAATGGCGCGCACCCATTGGGAGTTGTTGAAGCGAAAAAGAATGTAAAGTTTTTCTGTGTCATTGCATAAACCCAGTCCCACCCCGCTCTCCTCAAAATAGTTCATAGGCATATTGTTCCATTCCGTTATTTCACCGTCAACCTTCACCGGCTCTGCTGACCAGCGAGTCTCAACCTCCTGAGTCTGGCAACCTGCTATAAGGATAATCCCGGCAAATGCCAGGAATATCACTATTTGCATTCGCATTGGGATGAGGTTTTTGTAGGCCATTTTTTATCCTCATTTATTATAAGTTAGAAACCAGGGGCGACCAGAATTTCGGGTCGCCCCCAATAATTGAATACAGTTACCCATGACTTCTGGTCTACTTGAGCAGAACCATCCGGTTCGACACAGTGTATGAGCCAGCTTCAATTCTGTAAAAATAGACCCCGCTTGCTACTCTTTCTCCGCTTTCATCACAGCCATCCCAGGTCACCTTTTTCATCCCTGCGTTCTGATACTCATCCACCAAAACCCTGACTTTTTGACCCTGTATATTCAGGATGGTCAGCTTGACCTGATAGTCCTGAGGCAGATTGTAAGCGATCTCGGTCTGAGGATTAAAGGGATTGGGATAATTCTGGGCTTTAATATAAGGTTCAGCAGCAGGTGCGATTTCTGAAGTACTATCTTCAGAATCCTTTGGTAGCTCGATACCGTAACTTTCAATTATCTCAGTTACTGCGGCGTGAATCTCCTCCCGGGTAGCACCCTGGTCTTTCATCTCCTTTATCTTTTCATGAACAGCTTGTCTCTGCTTTTCAGTCAGATCTTTCCAGAAGCCACCTGGACCAGGATCAAAACCACCTCGACCATGCGGTCCTTTCCAATCCTCAGGCACCTCAATGCCATAACCTTTTAGCATCTCTGCCACTGCGGTGTGAATCTCCTCAGCTGTAGCACTCTGACCTCGCAGCTCCTTTATCTTTTCATGAACAGCTTGCCTCTGCTCATCAGTGAGATCTTTCCAGAAGCCACCTGGACCAGGACCAAAGCCACCTCGACCATGCAGTCCCTTCCAATCCTCGGGCACCTCGATGCCATAACCTTTCAGCATCTCAACTACTGCGGTGTGAACCTCCTCAGGTGTAGCACCCTGTTCTCTCATCTCCTCCATTTTCTCTTGAACAGCCTCTCTTTGCTCATCCGTCAAATTGGACAAGAAGCCTTTCCCATGATGACCTCCACCGCGCTGGCTCAAAGCCTCGTTCCAGGGGCTGGCAACAAGAAGGGCAAAAAACAAAAGGATTGCAATGGATGTGCGATACGATTTCATCTCGACCTCCTATTTTGTTGAAATCATCTTCTTTAAGTTTCTCAGTTCATTGTAGAACTGGACAAACTGGCTGTTGATAAACTCCACCTTGAGTTGATCCATATCCGCATCAACTTCAAAAGTGAAGGTGCTTTTTGATTTTTTTTGATCTGATTTGATGAGAGGATAACCCTTCATTTTCAGATAGGCTGAAAATGCCAAATCATCTGTGGTGATCTGATTATTTGTGATTTTATCTGATTTCATATCCACTTATTCTCCTCAAATAATTTTTTATCGTCATCTCGATTCAATTTCAGCCTGGCTCTTCCTGTAATTTGAATTCTTTCTATGTGCTACTCATATCTCAATGCATCGATAGGGTTTAAAAGCGCGCCCTTACGGGCTGGATAGAATCCAAAAAACAGTCCCACCGCAAAGGCAAAGGAGAAGGACAATAATACGGAGGTGGGGGTGATGACCGTGGGCCAGCCTGCAAACTTGCTCACCAGTTGACTGGTCAAAATGCCTAAAAGAGCGCCAATTGCTCCGCCGCTCAAAGACACTATGACCGCCTCGATAAGAAACTGGCTCAGGATATCACGCCTCTGTGCGCCTATGGCTTTGCGGATGCCTATTTCCCTGGTCCTCTCGGTAACGGACACAAACATAATGTTCATAATCCCAATTCCTCCCACGATAAGGCTAACCACGGCAACACCGGCTAAAAGCATAGTGAAGGTGTTACTGGTTTCCTGCATGGTGGAGAGTATCTCTGCCTGAGACATGATATTGAAGTCGTCCTCCTGGTCCTCCCTGATATTGTGCCTTTCATGGAGCAAAGATGCAATCTCGGCTGATGCTTTGTCCATAACATCCTCATTCTTTGCCTCTACATTGACAGATGATACATAATCCACCCCAAATAGCCTTTTCTGTGCGGTTTTCAGTGGAACAAAGATGATATCGTCCTCATCTCTCCGCCCACTACTACCTTTTTCGCTCATCACGCCGATAACCTGAAAATTGCTCCGCTTAATCTTTATGTATTGTCCTATAGGATTTTCTTCTCCGAAAAGGTTTTTGACCACCGTTTTTCCCAGAACCGCCACCCGACTCATAATTCGGTTATCCTCATCAGTCAGGAAAAAACCTTGCTCTACCGGAAAATTTCTTACTTCGGGATAGCTGGGTGTCACTCCATTTATGGTGGTATTGGTATTCTTATTTCCGTAGACCACCTGAGCATTTCTGGAATACTCTGCATCCACTTTAGCCACAGAGGGGCTTCTCTCAGCAATGGCCTGGGCATCCTCATAAGTGAGAGAGGTAATGCTTCCGCTGGCTGATCGTGCAGGTCCTCTCTGAGAGGCCCCGGGACGCACCATCAAAAGATTTGCCCCCAGCTTACTGATACGTTCCGTAATCTGAGCACCAGCCCCCTGACCTATGGCTATCATGGTAATCACAGCAGAAACTCCCACGATAATTCCCAGCATGGTCAGAAAACTGCGGAGTTTATTTGAAAAAATGGAGGATACTGCCATGGACAAACTTTCTACCAATTCAGCCATGGAGAACCTTCTTTTCTTCTTGTCGCTAAGTGCTGGCACCGTAGTCTGGCTAACCCGCTCCATACCTGAGGTTCTCTGATCTTCCACAATCTCACCATCTTTCAAACGTACGATTCTTTGAGCATAAGATGCTACCGAGTCATCGTGCGTTACCAGAATAATGGTCATGCCCTTCTGGTTAAACTCAGAAAGGATTGACATTATCTCTTTCCCGGATTTAGAATCCAGATTCCCGGTGGGCTCATCCGCAAGAATTATGGAAGGCTGGTTGGCCAGTGCCCGGGCAATGGCAACACGCTGTTGTTGTCCGCCGGACAATTCTCTGGGACGGTGATGAGCTCTATCTTCAAGATTAACCGCCTGCAGCGCATTAATGGCTATATCTTTTCTTTTAGTATGATTTCCCCCATAAATAAGTGGAAGCTCCACATTGGACAGGGCGTTCAAACGAGGCAGCAGGTTAAAAGTCTGAAAAACGAATCCTATCTTCTCATTCCGGATCCGGGCAAGCTGCGATTCGGAAAATTCTGCGACGTTTATGTCATCGAATAGATATTTGCCGCTGGTGGGAACATCCAGGCATCCCAGGATATTCAGGAGGGTGGACTTGCCCGAACCTGAAGGTCCCATAATGGCGATGAATTCGCCATCTTCTATTTTAAGTGTGGCATTTCTCAGGGCAGGGACCTTTATATCCCCCATCTTGTAGGTTTTGCTGACATTTTTAAGTTCAATCATCTCAGTCCCCTCATCATCCTCCTCAGGTCTTGGCCAGGCTCTCCTTGCCGTGAGTTGTTTTCTATCCCACCCAAGATTATTTTTTCACCTTCCTTCAATCCTTCAGTTACTTCGATCACCCTTCCATCAGTAATACCTGTTTCGATCTTCCGAGGTGTTGGCTTATCTTCTAATAGCATAACGTAGTTATCACCTTCTTTTCCCTTTACTGTACCTTTTGGAATCACCAGTATACTGTCCTTTCTTTCGACCATAAATTCCACGTTGGCTGTCATACCCGATGCCCAATGGGGCGGAACTTTCAGGGGATCCACCATCACCTCGTAGACCACCACGTCCGAGACCAGACTGCCCTCGCGGGAGATCTTGGTCACTTTTCCTTTCAACCTCTCATCGGGAAAAGCATCAAGCGTAATCCAGGTCTGTTGTCCCATCTTTATCTTACCTATATCCACCTCATCCACTTCCACGCTGGCCACAAGCCGATCAGCGATGACGAAGAGGATGCTCTGGGTGGAGACGTTCTGTCCCGGCTCACAGGAGCGATTTATTACTTCGCCGGAAATCGAGTTAGTTAGAGGCACCGGTTTGTAAGCTTTCTCTGCGATTTCATAAGCCATCTCCGCCTCTTTTATGGCCTCCTGATCGTTTTCTTGTTGAGAGGATTCCAGAGCAGAACGTGCCGCATCCAGAAGAGCCATCCTATCCTCGCTGGAAATCCAGGCAAGAATATCCCCTTTTTTGACCAAATCTCCCTCATCCACCTCTACTCTGTCTATCCTTCCGCCGACAGATGCGCTAACCTCCACCCTGGTATAGGGTTGTATAATCCCGGTGGAAAGAACCTTAACTTCTATATTTCCCTTCTCCACTCTGACTATCTCATAACTGGGTGAACTTGAATTATGGTTATTCCTTTTTCGCAGGTAGAAAAATCCAGCCAGGATTATTATTAGAAATATGATTCCTATGAATAATTTTCTCATCAACTCCTCCTTCCCCATGCCTTTTCTAATCTGGCTATAGACACACGCAGATTATATAAAGCACTAACATATCTGTTTTCTGCGTTAGTAAGATCACTTTCCTTTTGTTGCAGGAAAAAGTAAGATGTCATTCCCTGCTCATATTGAAGCTTTGTTAGTTGGTACATCTCCCGAGTAGCCTGCAGAGTTTTATCATTCACCTCAATTACTTTTTCTGCCAGTTCCCAGTTGGCCCAATCCTGCTCAATCTCCTCCTCTATCTGCTGCTTTAGCTCCTGGATTGTTGCCTCCTGATCCTTTAGGGACAGGGTCGCCTCATTGACTTTTGCCTTCCTGGAAAAACCATCAAAGATAGTAGGCAAGGAGAAGCTTATTCCTACACTCCAATCTCCTTGCTGGTCCAGGAATTTTTCGCCACTCCGCCATGTATATCCCCATGAAGAAGACAGGGAAATTTTTGGAAAATAGCTACTCTTAGCCTGAGTAACCTGAGCTTTCAATACCTCCGTGTTAATCCTCTGGGAGCGAATATCTGGTCTTTGAGTTTTCGCCTCTGCAATTAGACTATCAAGAGACGGAAACTTTATATCCTCATCTTCATACATTATGGATACTTCTGCCCTTCTGGGCCTGCCAAAAAGCAGATTGAGTTCTATTTTGGCAAGGGTCAATTCCGCTTCCGCCTGCTTCTTATCATATTCTGCCTGCAATAGATTCGCTTCAGCTTCCATCACTGCGGGTGAACTCTCTCTGCCTGCATTATACTTCAATCTGATAAGCACCAGGTCTTCTTTCCGTCTTTTAAGGATGTCCTCTGCAAGTGCAATCCGTTCCTGCTTCTGCAAAATTCCAAAAAAAACCTCCTTTACTGCGAGAATCACTTCGTTCTCCCCAAGATGATAGTTCTCCTCCGCTATTTTCACTCTCGCTTTTGCAGCCTTTACACCGGCACGAATAGACCCTCCCTGATAGAGCGTGTATCCGACCCCAATGCTTGTCGAGTAGCTCCTTTCTTGGCCATATCTACTGGAAAGGTTCAGGCTCGGAATGGAAAGGTTCAGGCTCGGATAATACGATGAATAAGCGGCAGTCACACCCACCTCGGACTTTGCTATCGCTGTTTTTCGCTGAATCAGCTTGAGGTTATTCTCCTTGGCTAAAGAAAGGCAATCCTGAAGGGTCAATGGCTCCTGAGCTGAAGAGTTTTTAGTAAAAAAGGCTATACAGATAACAAATAGAAAAATGTGTTTTAAATTCAATCCGTCTCCTCGTTTTTTAACTTTATATAAATCATTTATTTGATATATTCTTTTTACTTTTAGACACAAATTCTACTGAAAGGTTTAATCTGGTCTAAAAACAAATTCAAAAAAAAGAATCCTTGAAACCTGAGCAGGAATCACCTGAATGTCCCTATATAACTCTGTCCCAGGCAAACAATAACTATAATTTTAAATTTTGAACTTTTAATTTTGAATTTTAAATTTGCCCGTCTCTTTGTCTACCTACAAACTGCTTTGAAAACCCGCATAAAATTGCCCCCCAGTATCTTTTTAATGTTAACTTCACTATAACCCCGCGCTGCAAGTTCCTCTGTTAAATTCGGCATTTTAGAACAATCTTCAAGCTCTAAAGGGGGCATGGACATCCCATCATAATCCGACCCTATGCTCACATAGTCAGGTCCTGCCAGGTTCACCATATAATCGATATGATCCACCACCGTTTTAAACGAAGGTCTTAATGCTCCTAAAACTTTTTCTGCATTATCCATAAGGGGCTTATATTCCTGCATCTGCTTCTGCTTCTCCTCTTCGGGGATTTCGGATAAAAAAAGCTCAGGCAACTTTTTGGCTTCATCCTCTGGTACCCTGTTCCAATATTCAGAAAAAGCCTTATCAAATTCGGCAGAGAGAAATTGGCTAACAAAGGTAACACCGATCATACCATCCTTTTTAGCCAGGGTTTTAATCTGCTCATCTGTGATATTACGGAGTTTATCGCACAGGGATCGGGAATTAGAATGGGATGCTATAACCGGATGGCTGGAAACCTTTAGTACCTCCTCAAACGTGGCATCAGAGCTGTGGGAGAGATCAATAATAATGCCCAACCTGTTCATCTCTGAGATCATCTTCCGTCCCAGGTCTGTGAGTCCGTGAAAGGATGCGTCTTTCTCCTCCGAACTGGTACACCACCCGTTCGGCTTGCTGTGCGCGATGGTTATTAGTCTGATTCCCTTTTTGTAGAAGCGTTCAACGTTGGCTGGATCTTTATTCAGAGCCAAACCACCCTCAATCGAAAGCATTGCACCGATTCTATTACTTTCCTTAATCTTTTGCGCGTCGCTTGATGTTAAACATACCGCTATCTTGTCGGAGTGTTTTGAGATCTCTGCTTTCAGGAGGTCAATTGAAGCGCTGACACTTTCAAAGGGACTTTGCTCTTTTTTAGCTGACCCCAGAAAACTGGCGAACACCTGAAGATCAATACCTCCTTCTATCAATCGGGGGATATCCACGTGATAATCATTATGACGTTCGGAAAAATCATACCCTCTTTTCATCTGGATCAGGGTATCACAATGCAGATCAGCCACCAAAGCTTCTTTATGTATTTTGTTAAAATCAAGAGCCATCTGTTTTCCCGCTAAACTTACTTTTTGATACGAGCAGGGCTATCATTTGTTTAGATGATTCAGAAAGTAGTTCGCAGCTAAAACCTCGTAGCCGGGGCTCCCCCGCTTCTGACGGGATCTGCCTATGGCATGAACAGCCCCGGCAAAAATATAGGCTGGGCAAGGGTGCCCAGCCTACGTACCTCTCAATACCAATGTATCTGAGATTTTCTGAGGAGTGGGTAGGACAAGGTCTCCTGATCTTGTCCCAATCAATTCTTTTGTGTAGTGGAAAACTTTAGTTTTCCAGGGGAGGGGGTCCGGTAGCCCACCTTGCCTTAAGGTGTGCTTCTTAGTATGTAGCGGAGATCTTCAGATCTCCAGGGGACGGGAGGGGGGGAAATAAGATACCAGAACCTAACTTAAGTTAGGTTCTGGAAAACCAAATTTGTAATCACAGGTTGCCTGCCCGTTCCGCGTGACAACCTGTGCTACCTTATTTTTGTTCTCGTAGCTGGGGCTCTCCCGCCTCTGGCGGGATCTGCCTATAGGATGATCAGCCCCAGTAAAATTCAGGCTGGGTAAGGTTGCCCAGCCTACGGATTCTATTCCAACTATCCACTATTAACTATGAACTATTTACTAATTCTTACGGCTCCATCATAAAAGGATACTTGAAGTCCTTCGGAGGTACAAGATTCTCCTTAATTGACCGGGGCGATGTCCAGCGGATCATGTTGTGAAAACCGCCGGCTTTGTCATTGGTGCCTGAGGCTCTTCCGCCCCCGAATGGCTGCTGTGCTACCACTGCTCCGGTGGGTTTGTCATTGATATAGAAGTTTCCGGCTGCCTGTCGTAAGATACTCTCTGCTAACTCAACGGCATTCCGATCTGTTGCGAAAATCGCACCGGTTAAGGCATAAGGTGAGGTCTGGTCACATAAGTTTAAGGTCTTCTCGTAATCTGCATCATTGTAAACGTAAATGGTGATTACCGGGCCGAATATCTCCTCCACCATGGTCTTGAACCTGGGATTTCCGGTCTCAATCACCGTAGCATCGATGAAATAACCTTTGGAATCGTCACAGTTGCCTCCAACAATGATCTCAGCATCTGATGCGTTCTTGGCAAAGTCTATATAGGATTTGATGCTGTCATATGCGCCCCTGTCGATTATGGCATTCATAAAGTTGCTGAAATCACACGGATCACCCATCTTTATCTCACCTATCTGATTTAATACAATCTCTTTGATTCTGAGCCAGATTGATCTGGGAATGTAAGCCCGGGATGCTGCTGAACACTTCTGGCCCTGATATTCAAAAGCACCTCTTGTGATAGCAGTGGCAACTTCCTCCGGAACTGCTGATTTATGAACGAAGATGAAATCTTTGCCTCCGGTTTCACCCACAATGCGAGGATAAGTCTTGTATTTGGCGATATTCCCTCCAATGGTCTTCCACATATTATGGAACACCGCGGTTGATCCGGTGAAATGTACTCCTGCGAAATTCTCGTTGTTTAAAACCACCTCGCCGATCTCAGATGACCTGCCGGTAACGAAGTTGATAACTCCCGGGGGCAAACCTGCCTCCATTAGAATTTTCATAAAGAAGTGCGAGGTGTAAGGCGTGGAGGCTGGCGGCTTCCATACTACCACATTCCCCCATATAGCTGGTGCGGTAGGAAGGTTGCCATTGATGGAAATGAAATTGAACGGGGTAACTGCAAAGACAAATCCTTCCAGAGGCCGGTAGTCAAGGCGATTCCACACCAAAGGATCAGGATTTATGGGCTGTATATCGGAGATCATCTGCATGTAATAGGCATTGAACCGCAGGAAATCGACCAGCTCACAAACGCCATCGATCTCCGCCTGGAATACAGTTTTAGAGTGTCCTAACATAGAAGCTGCATTCATAATATAGCGATAAGGTCCGGCCAAAAGGTCAGCTGCCTTTAAAAAGATAGCAGCACGGTGTTTACCCGACAAGGTCGCCCATTCCTTTTGAGCTTTCAGCGCGGCCTGGATTGCCGACTCGGTATCTTTCTTGCTACCTTTGTATACATAACCCAAAACAAGATTGTGATCGTGCGGTGCGGTGATCTTGGCCTTGTTATCGGATTTTACCTCCTGACCATTGATAACCATGGGTATTTCTATCTGCTTGGATTTCAATTCCTCCAGGGCAGCTTTCAGCTTTTTTCGCTCTGGTGTTCCCGGAGCATAGCTGTAAATCGGTTCATTAGCCGGACAAGGTATTCGATACGTCTCCATATCATCCTCCAAACTCTTTAATGTTAACCAATTAGATTCTTAGTCAAAAGCTACTTATTTGAAATGGAAAAAAAACATATTTTTCAAATCTAAATCAGGGTAACCTCCTCCCGCCAGACCAACCAGCAGAAGGTTCAATTATACAGTAAAAAAATATACGTAAAAAGGGATGGTTTAGTTTATTGGAGAGCCAAAATCGGAAACAATGACAAAAGATAGCTTACACAAAATGGGTGATCTATTAAAATCCCGACACACTTATATTACCATTAACCGTTATAACCGAGATCGTGCCTTTTCCATCGCCAAGTGTACCGTTAAGGGAAGAGCTTGTAACTACCTGGTTTTGAAGGGTAAGATTGGAAACAACAATATTCCCGTTTGTAATCCCGGCTGCAAATTCTGCAGAGGTTTCAACTGGTATGTTTAGAACAATATTTCCGTTGACCACACTCATCTGTATCACGCCATCCTGCGGCATTGTAATTTCACCATCGATTCCACCATTGATTAATGATACAAATGCACTTCCGTAGATTTCATTCAATGTGATCGTTCCGTTCACATTGCTCACTATGACATCATTATCTATTGAATCAAGGGTAACGTTTCCATTGACACTGCTTACCAAAACCTTTAAATCTTTTGGCAGTGTTATGGTATAATTAACCTGATAGCTCCGGCCGTACGACTTTTCGGGTTGAAGGGTTTTTACCAGGATTTTGTTCCCCAAATCCTCTACACTTACCTCAAGCAGCTGCAGGTGCTCTTCGGCATCCTGGGTGCTTTCCGAGCCAACTCTTCTTATGCCTGTAATAATAACCGAGTCGGAGCCAGACATTCCCGTAATCTTAATATTACCATTTATAGCCTCCAGGCTGAGCTGGGAATGGTCTACCACATCCACCTGATAGGAAAAAGACCTTTCTGCGATAAAATTTGTGTTATCAACCGTGTCACCTGAATCCACAGACTTATCCTTTCCACAGTTAATCCAGAAAACACAGGCAAACAATAAAATCATAATAATAGATTTACTGAAGGTGCTTTTCATTTCTACACTCCTTTTTTGGTTAAGGTTCAACCACAGATTAAAAAAAACATTCACATAGGGTCATGTCAAGAATTTTTAGTAATCTAATATCAGATGCTTCGGGAATAGGAATTCCCGAAGCTTTATACTGAAATTTCCTAATGCTCATTCATCTAAAAAATAACAGAATCAAAAAGCGGAGAGACTGGGATTCGAACAGGGGAGATTCTGTAACCTACTATCTAATAGCAAATTAGGTGCTAACAGCTCAACACTCAGAAATTTGTCTTTTATGGTTGTTTAGAGTTGTTTTTAGTTATTTTGAGTTGTTTTGACTTGAAGATGGCACAAAATGGTCACAAAAAATGCCGTAGTCGGTGGCTTTTTTCTTGACTTATGGACAGAGATAGCTTAATATAAAGCTGAAAAAAGAAAAAGAAATAACAGAATGCGGGTAAGCCAAGTGAGCATACTGGGCGTAAACACGACTTCAGCAAGCTTGCAAACTATAACACATGTGAGCACTATTCTCAGACGATTTGCTGGAAGGTAGTTATGACATACGAACAGTTCAGGAACTGCTTGGGCACAGAAAGCGCAAGACGACGATGATTTACACCCATATTCTTAAACACGACAGTAAGGTGGTGATAAACCCAGCGGACAACCTATAAACGGTATAATCAGGTGGTAGTTTATAAAGACTGAATAAACCGCCAGACAGATTGCATGTATGAGAAAAAAGCCATTAGATTTGTTGGAGTTATCGATTTTTACGGTGCTCTCCGAGGTATTTATACAGCAGATTCAGCATCCAAAGGTTCTTATGCGGAACTGTATAAGAATAGTTATTAGCAAAAAAATGCAGACAGAATATTCTAATTTAAGAATATCAGGGCATCTATGAAAAAATCTAAAAAACATTCTGACAATTCTACCAAGCCAACAAAGAGAGAAAAAGAACCTCAGAATGCAATTCCCGATGTTGACGATCGGCCACAATCTGAAAAGACAATTTGGTCAACCTTAAAAAGGTGGGCAGCTATATTCGGAATCTTTAATGCACTTTTTTGGGCGGGTTACTCCACTCATAAGTGGGCGGTAAGCATCGATGAGATAATCCAACGACGTGATAACGAAATTAAGACGTTAACCGAAAGCAGAAAGGCTTTGTCAGGCAAGATAGTTCGTTTAGAGAAGGAGAAGCAAGATTTGAATAAGGAAATTAACAGCCAAACGCAAGAAATCAATTCCTTAAAACAAGACCTTCAAACCACCAATAATGAACTCAACAACCTCAGAGAAGAAAATAAACGCCCTAATAGTTTAATTGATAGTTTAACAGGGGAGCCACTGGGAACTTATGAGGTTATTATTGATCTTTCTGACTTTGTATATCAGATACCTGATTTTAAAATATTCCTAAATGACACATTAAAAGCTCAAGGTAAGAAAAATAACTTTAAGCTGAGAGCTGAAGAAGGTGTTTACAATTTAAGAATAGAATATACAGATAAGGCAGTAACAACATGGGAATTTAGTGATAGCATAATTTTTGAAGGGCCAGCATCAGAGAAATCTGTAGAGAAATCTCATTTTAAACGAAGAGATTAGAGTGGAAATCGAAAAATGAAATCCAAAACTCGCTTAATTCTGTTAGTTTACTTGATCCTTCTGAGCTCGAAAACGGTTTTCGGCCGTACATTAAACAGCTTTAATTCTCCAATTGTAATGCTTCCTTCAGCGGAGATTTCACAAGGATTAGATAGGAGTGTTCAGAATATCTTAGAAACGCATTACCATACAAATTTCCCCGAGAAATTCCCGGAAGATTTGCAGCTTGAATTAATAAATCTTTCTGATTTGATATTCCTACCTAATTCAAGCTTAACCGGAATATTATCAGTAATAAGTTATGATGACGAGCCATCAACAGTGCTTGATGGTATCAAAAAAAGTATATCTGAGCAGGTTAGAACAATCATCATAACAAAAATCGATTCGGAGGGTAGTAGGAAAATCGAATTTAAAGCCAAAGCTATTAATGTATTAAATAATTCTATTATTACAGAGAAAAACATAACATTTTCTACAACTGAAATAGACAAGGCGGATGAAAAAATTCACCAATTAGCAAAAAAACTGTTGGGTAAAATTGAAGGCATAAGATTTGGGTTTGGATTTGGCTTTGGATATCGAAAGGGCGATCAAGTAAGTCTCGGCAATATACCAAGTAATATAAGAACCGGTCGTCCACACCCTGATGATGTGAAGTATCGACCCGATGATATCCTAGATCCTAATAATCCAGATAATTATCTTATTATTGAAAATACCGTACATTTTGCCTTAGAGCATAGAACTAGTCTTGATGTTCATTTTCGTTTTTGGGGAATTTTAAATATTGCCATCCAAACCTCTGAAATAAAAGGTTCGGAAGTAATAGAAGTCGAAAATCTTTATAGAAAAAGTTATATCAAAGAAGGTTCCCCTGGAGGAGATGCGCTGATCTATTATTTAGTAAGGTCTAAGAACCGATCTTTCATTGATGAAAATAGCTTTAGTCTGCCAATATATATCACCTATCCGGTTTTCTATTTCGGGAAAAACAAACAAGCTATTTTCCACCTGGTGGGAGGGACAAACTTGTTGCTACCTGATAAAATTTCATTAGAAGCGGAAAAAGGCTGGCATCGATTTAATGAGAGGCAAAAGGAGACAACATTCGATTTAGGGGAGTTAAAGGAAACGGAATTTTTTGCTGGCTTCGATATCGAAGGAGCTTTTACAAAATCAATTAGATTTGGTCTTCAGTTTAGATTTGTTTATACAGAATATCAGGAAGCTTTTAGCATTCCTCTGTCTCTACAGCAATCGAATGAAGTCCTCCCATCCTTGAGGTTGAATTTAACCAAGTTATTCAACTCGGAATAACATCTTGAATCTTATATCAAAAAAGGAAAGTAAGCTATGGGAAAGATATACAGAACTAAACTATTGCCTGTTTCGTTAATAATCGCTTTTATTACTCTTTCACTATTATTGCTTGAGTGCACGAAAAAGGGTCCAGAACCAAATAGAAATGGGCCTAAACCAGAAAATGAAAAATTTTTAGGACTATGTTATGGACCATATCGCGACAATGAGGATCCGGATTGCGGCATTCACCCCACTATCAGCGAGTTTACCGAAGATATCGCTTTTATTAAGAATTTGGCAGTCTCCATTCGCACATATGGAACTACGGATAATTTGGAGCAAATACCTTCTCTATGTCAGGAGTATGGAATTGACTGCTATCCTGGAGCGTGGATTTCAAAATATGAATGTGAAAATGCAAGGCAAATAAATAGTTTGATAAATATAGCAAATCAGAATTTAAGTCATGTGAAAGGTTTGATTGTCGGTAGTGAAGTTTTGTTAAGAAACGATCTTTCTGAACAACAACTACTAGATTTTATTTCAGAAGTAAAAAACACTACAAATCTGCCCGTCGCCACAGCTGAAATATGGAATTATTGGCTTGACCACCCTCAATTAGCACAAGCAGTAGATGTTCTATTGGTTCATATTTACCCTTATTGGGAGGGTAGAGCGGTTGAAGAAGGCGCTAATTACGTATTAGAAAAATGGAATGAATTAAAAACAAGTTATCCAAATAAGAAGATTATCATTGGCGAGACCGGTTGGCCGTCGAAAGGTGAAAAACGTAGTAACGCAATTCCAGGCGAGGAAAACCAGAAGAGATATCTTTCTGATTTTATCTCTATGGCTGATAGTAATAAGATTGACTATTTTTATTTTGAAATATTTGATGAAGAATGGAAAAGCAAATTGGAAGGAGAGGCCGGAAGTCACTGGGGAATGTATTTTTCCAATGGTTCACCAAAACCACAATTAAAAGATTTAATCCCTGAGTCTGCACAAAATGGAATAAACAGAGCCCCCAGAGTAGTGAATCCTACAGAAACTACTCTACCATTGTATGTTTATAATGATGGATGTGATCCATTGAACGGATTTTTTTCTAGTGGCTGGATGGGCGAACTCGCCCATTACATAGGTGATGATTCAACCTCTGCAAACCCTACTGAGATAATAGATGAATTATCTACTGATAATCCTCATTCTGGTGAGACTTGTATTCGAATTTCATATTCACCTTCTCCCGCTCAATGGGGTGGAATTTATTGGCAGTTTCCAGTCAATAATTGGGGTAAATACCCTGGTTATGATTTTTCCAATTCATTAGCTAGATATGATTCCGTAAAACTCAGTTTTTGGGCAAAGGGAAAAGAAGGAGGAGAAAAAGTAGAGTTTAAAACAGGAGGAATTAATGATCCTACACTTGATTATTTGGATTCTTATGGGCCTATTTCGACTGGTGTAATTACATTGACAAATGAATGGAAAGGATGCTCGCTTAACTTGACAGGAAAAGACCTCAGCATGGTTATAGGTGGATTTTGTTGGGTTACAAATTATAATCAAAATCCTAATGGAAGTACAATTTATCTTGATGAGATTGTAGTCGAGGGTATAACTATTACTACAGGTATTGGTTGCAGAGAGGGTGTGATACCATTTGAATTCTCCTTAAGTCAAAATTTCCAAAAAAGAAAAAAATGATGATACGAGGAGTGATAAAAATGGAGAAACAAAAGATTTACAAGACATCGGTTATCTTGATTATTGGGTTCCTTGGAGTTGTTATGAATTTTCAGTGTTCCAAAAAATCGACCGAACCTGAAATCAACCCCCCAATTGCTTCTTTTTCTTACTCGACCAACTTACGAGAAGTCCAATTTGTTGACCAGTCCACAGATCCAGACGGAGAAATTACTGATTGGCACTGGAATTTCGGTGATGGATCGGTATCTACAGCTCAAAACCCCACCCATCGATATGTGAGTGTCGGAACTTTTGAAGTATGTCTTACTGTCACTGATAACGATGGAGCCACAGGTAGTTACTTAGACACTGTAGACATTATAAATCGCCCTCCTATAGCTGCTTTTGTCTGTTCCACCAATGGTTGCGCAGTGAAGTTCACAGATGAATCAGCGGATGACGACGGAGAAATTGTGATCTGGGAGTGGAACTTTGGCGATGATTCACTTTATAGCATCCAGAATCCAAGTCATCAATACGCAGTAGCAGGAAGCTATGAGGTTGTTCTCATTGTCGCTGATAATGATGGAGCAAAAGATACTGTCTCACAGAACATAACTCTCACTTGCGATTATACTATCTATAATGACTTGGGTGACCGTGATGACGGTGAGATTTGGATTTGGAGTGGAGAAGATTGGGGAGGACCGGAAGCTTTGTTCGACCCAAGCTATACAGGTGAGAATGCTCCTGAAGGATACACATGTTTTAAGACGAAAAGTGGTCCAAACTGGGGAAATAAGAAGAATTATGCAGGTTGGGGTGTATTCCTCAACCAACCTTCAGACCATACGGTAGACTTATCAGCTTATGCTTATCTTAAGTTCTGGGTGAAGACAGCAGAAATTATGAAGATTGAGATACAGCACTATAGTAGATACGGTAGTAAATTCAGAGTTTACCTCGCTGACCATGGATGGGACGGAGACAGCACTTGGCAGGAGATAAGTATTCCTGTGGATGCATTCTCGGGAGCTAACTTGGAAAAGATATTCTGCCCATTCATGATCACAGTGGAACAAGGTGATAAAACCTTCTACGTTGATGGCGTTAGATGGGTAAACTGATCGACAGAAGACGCAAAGGTTGAAGTCTAGTACTTGGAATATCTAATATTAATACTACATTCCCGTTTTATTGACAAAAATCAGGGATTGAAGTGGATACATTCTCGGGAGTCAACTTAGAAAAGATCTTATGTCCATTCATGATCACGGTGGAACAAGGTGATAAGTCCTTGTCAAGTAAAAATTAGAAAATGAAGCGGAGAGACTGGGATTCGAACCCAGGAGCCCCTTTTGGGGGCTACACGCTCTCCAGGCGTGCTCCTTCGACCAACTCGGACATCTCTCCGTAGCTTTTCTTACAAAGATATGCTTTTAATTACAATCTATGTTTTTTCACCTCTTTTTTTTCAAGCTCTCTCCCGCATATTGCGGGACAAGCACGCGGCTCCTTCGACCAAACCTGGACATCTCTCCGTCAAGACTTTCCCTCGGTATCATAGGTTGTCCCAACCTGTGATAGCACAAGTTTAAACAACTTGTGTTACCATGAAGTCAACTTCTATAATAATATAATAATTCAAATCGAAGACGCAATAGTAATTCGAATAACGAATCACGGATAACGTTTAACGATTTTAACTCAGATTAAAGCTACTGCTATGGTGACGCCCATAATCTGCTTTGCCCCTGCTTCTGAAAGAACCCTGGCACACTCTCCCAATGTTGCGCCGGTGGTCATTACATCATCCACTAAGATTATTCTTTTACCTTCGATTGCCTCTGGACCCTTTAGTGCAAATGCGCCTTTTACGTTCTGTATACGCTCCTCAGGAGTTAACTTGGTTTGATCTTTGGTGTTTCTTGTCCTCTTCAGGACTTTTTTCAGTACTGGTATATGGATTGCCTCTGATAATTCCTGAGCTAAGATCTGGCTCTGGTTGAATCCTCTCTCCCTTTTTCTGGCTGGATGCAAAGGCACAGGGATTATACAATCGAACCTGGAAACCAACTTATCATCTATCAGCTTTTCTCCTAATCTTTTCCCTAATCTCTGACCCAAAGTCATTTTTTGTTGGTATTTAAATCCGTGAATCATCTTTTGATAATAACTGTCAAACACACCCAAAGACCTCACAGCACAGAGAAGTTTCCTTTCTGTACAAATTTTACAAAAAAGATTCCCTTGCTCCAGAAAATTCTTACAAACAGGACAAAATGGTGATGGCAGGATGGACATATTCTCCCAACAAACATCGCAGATAATTCTCTCCTCAGGTGAAAGATAGTTGCTGCAAATTATGCAATGCGGTGGCAATACAAAATCAATAATTGCTCTCTTAAGACCTGCTGCTGCATCCCTTATCTTTAAAATTTCCTTTGTAATCACATTAATTCATCTATGAGGTCTAAACCTGTTTCTTTCTCATGTAATTCCAGGCAAAAATTGAGAAAAGTGCAACCAGCACCAGGACAGCCTGGTTTATGGAGATGTTAATTTCTCTCACTGAGAGAAAAACCATTTCGGTTTCGTAATATCTGAAAAAGTCGATGATTATCCTTTGCAGAGAAAAAAGAAAAAGCATCAACCAGAAGGTGAAACCATCGAATTTTTTATATTTCTCCCCCCAGACCAAAAGAAAAAGTATCAGAAAACCTGCCCCAGACGAAAAAAGCTGGGTGGGATAGATTGCAGTTTCAGGGTAGAAATACCCGGCAGCTGAATCGTAGGGAAAGACCACGCCCACACAGGAATGGGTGGGTTTTCCAAAGCAGCATCCGTTCAAAAAGCAGCCGATCCTGGTTATTCCCAACCCCAGCATAAAGGAGGGGGAGAGAATATCCGCCACCTTCCACACGTTCTCTTTTTTCATGAAAAGATAGAGTATGCCAAAACCCACAGCCAAAACCACACCTCCTACCATTGACAGTCCGGCAATGCCCAGCTCCCCTGAGCTTTGAACCGGGTTAATCATATCCCAGGGGTGTCCTATAAACTCGTCCAGATGAAATATAACGTAAAAAAATCTTGACCCGAAAACAGAGGAGAGCAAAATAATAAGGAAAAGATCTAAGACCAGATCAAGTTTTATGTTCCATTTTTTAGCTCGGACAAGCGCCAGCCATAAACCCAGACCAAAGGAGATGGATAATAAAAGACCGTAGCTTCTTACCACCACGGGCCCTATTTTAAACACAACGGAATGCAACTTACTCTACTCACTTTCTGCTTACAAAGTCAGAAAAAAATAAAATCAATATTCGTACCATTTATAGCCAATCGCCAGCAGCAATCCCACCCCAATCCATGATAAAAGCATGGATGAACCACCATAACTTAAGAAGGGCAAAGGCAATCCGGTAACCGGCATGATCCCTAAAACCATTCCAATGTTGACCAGCATCTGGAAGGCAAAAATAGTTGTTATCCCTATGGCGGTAAAGCTGGCAAAGTTGTTTCTTGCTTTTTTGGCGATTATAATCCCCCTGACAATAAGGAAAGTGAATAAGGCTAAGACCACCAGAGCACCCAATAGTCCCAATTCCTCGCCCACTACGGTGAAGATGAAATCAGTGTGTTGCATTGGCAAAAATGCCAGCTTGGTCTGGGAGCCCTGTAGAAATCCCTTGCCTAGAATTCCTCCTGATCCGATAGCTACTTTGGACTGAAGTATCTGATAGCCAGCACCCTGGGGATCCCTGCCCGGGTCCAGAAAGGTTAAAATCCTGAGCTTTTGATAATCATGAAGTCGGTTCCATATTAGGGGGGTAACGGTTCCCACAGCGAAATTAAGCAAGATCATAACCACCCCGAAAACCAAACCAGGACGGAGATAATAGAGCAGCAGAAGGAATCCCAGAAAAAACGCAGCCCAGGTGAACCAGTGAAATCCACACACCAGGCTCAATAATGGAGACACCAAAACAATGAGAAAAAGAACCGGAACCCCGGCCCAAAAAAGAATAGAAAAAAACAGAGCAAAAAAGACCAAAGAGGTTCCCAGATCCGGTTGCTTCAGTACCAGGGCAGCTGGCAGGCAAACCATAAGAACAATAGTTAATAACCATTTAGAGCTGTATATTGGCTTTTTGGTGTAACTCAGATATCGGGACAGAGCGAACACAAAAGCCAGCTTGGCAAATTCTGATGGTTGGAGGTTTATCCAGCCCAACCTGAACCAGCGAGCTGCGCCCATTTGATTTGTCCCGGACAGGATAAGCAACCCCAAAAAAGCCAAGACCAGAAAATAATAAAGATAGGAGAAGGCATCGTGAAATCTCAGTGGTATGAAAAAAAACACCCCCCCTGCTAAAAGCCCGAAAACAAGCCACAAAGCCTGCTTCAGATATAAGTTATGTTCCGATGGGTTGGTGGAATAATATTTTGAACTGAAGATCAAAAAAATCCCGATTAAGGAAAGGACAAACGCAGCCAGTAAAAGCCAGTAATCAAAATCTTTCCACTGAAGACGCATCGGTTCCAGAATGAAAAAAGGTTCTATTTTCCCGCTAGTTGTTTGTAGTTCTTTTGCAGGTATTTAAGAATAATCTCTCTGGCCACAGGTGCTGCCACATCCCCTCCGTGACCGGCATTTTCAATCAGAACGGTTACCAGAATCTCCGGCTTTTCAGCTGGAGCAAACCCCACAAACCAGGAATGGTCCTCACCGTGGGGATTCTGAGCAGTGCCGGTCTTGCCGCCCATCTCTATTCCTGAAATCCGAGCCAGGTGACCAGTTCCCAGAGGATGCTCCACTGCTTTTATCATAGCCCTTTTCAAAATCCTTAGGGTTTCAGTGGAGAAAGGCAATCTCCGCAGAACCTCAGGTTCAGGTGTGATTTTTTTGCCATCGGAAATTATCCTCTTCAAAAGATGAGGCTGAAATACCCATCCCTCATTGACCAGGCCGCAGTAGAATGCAGTAACCTGAATCGGGGTGAGCATGATCTCCCCTTGCCCGATGGACAGGTTTATTATCAGATTTCTTACCCATCTCGCCTTTCCATATTTTTTGTGGTAATACTCCAGGGTAGGCACTAAACCCCCTTTCTCGCCGGGCAGGTCGATCCACACCTTTTTTCCTAATCCACACTTCTCCGCATATTCGCTCCATTTCTCCAGGCCTAATTCCAATCCCAGCTGATAAAAATAAATGTCGCAGGATTGGGCCAGGGCATCGATCAAATTCAACTTTCCATGTCCTCCCTCATTCCAACATCGAAATATCCGATCTCCATATGGATAAAAACCGTAACATGACGAGAAGGTGGTATTCTGGTCGATTATTCTTTCTTCAAGAGCAGCACCAGCAGTCAGAAGCTTAAGAATTGACCCGGGAGGATAAAGTCCCTGAATCACCCGATTCAAAAAGGGAAGGTTAGGGTCGGAAACCAGTCTTTGCCATTCCTTCTGGGTGATAACTCCGGTGAAGATGTTGGAATCAAATCCCGGCTTGCTCAAAAGGGTTAAAATCTCCCCGTTTCTTGGGTCTATAGCTATCAAAGCCCCGGACCTGTAGGGATAAAAGCATGATTCTGCGAAGGCTTGTAGACCCAGATCAATGGTTAGTTCCAGATTAGAGCCGGGGACTGGCATCACAGGTTTTTTGTCCTCCAACTCACCCATCAGTTTGCCGGTAGCGCTCACCTCCATATAGCGGGTTCCCTTCTGTCCTTTGAGGAGATCCTCATACTGACTCTCCAACCCCTCCTTACCCACCAGATCCCCCAGTATGTTCACTTGATACTCAGTTTTTTTCAGCTCCTCCACCGAGATCTCATCAACATATCCCAATAAAGGGCCGCTCCAGTTAGACTCCGGGTATTTTCTGTTAAGCTCCACCTGATAAAATATACCTAGCAGTTCCTCGTTTCTTTCCTCCACCATACACAGGGTGGGAAAGTCCACATACCGAGCCACCCGGATAGGCTGATAGGTATAGGAGCGGCTTTTCTTTACCTTCTCTAAAGGATCTGTTCCCTCAACTCCGGTAAATAAGCTCAATTGGTTAATGGTTTTCTCCAGGTTTTCCACCTCTCCTGGCATGATCAAAAGAGTATAGGATGGAAAATTGGAAACCATTATCCGACCGTCTCTGTCGGAAATCATACCCCGGGGAGAAATCAAAGAAACCGGCCTTATGCAGTTCTTCTCGGATATCTTTTTGTAATATGCGACCTTGACTACCTGGAGATAGTACAACCTGAGCACAAAAACAAATAAAACCACGAAAAAAAGATAGTAAATGATCTTGCTTCTTTTGTCTTTATTCTGGTTTAGAAGCTCCATTTTCGAAAGCTATCCTTAACTTAAAACGTTGGTTGATGAAAAACACCAGCATCCCTACGCCGGAGGTATAGATTCCTGATAGAATCGAGGTAAAAAAGATTATTCCCAATGTTGCTGGAAGATCAAATCCCGAGCGGATCAGATAATATATCAAATCATTGAATATCAAGGCCAAGAAAATTACCAGCCCCTTGAAATGAATCGGCTCCAGAAAAAGATTGTCCTTGAAATTCCCGGCCAGATAACCCAGGATGGTTTTGATTAAAGTATTTAAGCCCAAAAAAGACGGATTCAGGACGTCAACCAAAAGCCCGATCAAAAATCCAATACCGATACCTTCCTTGGTACCCCGGGTCAGACCTACGTACACCACTAAAAAAAGGGGCAAATCCAGTTTCACGTTTGCCACCCGCAGAGGCTCGGAGAAAAAGCTTAAAAATATCACCACCACAAAAAGGATTAAAGCTCCTCTTATGATCTTCAAATAACTAATATTATTCCAGAACACAGGCCACCTCAATTACTGGTTTAACTCGCTTTTGGTAACCTCTATAACGAAAAGCTCCTCAAGACAATTGAAATCTGCATACGGCTGAACTTGAATGTGTTTAAAAATTGAGGTCTTGCTGTCTTCGGTTTTCACCACGGTTCCAATTCTCAAAGCCTGGGGGAAAACACCTCCCAGGCCCGAGGAGATAATCTCATCCCCTTGCCTCACATCCGCACCGGAAGGTACGTTATCCAGACTTAGGTTTGTACCCTTCTGTTGCTTTACAATCCCGTGAACCCTGCTCCGTTTGATCAAAGCTGCTACCCGACAGTTAGGATCCGAGAGCAGCTCCACCAGGGAATTTTTAGGATATACTTCTACTACCTTACCCACCAACCCGTGCATATTGATAACTGGCAGATGCTTTTTCACACCGTCATCTTTACCCACGCTGATCAAAACGGAATTACTTCTACGGTTAGGTTCCAGTGCCACTACCTCACCCGGGATTACATTATAATCTATCTGGGACTTGAAATCCAGAAGAGCCCGCAACCTTTCGTTTTCCAGACCCTCCTCTTCCAATCTCAGGTTTTCCAGAATCAACCTCACGTTTTCCTTTTGCAGTTTCTTATTTTCCTCATAGACATTAGAGAGCTGCTTGATTTTTTGACTGAATTTGAAAAAGGGCGAATAGGTATATTGAAGAATGGTCTCAGAGATAAAAAGTTTCCCCCTCTGGGGTAGAATCAGAAGTAAAAAAGAAAAGAATAAGAAAATCCCCAGGTACCGAAACTTTTTCAATCTTAAACTTTGAAGCGAAAACCAGCTCATAATCTCAATTTTATTATTTTCTGAAACTCAAGCACTAACTGACGTACGCTTTGCCTTATCATTGAAATTCTAAGCATACGCATCCCTTCAATTAATTTATCTTTCCGGGTCAGGCTTTTCCTTGACTCACATTCTCACTATTCAACCGAATCCAGCATCTCCAGTAGTTCCTTGGGACTTTTTATGTTCATAAGTTTGTCTCTGTTTCCTTCGGATTTCATGATATAGGACAACCTGGCCATAACATTGAGATGGGCGCCGATAGCATCCTCGGGGGCAGCGATCAAAAAGAAAAGATGTACCGGCCTTTTATCCATGGCATCGAAATCAATTCCCTGTTTGGATCTGCCAAAGGTGATCACAATTCCCCTAACCGATCTGGTCTTGGCATGAGGAAAAGCCACCCCATACCCCACTCCAGTGGTTACTAGCTTCTCTCTTTCCAGAACATCCCTGAGAAGCATATCTTTGTCTTTCACCAGCTTAGACTTAGAAGCCAGGGTAACCAGCTCCTCGATTACCTTCTCCTTGACCTTGGCTGAAAGTTCAAAAGAAATCAAACCCTCATCGCAAAATTTGGAAAGCTTCATCTTTTTTTACCTCCAATTTTTTTCTAAATCAGGTAGTTACAAATACAATTTCACATAGATGCCAAAACGTTAAATGAATTTCTTCTTTAATTTTAGGAGAAACCAGCTGCAGTTGGGGATCTGTCATCTTATCTGACTCTCCTCTAAATACTCACCCATTTTCCTGAACTTCTCCAATCTTTTTTCTATGAGCTCATCTGGAGTCAGAACCTCCAACTCGGAAAGTTCCAGGAGGATCTCGTTCTTCAAAATTTTAGCCATCTCCGAATAATTGCGATGAGCTCCACCTAAAGGTTCGGGGATTATTTTGTCAATCACTTTGAGTTTCATAAGATCCATGGCGGTAAGTTTTAAAGCTTCTGCAGCCAGAGGTGCTTTAGCACTATCCCTCCACAAAATAGCAGCACAACCTTCAGGCGATATAACTGAATACCAGGCATTCTCCAGCATAAGTATTTTATCCCCCACCCCAATGCCTAAAGCACCACCGCTGGCTCCCTCCCCGATAATGTTGATGATAATGGGAACAGGAAGCGAGGACATCTCTCTTAAGTTTCTGGCTATGGCTTCAGCCTGACCCCTTTCCTCCGCCCCTATGCCCGGATACGCTCCGGGCGTGTCCACTAAAATGATTATGGGCTTTTCGAACCTGGCAGCCAGCTTCATCAACCTTAACGCCTTTCTGTAACCCTCAGGATGCATCATTCCAAAGTTTCGTAAAAGCTTCTGTTTGGTATCTCTGCCTTTTTGCTGGCCTATGATCATAACCGGCTTCTCATCTATTCTGGCAAACCCTCCCACCACTGCCTTATCGTCAGCAAAATTTCGGTCACCGTGAAGCTCCAGAAAATCTTTGGTCATAAGTGTTATATAGTCAAGGGAGTGAGGCCTTAAATGGTGCCGGGCCAGCTGAACCCTCTGCCAGGGAGTGAGATTAGAATATATCTCGTTCTGAAGCCTTTTTAGCTTTTTTTCTAAAGCCCCGATCTCCTCGGTAAAATCCACCCTCTCCTCGGTGGCGAAATCCCTCATGTCCCGGATCTTCCTCTCCAGCTCCACAATGGGGCGTTCGAAATCTAAAAATTGTCCATTCATAGACCTAACTTCTTTTTCCCCTACGGTAAAGTATAAAACTAAAACTGACGAAAATCAAGCGAACTAAAATCCCAAAAAAAATAAAAGACCTCACCAAAATATTAGACTTAAAATGCTTTTTTGCAAAAATCCACATACTCCGATGATGTTCCAGCTTGGATTTGACTCTGTCCTGGGAGGTGCTCTGCCCCACCTTATGAATAAAGGTCGTTTTGGGGAAATAGAAAACCTTCCATCCAGCCCGATGAGCTCGATAACATAAATCCACATCTTCTACATAGATAAAGAAATCCTCGTCCAGAAGGCCGATCTGATCCAGCATTTTTTTTCGGGCAAAAAGGCAGGAGCCAGATACCCAGTCCACCTCCTGAATCTGGGAATGATTCATGTCCTTCAAAAGATACCGCCGGGAAAGCGGATTTCCTGGGAAAAAGCGCTCCAACAGGGATTGGGAGGAGGAAATGGAAGTCAGAAAGGAAGGAAAACTCCTGCAGGAATATAAAAGATTGCCCCGGTCATCAACCATTTCAGGTCCACAGATTCCAGCCTCAGGATTTGAATCCATGAATTCAATCATCGCGCTAAAACCCTTTTGGGGAAAGATGGTATCCGGATTTAAAAGTAAAATATAATCCCCGGAGCTTTTTTCTATCCCCTGGTTACAGGCATAGGAAAACCCTTTATTCAGATGATTTTCTATTAGCCTGATCTGGGGGAATTCTTTTTTCAAAAGCTCAACTGACCCATCCTTTGAGTTATTATCGATCACGATTATCTCGTTATCCATGTTATCTTTGGAACTGAGTACGGAGTTCAAACATTCCTTCAAAAGATCTTTCACCCGGTAATTCACTATAACTATGGATGTTTTTCTCTTCATTTTTCATAATCTGTTGAGCAGGCTGAGAATTCTCAGTTTCCACACCCTCCAGATGGCTTCCCTCACTATCTTTTTTGACATTTTGGATTGCCCCACCCTCCGATCCTCAAAAACGATGGGAACCTCCTTAATCTTAAATCCCTTTTTCCAGGCTCTGAAACTCATCTCAATCTGAAAGGAATAACCCTCGGATTGAACCCGGTCCAGATCGATCTTTTCCAAAACTTCCCTTCTGAAACATTTGAATCCTCCGGTGGCATCTCTCACTGGCAGCCCGGTTACCCAGCGGGTGTAAACATTGGCATAATAGGATAAAAGAAGCCGGGACATGGGCCAGTTGATAACATTTACTCCGGATATATATCTTGAGCCTAATACCAGATCAGCTTTCTTTATGGCCTCCAGGAAAAGAGGGATATACTTGGGATCATGCGAGAAATCCGCATCCATCTCAAATATGTGATCGTAACCATTCTCCAGAGCATATTTGAAGCCGGTCTTATAAGCCGTTCCCAATCCAGCCTTCTTTTCCCGGTGAAGAACTTTTATCCGGGAATTCTCTTTTACCATCTCATCAGCGATCTTACCTGTTCCATCCGGGGAGTTATCGTCCACAATCAACACATCGATGGATGGGTCCTTTTCCAAAATCACCGGGATGATTTCACCGATATTCTCTTTCTCATTGTAAGTGGGTATAATGATTAACGTTCTTTTCATTTTTTATCCAAATTCCTTCGGTAAAGAGGTTTTTTCACAAACCCGAGAATCAATACAAAAAATACGAAAAGGATACTTATGCCACTAACATTTTTCGCAAGTCCATAGTACGGTGAATCATAAACCAATCTTACCTGATGTTCACCTTCATCCAAAAAGACTGCTCTGAAGGTGTAGTTAGCCTGGAGGATTTCTGTCTTTTTCCCATCCACAAAGGCTTTCCAGGCAGGATAGAAGTTCTCGCTTAAAACCAGAAAACCGGGATGGGACAATTCTGCCCTGACAGTGAAATTATTTATGTTATCCTCAATGATTTCAGCTGATCCCAAAACTCCAATTGTGTCACCCTCAGAAAGAATATTCTGAGGAGTCTTCTCGAGGATAATTTTATTAATGTGATCAAACTCAGGATCCTTAAGCCTTTCCAGGATTTTCTCATCATCCTCAATCACCTCGTATGCAAAGACGATTCTGGCCCGGGGCAGATATTGGGTATTCTGAAACACGAAAAGCCCATCGCCTTGATATACCCTCTGGAATTTAGGGTGAGAGAAATCAGCTCCTGAAAGAAGATATTTCACATTTAAAAGATCCGGTTTGGGACCGAAAATAAACTGAGAGTAACGGTCATAATACTCCCTCTGGGTGGTGGCTTTTTCCCGATATCCCCTTTCGGTAAACTCATCATATCTTTTCAACTGGTTCCCATGATACCCAAAGACCTGGGGAATATCGAATAAAGCCATGAAATTCTGACCTTTCAAAGTCCCTGGTAAGACCAGGGCTCGAAATCGATCCTGATCCTTTTTTAGAAAATCCACAACCTGATTCTTTCTAAAATTGCTAAAGTAATCAAAATTCTCTATGAACTTGAGATCTATCCTCCACAGATCTATCACCACAAGAGCACCTATCCAGATGATAAAAACTGTGGTTTTTAATTTCCCTTTAATAAAAAGGTACAACGCTGCTGCAGTTGTACCTATAAAGAAAAAGATCAACCAGAAATCCCTTTGAATGTTGGGCAGGTTCTGTAACATAGAGGCTTTCTTAGGAGGAGAAATGTTAGAGTATAAAATCCCGTTCCAGATGGAGAGCATAACCTCCCCTCCGATGGTGAAAAGAAATGCCAAAATCCCAAAAAGGATCACCACACTCATAATTACCGTTAAAAGCTTTTTCTGTTCGTTTTGTGATTTTATTCCACTCAAAATCCTCTGCAGGCCAAAACAGGCTGAAAATACCACAGAGAAAATCAAAAGGAACATAATCAAAGACGGTGCCCGGAAATTTTTCACCTGGGGAACCAGCCAGTAAAAAAGCCTGTAAACCGGGGTATGCGCCCCCAGGGAATAGATTATGGCTAAAATGGAAAGCCCCAAAAAGAACCAGATCCTTCTATCCTTGACCAAAAACAAAGCTAAGAAAGCAAAAAACAACGGAACCACTCCCCCATAGTCGGAGTTCTGTTTGAAGGGATTTCTGCCCCAATAGGTGGACTGGTCTGTTAGATTATAGCCGCAGAATTCGGGCACAATCTGTGATGCTAATTCCTCGGGATGGGAGGACCAGGAGGTGGCATACTCATAACCCCTTGCTCCTTCTGCCCGAGGAGAGTATTTATTGACATAGATATAAGGAGGCAGTATCTGGATCAAAGACAAAGCCAAACCAATTATAACCGAAATAATAAATAACAAAATTGGCTTTAAAAGAGGTTTTATTTGGGGTACAAAGCTTTTCTCTTCTGAGTCCTTGAATTGTAAAATTAATCTGAAAAGAAAATAAAGACCTAATGCCCACAAAGCATAATAAGCCAATTGAGGGTGATTGGCTAAAATCAAAAGGCCAATGGAAATCCCCAGGCACAGATAATATATAAATCTTTTGGTGTTCAAACTCTTTTCCAAAAAGAAAAATAAAAGAGGCAAAAGGCTGGTGATATACATCCTGCCATCCTGTCCTCCGTAGACCCAGGAAACCAGATTAGCTGAAAACATATAAGCTAATCCACCTAAGATTGAGATCCCCCGGCTGAAACCAAAAGCCCTTAAACAAAGATAGGTGAAAATCCCTGCCAGAAAGACGGTAATAACCAGCTTCCATCCCAGGGCTTTATGCAGGGGCAGAACAAACTGCAAAAGCGCCAGAGGGTAAAAGGTATCCCCGTGCATGGCATCCACAAAAGGCATGCCACCAAAAAGATAGGGTTCCCACATGGGTATCTGGTGATACTGCTTAACGAAATTAGCGTAAAATGATCTAAACATTACGCCAGCTTCAATGGTATCAGTTCCGAAAAGCATCTGATTAGAGAAAACAAACTGAGAGAAAAGAATCAGGGCTAAAACCATAAACAGAATAACCGGAAAATATTTTTTAAATTTTTCGGCTTCCCAAAAACTTGGTTTTGAAGCTTTTGTAGGCTTTAATTTCTTTTTGTCTTTTTTTGACATATGAAATCCTCTTAATTTATTTAAAAGACAGAGCGATCAAAAATAACATAAGCTCAACCACGGTTATCCAGACCCTGGACAAAAGAGCGATCAAGGTAGCCACAGGAAGCGGGAAATAGGCATTCAGAAGGGCAACTAAAACTCCCTCTCTGATTCCCACTCCCCCGGGAGAAAAAAAAGCCAAAAAACCAATAGTTACCGATCCGGCAAATGCTCCGGTAACTCCAAAATAAATTTCAAAAGGTGCCGGGGTGATGCTTCTGATGAAAATTAGAAAGCAGAATCCGAACAAAAACCAGCATCCGATGTAGGATAGAAGATAAAACAAAAGATTTTTGGGTTTATAGTTTAAGGAGATTTTATCCTTTTTGAAAAATCCCAATACCAGATTGATGACCTTCTGCAAAAGCCGAGGATAAATTATCAGAACCAAAACTCCAAGCACAAATGCCAGAAGAACAAACAAAAACCACAAGCTTTCAGAAAAAAGCTTACGATAGAAGTCATATCTTAAAAATCCCAGCATCACCAGGATTCCAGCCATAGAGGAAAGGACTTGAGCTAAAATAGCCACGGTGAAGCCTTTGCTTTTGGGTACCTTTTCCTTCTCCAGAAGATAAAGCATTCCCAGAAGTTGCCACACCTTACCAGGAATGTATCTTCCCAGATTGGAGATAAACCAGATTTTAAACATTTTGGAATAGCTTATAACATATCCGCTTTGTTTCAGGATCCCATTCCATACTCCTACCAAAACCGAATAGGATAAAGCCGCCAGAACAAAGGAAATCAGAAGAGAGGGATAATGAAAATTCCAGCTGTACTCCTTTATCTGACTCCAATTGGAGAACAGGCTCTTAAACAAAAAATAGAAGATTACAAAAACTACCCCGATCTGTAAAATTCTATATAAAACTTTTTTAATCTTCAACTCCTTTTTTTTGAACTAACTGTCCAAATTTATAAACTCCATGAATTTTGCCTGAATAGCCTCAGGCGAAAATTTAGAAATTGTTAAAGCGTAACCCCTTTCAGCCAACTTTTCTGCTAACTCCGGGTCAACTAAGATTCTCTCAATGGCTTTTGCCAGATCCAGAGGGTCTTCAGGCTTTACCAGGAGTCCGGTTATATCATCCTGGATTATATCCGGGATTCCGCCGGAGTTAGTACCGATTACGGGGCGCCCACACATCTGAGCCTCAACCAAGACCAAACCAAAACCCTCCTCGATTGAGGGAAGAACAAAAAGATCACACTCCTGATAATAAGAAAAAAGGTTCTCCTGGGGCATACTATCCAGAAGGAAAATCCTTTCATTTAAACCCAGTTCTTGAATTTTTTTCTCCAGATATCCTCTTTCGGGTCCACCGCCTATAATTTTTGTCTCAAAGTCAAATCCCTTGTCAAAAAGTATCCTGATAGCTGATACCAAGTACTCCAATCCTTTTTGCTTGGTGAATCGGGCAACACAGAGAAGCATTTTCTTGTCTTTTTTTAAAAGCTTTTGACCTCTGAATTTCTGAGCATCAACGGGCATAGGCAAAACCTTAATCTTATCTTTTTTTACCAATCCTGATTCGACTAAATATTCTTTTAAGAAAGAGGAAACGCAACTCACTCCCTTTGCCTGTTCAAATACCTTTCTGGCTAATGGCTTAAAGATATTAGAGCTTTTTAAAATCCTTAAGTCCGTCCCATGCAAAGTTACCCAAAAGGGTTTTTTTGTAAAACAAAAGACCAGCCACCCGATGAGTCCTCCTGGTATCCACCACTGGCAGGAGATCAAATCCACCTCCTTTTTTCGGGCTAAATTTAAGGAGCGAGAAAAAAAAGAGAAAAGAAAAAGCATAAATAAAACCAAATTCAAAGGATTTCCCTTTACTTTTTTTTGCATCTCACCACCATAAGCCAAGTTCTCCAGAAAAGGGGGAGCATATCCGAAACGAAAGATCCTTACCCCATCCATTTTTTCAGAAAAAGACAAACCTTTTTGATGTGGGGCTAAAACTGTGATTTTATAACCTTTAGGAACTAATCCTTTGAAAAGGGTGTGCAAGAAAAGACCTGCATAATCTTTTTTTGATCGGATATAGTTATGGGTCAACACCAAGATACAATGCTTTTTCACTCTCCGCCTACTTTATTCCATTTTTTTATCCGTTCCTTTTTCTCTAAACCACTGTAATTCCTCCCTTAAGCCCGCAATGGCTTCAGCCAGAAATCCCAAAGCAAATGAGGAAAAACCTAAAAGCATAAATAAAATAACCAGGTATAGAATCGGTCTGTACCCCTCATTCAAAAATATCCTTAAGTAAAGGGCAACAAGTCCAGCCAGAAGGCCCAAAAGAATCAAGAGGATTCCCGAGGAGCCAAAAAGAAGCATCGGCTTTTTCATAAAGGAAATCTGAAATTTAACGCTCAGAAGATCTAAAAATCCTATGGGTATTCTCCAGAATCCGAACTTGGATTTGCCATATTTTCTGGGGTAGAGTTTAACCCTGACCTCATCGATTTTAAAGCCTTTCTCCTTAGCCATCACTACCATATACCTGTGCCAGTCCTTGCGTAAAATGGGTATCTCCTCCACTATCTTTTTTCTGAAGGCTTTTACCGAATTCAGATCGTGAACCTTCATCCCGAAGATCCAGCGGGAAAGGGTATTATAGATAAAAGAGACAAAACTTTTTATCCCATAATTTCCCTCTTTCCAGCCGCAGACCACGTCAAACCCCTGGTCCATTTTGTCTATTAATTTCGGTATATCCTGGGGCAGATATTGCAGATCAGCTGGCCAGAATACGAATATATCCCCTTTTGAGTTTTTGAATCCGGTTACCAGGGCATCGGTGATCCCCCGATTGGTTCTGTGAGAGACAACCTTAAGAAACGCATATTTTTTCTTGCATTCCTGAGCTAAGGAAAGAGTTTTATCCGTGGAACCGTCATCAACCAATATCACCTCTCCCGAAAGCTTTGAATTATCAAACATTTCGCTGAGTTTTTCCACCAGAAGAGTGATGTTCTTTTCCTCATTATGGGCTGGAACTATTATGGATATTTTGGGTCCTTCATTCATCTTTTATTCCTTATTGACAAAACCCTAATATAAAATCTTAGAAAATATAGAGACCCATTATGTAAAAGTCAACAAAAAACCCGTCAAATAGATCGATTTAAAAGGATAACCCTATTATACTTAAGATCTAAGACTTTTTAAAAAATCCTCCATATCCTATAGATTTTTATCACAAAACCGACTTATTAAGTAGTCAAATATACCCGAAACATAATTTTGAAAACCGGAGACAAAAATGAGTGATCTATATTTCTCAGGAGAGGAAAAAAGGATTTCCCGAAGAATAAGAACCAATTTCGATTTATCTTACAGAGTCAAAACAGGCGATCAGGCATCAGAGGAGGTTTTTAAATCCAGAACCAACGATATCTCCTCCCAGGGATTGAAGTTTACCTGTGATTCTCCAATTCCTTTAGGAAGCACAATCGATTTCGAATTAAAAATCCCCAAAATCTCCCATCCAGTGAAAACCAAGGGAAGGGTGGTAAGGGTGAGCGAGCTGGACAAAAAACGTTACTATGTTGGAGTAACCTTCACCGAGATAGAGGATCAGGACAAAAATGAATTAGCCCAGCAAATCGAGATGATAGACATCTGCAAGCTTTTGGAGATAATGGTAGAGAAAAATGCCTCGGATCTGCATCTTACGGTCAACAAACCCCCATATCTGAGAATAAACCAGGAGCTGGTGCCCATACCCGTGGAGGGCTTGGAAAGAGAGGATATGAAGAGAATGATCTATTCGGTCATGGATGAGAAACAGATCGCCGAATTCGAAAGAGAAAAGGAGCTGAATTACGCTCTGTATATTCCCGGATTGAGCAGGTGGAGGGTCAACGTTCATCTGCAGCAGGGTAATGTGGAAGCCACCTACAGGACTATAAGGTTGAAGATCAAAAGCAGGGCTGAATTAGGCTTGCCCGAGGTAGTGGACGATCTGGCTCGTTCTCCAGACGGGCTGGTGATAATTGCCGGTCCCACCGGAGTGGGAAAATCCACAACCATGGCTGCTATGCTGGATTTAATCAATCACGAGTTCAAAAAGGTAATCGTTACCCTGGAGGACCCCATAGAGTTCGTGCACCAGTCCCGAAACTGCATTGTCAAACAAAGGGAAATAGGAATGGACACCCATTCCTTTAGTCACGCCTTAAAACACGTCTTAAGGCAGGACCCGGACGTCATCTTTATAGGCGAGGTGAGAGACATGGAGACCATGACCGTGGCACTGGAAGCCGCTGAGACCGGGCATCTGGTTTTGACCACACTTCACACCAGCGACGCTACCCAGACCATAAACCGAGTCTTAGGGATTTTTCCTCACAATCAGAGGGAAAGCACCGCCAACCAGCTGGCATCCTGTTTAAGAGGCGTCGTCTGTCAAAAACTTCTGCCCCGAAGGGATAACAAAGGTTTGGTGGTGGCAACCGAGATTTTAGGCATAACTCCAGCGGTCAAGTCAATAATAAGGGACGACAAAATCGAGCAGATACCCACCCAGATCCAGACCGGGGCTGCCAAAAAAATGCACTCCATGGACGCATCTCTGCTCAAACTCTACCAGCAGAACAAAATCAGCTTCGAGACCGCCTTAGATTTTGTGGAGGACAAAAGACGGTTTGTTGGGTTATGCAGTGAAAAAGAAGCCAAGCTCTCACCGGTCTAAAAAGATCGGTGGTTGGTTATTGGTTGATAGTGATTACAATCAAAAGATCATCCGTCCTTAAGCTCATTCCTAAATTTATCAACCCAGATTAATTGACAGAGAAAGAGGAGCCTAACATTTTGTTTCCAGCTCAAACGCTTTTATCTTTGCCTACTTTCTTTCCCATTTGATAAGAGATGAAGCACAAGGGGGTCATTGATCTTTCTTAAGAACCCCCTGAATCCCCCTTGTCAGGGAGACTTAATTGTTTTACCCCCCTGTTAAGAGGGGAACGGGGGGTTAATTGACCTTCCCTGAGAACCCCTTGAATTCCCCTTGTCAGGGGGATTTACTTGTTTTGCCCCCCTGTTAAGGGGGGAAAGGGGGGTTGACAATTTGCATCAAATCCCGATACACACCCTCAATATTATTCATCACATCCCGATTAGTATATCGTAGAACCTTCAATCCATATTGTTTCAATATATTTGTTCTCACTTCATCATATTCAGCATTCTCCGCGTGCAAATCACCATCAATCTCAATCACCAATCGGAGCTTCGAACAGTAGAAGTCAACTATATAACCACCAAGGGGCTTTTGGCGAGTGAACTTGTATCCTTCGAATCGCTTTCGACATAAGACCTCATACCAGAGTTTCTTTTCTGCTGGAGTGGGATTATTCCTGTTCTGTCGTGCTAACTGGGTTAGTTTTCTTTTGTAGGGGAGATAGTTGAATTTGTTGGTCGTTTTATTTTTGTCTTTTGTTTCCATCGCTTTTGTAAGAATCCCCTGAATCCCCCTTGTCAGGGAGACTTACTTATTTTGCCCCCCTGTTAAGGGGGGAATGGGGGGTTAATTGACCTTTCCTGAGAACCCTCTAAATCCCCCTTGTCAGGGGGACTTTGACTTTTGTTTTGACCCCCCTGTTAAGGGGGGAATGGGGGTTCTATTTCCCCTCCACAATCCTTATCTCCTCCTCTGTCAAACCACATAGCATATACACCAACTGGTCAATTTCCCCCTAATTTTGCAAGCAGCCTCCCAGAGCCAACTCTCTAAAGTTTTAGTATCAAGCTTCTTATTACCCATTTAAGCTCCTCCTGACCGAATGCCAAAAAAACTCAAGCCTTTTTTGACATATCTGATAGTAAGTCAACCCTTTTCCTTCCATTATCCCTGGGAGTTCAATACTTTTTTCTTTTCCTCTTCCCGTAAAATCCAAGATATTATTTATCAAAATCTGTATTCTGTAATGTTAATTTACTGATAGACACTATTTATGTCAAGCATTCTTTAGCAAGATTGTATCCGAGATTCATGTGTGTTTCCATCTCCCCTTTTAATATCCAAACTAAAATGCCCTTCAAAAGTTTTGAAGGGCACTTATGATTATTGGCAGGGCTGTATTGCTATTTAGGCTGCAGCAATTCAGAGATTTTTTCTATTCTTTTTTCCTTTGATATCCGCTTTGTTACCGGATTCCAGTCACCATATAATTCTTTGTGGAAAACAGGTTTTTGGGTTTTGTATATCACTCATAAGGGTAATTTATCGCTCCTTTTTGCCACCTCCATGGCTTCATTAAAGTCAGCGGGAACGTGATCCAGTATCTCCACCATTTTATTGTATTTCTGGTAGGTATTGTAAAAGCTGACACAGGGCTGCAAAGCGTCCACAAAGGAAAAGACCTCATGCTCCATTGCCTGAGCCATTATTTCGCCAGATGTACCAGTTTCACCGATATCCCCGGGCTACAAAAGTAGCTCCAGAATTCCCCTTATTCTTTGAGTTTCTAAATGTTTCTTTTAGTAGTTTCTGAAAAAGAGCTGGCTGAATCCAGTATGGTCAATCCCAGCATTTTTTTACCTTTTCTTAGTTTTTTTCTAATGCTGGTGGTGCTTGTGTTCTTCAGGTGCTTCTTTCTTTATCTTTGATAAATATTTTTGGGGATTTTTCTTGAATTCCAGTTCGCAACTTTCCGAGCAGAAATAAAAGATATTTCCCTCATAATCAGTTTTACTAAATGCTTTTTCCGGGTCCACTTCCATTCCGCAAACCGGGTCTTTGGTTATGTACTTTTTCTCCATAAATTCCACCTTTTCCGGCTCGTATTTTCTTAAGGTTTGAGCATTCAAAGCTACTATAACTGTACTCAAGGACATAAGCAGAGCTCCAACTGCAGGATTTATCACAATCCCCATATTATATAATATTCCAGCTGCCAGGGGTATGGCTACGATATTATAACCTGCCGCCCACCAAAGATTCTGAACCATCTTGGAGTACGTTTTTTTTGAAAGGCCCACGACAAGTGAAACATCTTTGGGATTATTTCTTACCAGAACAATGTCTGCGCTTTCTATTGCTACGTCCGTTCCGGCACCTATGGCAATGCCAACGTCTGCTGTAACTAAAGCTGGAGCATCATTTATCCCATCACCCACCATGGAAACCTTGTAACCCTTTTCTTTCAATAACTTCACTTTTTCTGCCTTTTCCTCAGGCAAAACCTGTGCAAAATAGTCATCAATACCCAGCTCTTCAGCAACTGATTTGGCAACTTCCCTTGTGTCGCCAGTGAGCATATACACCCTGATCTTGTTCTTTTTGAGATTTTTTACCGCTTCGTAAGACTCAGCTCTAATTCTATCGGAAAGAGCCAAGGCACCTGCAAGTTTACCATCGACGACTGTAAAAACAACTGTTTTGCCTTGCTTTTGAAGATCATTTATCCTCTGATCTTCTATTCTTATTTTCATCTCCTCTAAAAGATTAGGACTTCCCACATATACTTCCTTACCGCCGACTCTTCCATATGCACCTTTACCTGGTATTGCTTTGAAACCCTCGGCAGGCGGAATTTCTATTCCCTTTTCCTTCACGTAATTGACGATAGCTTTGGCAATTATATGTTCGGAATTAAGCTCCACACCTGCGCTCAATTGAAGAAGCTCATCTTCAGGAAAGATAGAGACAACACTAGTGACGCCAAACTGGCCCAGGGTTAATGTGCCGGTCTTGTCGAAAATCACCGCGTTCACATCCTTAATCATTTCAAAGGCTCTTCTATCCCTAATCAGAATGCCGCTTTTTGCAGTAATGGACGTCGATAGAGCGACCACCAGAGGTATTGCCAGGCCCAGGGCATGAGGACAAGCTATAACCAAAACGGTCACGGCTCTTTCCAGGGCAAAATCGAAATTTCCCATTAGAAACCAGGTTAGATAAGTTATGATCCCTGCTCCCAGGGCAACGTAGAAAAGAAGAGCGGCAGCCTTGTTTGCCAGATCTTGAGTTCTGGATCTGCTTTCCTGGGCTTGCTGTACCAGTTTTATCACCTGAGCCAGGTAGGTCTTTTCTCCGACCTTTTCTATTCTGACCTTCAAAATTCCTTCTGCGTTTATGGCGCCCCCTATCACCCCATTTCCCGCCTCTTTGTGAACGGGCTTTGATTCTCCAGTTAAGAGTGCTTCATTGACAAACGATTCTCCCTGGATCGTAACGCCATCAGAAGGAATTTTCTCGCCAGGACGGACAAGAACAGTATCACCAGATTTTAAATCGGCAACCGGAACATCTAATATCTCTCCATTTTTCACAAGATGAGCTGCCGTCGGCATTATTTTAACCAGCTCTTCCAGTGCCCTTGAAGCCCCCAGCAAGCTTTTGGCTTCTATCCAGTGACCCAGAAGCATCACGTCGATAAGAGTAGCCAGCTCCCAGAAAAAAGCTTTTCCCGTAATGAATAGAACCGTTCCTGCAGAATAGAAAAAAGCCACTGATATGGCGGTGCTTATAAGGGTCATCATTCCTGGCGTTCGGCTTTTCAACTCTGCAAAACTGCCTTTTATGAAAGGCCACCCGCCATAAAAGTAAACCAGTGTGGATAAAAGGAGCAGCGTCTCCTTTTGAAGCGGTATTCTTATCCTGAAACCAAACCATAACTGGATCATCTCAGAAAGAAGCAGAATGGGAATTGTCAATATCAGGGAGACCCAGAATCTTCTTTTGAACTCCTCTATATGATGCGCATGGTGCTGATGGCTATGTTTATTGTGGTGTTGGTGGTCTGTCATATCAGTCCTCCCGATATTTAACTTTCAGGTATTCAAATATTACCGATCACGTTCTTCAGTTTAGTTTTCACTTGTTCCGCTATATTTCGGAGTTTGGCATTCTCCACAGCCTGCATAGATGCTACCGGATCCACAGCTGATACTTCCACTTTCCCCTCGGAGGTTTCCTGCACAATGACATTACAGGGTAACATCGTGCCAATCCTGCTCTCTATCTGTAATGCCTGATAGGCAAAGGTCGGGTTACATGCCCCCAGGATTTTGTATTTTCTGAAATCCACATTCAGTTTCTTTTTCAGGGTTTCCTTGACATCGATCTCCGTAAGTATGCCAAATCCCTCTTTTTTAAGTTCATTCTTTACCCTTTCAACCACCTGATCATAGGATGTGTTTAAGATTTTAGTAAAACAGTAGCTCATAGAAACTCCTCTTTTCAAGAAGATACATTCGGTAGTTACTCGTTGCAAAATGTTTTCTTGGTGGTGGACCAGTGCCAAACTCGGCACTGGCCCATTTAGGATTCTTTACTTCTCGCTCTCCTGTGTCTCTTCCATCCTCTTGGTCATCCCCTCCATGTTATCCAGGGCACCCTGCATGTGTTCGGTCATTACCTTCATGTGCTCTTGCATCTGCTCCAAATGCGTCTTCATCATGTTATCTTTCATCATCTCCGGATTGTTCATCATGGAATCTAGATTTTCCATCATGCTCTTCATGTTCTGGGACATATTGTGCATCATCATCCCCATACAGCCACCGCCCATTCTCTGTCCCATCATCATGTCCATCCTGTTCATCATCTGATCATACTGTCCCATCATTTCATCCATGTTCCCCATCATCCCTTTCTGGTGCATCATTCCTTTTTGCTGGGAATAACTAATTGACCCTGCCAAAATGACTAAGACCAGAGCAAAAGAGACAATACCGATTGTCTTCCAGTTTGCTTTCATTGTTTCACCTCCTTTCAAGGTTAAATTCTCTTGTCGTTTTGTCTTTGGTTCCTCTTTGTGAGATTTGAATCGAGTTCTGAATCTTCCTTAAGAGTCGGTCAGATCCTTTTTTTTCTGCTCAAACTCCTGTTTGTCAATTTCCCCTCTGGCGTATCTTTTTTTCAGTATCTCCAAGGGGGTTTCAATATGTTTACTCTCACCTGATGTGCCTTGCTGAACCAACCATTTAATGAGAAAAACCAACCCCACAACGACCAGAATCCAGAATATCCACATAAATCCTCCATACATCCAGTGTCCTTCCCACATAATACCGATCACCTCCTATCCTGATGTTTTCTGAACTTCTTTAATAATGTAATGATTTCTTTTATTTTATCTTCACGGTCTCTGCGGTTGCCCTTAGAAAAGCTACGATTGACACAGGATTCCAAGTGTCTCGCCAGAATGTTCTCTTCAACCTTCATTATGGCTCCCGTCACGGCAGAAAGCTGAGTAAGAATATCAATGCAGTATCTTTTTTCTTCAATCATCCTCTGAATTCCCCGGATCTGGCCCTCTATCTTTTTTAGAAGTGCCAATTCTTCTAAATGGGTTGTTGAGTAATGTTTCATTTTAACCTCTCTTTTTATCCTATATACGCTACCCCCGTAGGGTATATTTGAATAATAATTGATTTTTTCCAATCCTTTAGAAATTCATTTCTACGTCCCGATAGTTTGAGTCAACTTGTGGGAACATCTAAAATTAAGTGCCCTAACTACACCTTGAGAAATATTAGTTTGGAAGATAAAACTCTATCCTACGTCGCCTATTCGAGCTTATCTTGTGCTTTAAGCAATACAAGAACTTGCACTTATCTCGGATTCAGCAAATCTGAAATCCTTCTCCTTCTCTCCTCACCTGAGATTGGCTTCATTACCGGATTAGCATCACCGAATAATTCCTTGTGGAAAACAGGCTTTTGGATTTTGTATATCACTCCTAAGGGCAATTTATCGCTCCTTTTTGCGACACTCATGGCTTCATTAAAGTCAGCAGGGACGTGATCCAGTATCTCCACCATTTTATTGTATTTCTGGTAGGTATTGTAAAAGCTGACACAGGGCTGCAAAACGTCCACAAAGGAAAAACCCTCATGCTCTATTGCCTGAGCCATTATACCTGAAAGATGCTCCAGCTTCACCGGATAGCCCCGGGCTACAAAGGTGGCTCCGGCTTCCAACATCAAAGCTAATGGATTTAAAGGCTCCTCTATACTTCCTCTGGGGGTGGATGGTCCTTTAAAGCCCTTGTAGCTGGTGGGAGTATATTGTCCGGTGGTGAGCCCGTAAACGGCATTGTCGTGCACTATCACCGTTATGTCTGCGTTTCTTTTGGCTGCAAATATCATATGGGATATGCCCTCGCCAAAGGCATCCCCGTCTCCGGCAAATGCAACTACTTTTAAATCAGGGTTGGCTATCTTCATACCCTGGACAGTGGACATGGACCTTCCGTGTATGGAATATAACCCGCTGAGCTTGAGATAATCGAATATCTTTCCATGACATCCAATGCCAGCTGAAATGGCAATTCTATCCCTTGTAATTCCCTTCTCCTCTAATTTTCTCACCGCCTTTTTAAAGGCGCTGAAAAGTCCAAAATTCCCGCAGCCCGGACACCAGGTGTTCTCTGCGTAAGTGGTCAAATCGTCCATTTTATGCCTTCTCCTTTATTTTCAAAGCTAATTCCTGGGGATCAAATGGTCTCCCATCATATTTTTTAATAACTGCCTTAGATTTTATGCTTATCTTTTCCTTAAGCAATGTTGCAAACTGGCCGGTGCAGCTTTGCTCCACTACTATCACCTGGTTTCCTTTATATTTCTCAAGCTCCCAGAAAGGCAAAGGCTCAAGATATACTGGCTGGACTACTGTGGCTTCTATATTGCTGGCTTTGAGCGCCTCCAGGACGCTCAGTGTGGTCGAACCATAGGTGAAAATTACAGGACCCTTGTCACCGAATACATTTACAGTATGTACACTCTTTAAATGTTCTATAATCGCCTTTGTTTTTCTGCTCCTTTTATCCTGCATCCTGGTGATGGTCTCAGGGTCTTCTGTAGTTATCCCGGATTCATCGTGCTCGTAGCTATCCCATTTTATTAGTTCATTTGAGGGTGGGAACAAAAGCGGGGATACGCCATTATCTGTATCCAGATATCTTTTATATTCACCTGTCTTGTGCATTAAAGGCTCAGGCAATTTGGCTTTATTTACGTCTATATCCACAGTCATTCTGCTCTCTGCCAGATGTTTCTCGGTAAGCAAAATACCCGGGGTCTGGAAACGCCAGACCAGATCCAGCATTTCAGCAGCAAGATAAAATGCCTCCTCCATACTGCCCGGTGAGGCAACGATGCGGGGAAACTCTCCGTGCCCTTGATGCAAAGCGAAGAGAAGATCCCCCTGGCTGGTATAGGTGGGCACTCCTGTGGATGGTCCGGGTCTGGATCCTAAATAGCATAAAAGGGGAGCCTCCACCATTCCCGCAAGAGAGAAAGCCTCCTCCATCAAAGCGAAACCGCCACCGCTTGAACCCACCATAGCTTTAGCTCCGGCAAAAACCGAACCGATAGCCATATTAATCACCCCGATCTCGTTTTCAGGATGCACTGCAACCAGACTGAGATTCTCGCTTTGGGCAGCCAGTGTGTGTAAAACAGAAGAGGAAGGAGTCATGGGATAGGCATAATAGATATCCAGTCCCCCTGCCGCAGCTCCTAAGGCTATGGCCTCGTTGCCTGAAATTATCGTTCTTTCCTTATCCCCTTGCTCCAGCTTGAATTTGCCGCCAATTTGAGGGTATACTAGATCATATATAGTCATAGCATAAGCAATGTTATTTTCAATGTCCCGGGCATATTCTTTCTCAATTATCCCTCTTAAACACTCTTTATCACATCCAATAGCTGCAGCCAGTGCCGCAACCGCTCCTACGCCCAGTATCAAATTCGGATTGGGATATTTTTTAGCTTCTTCTGTTAATGCCACCCCTACACCTTTTACATCAGTTAAGGTGTCGGAGTTATACACTAAAATACCTTCATCTGTCAGATCATTCTGGTGCAGCTGGTAGCTCCTTTTGTCCAGTGCCACCACCAGATCAGCTTTGTTATAATGGCTTTTAATCTCTCTTGTAGCAGTACTTATAACAGAGAAATTATGACCTCCTTTAATCAGACTCTGGTAGTCGTCCATGTTGAAAACCTGACGCTTCATACGGGCAAACAACCGGGCAGCGACAGTTCCTGCTTTTCTGACCCCTTCGCCAGCCTTTCCGCCGATAATAAAAGTTAATACATCCTTTTTCATAGGAATCTCCCCCATGTTTTAGATTTCTTGAGATAGTTATGCATTTCTCCAACTCACACCATAATCTCTCATCTTTTCTTGCAGCAATAAATAAAAGATATCAGCATTGACAATTTTTATTATTTATTTAACTGCTTTACAAACTCATCTATTTTCGTTTTTATCTCGTCTCTTACCTTCCTGAAAACTTGAATCACCTCTTCTTTTTCTCCTTTAGCTTCTGCCGGGTCTAAGAAGTCCCAGTTCAATCTTTGTTTTGCTTTTCCCGGAAATACTGGACAAATATCTTTGGCATCATCCCCACATAAAGTTACTACGTAATCAAATTCAAGACTAAAAAACTCCTTTATGGATTTGCTTTGCTGTTTTGAGATGTCTATTCCCAGCTCCCTCATGACTTTTTTGGTTAAAGGATGAATGTGGGTCGGCATTGCTCCTGCGCTAAATGCATCAAATTTGTTACCATAAAAGTGTCTCACCAATCCTTCAGCCATCTGGGAGCGGCAGGAATTGGTGGTGCACAGAAATAGAATTCTCTTTTTATTGCTCATCCCTTAAGAATTATAAGAGCTGTTTCATTTTAAATAAGAATATATATAAAGGTAAAGTTGGTTTCAGATTTTTACTTCCCTTTTAATTCAATCAGATCATGCATCTCCTGCAAGTTTTTGGACAGTTCCCACCAGCCCAGCTTAAAGGCAGCGTAGTCGGGGCCCGACATGGCGGATGCATATCGCACCGAGTTGGCATAGAAAAGCCACTGGGCTATCCATTTCTGCTCCAATGCTTCATCGAAGGGATTGGATTGGTCTGCCAGACCCATATTCCAGGCTTCAAGCAGAAGCTGGGTTGCGGCTAACACCATTTTATCGGATTCCACAATGGTATTATTAAATTTGGCAAAATGCCCACCAACCCAGCTGGTACCGTGACAGGTTTGACAAACCTTTTTCATCTCAGTTTGGCGAAACGTCTGCTCTTTCTCATCGATCAGATATTCCGAAGCTAATTCACCGGTAAAAGTTGTGGGTAAAGACAGGCCGTCTTTGTTTTTAATCTCATATGTCTTACCACTTTTGGGCTGGGGATGAGAATAAATGGCACCTAATATTCGAACCCATAACCTTTTGCTGAAATCGTGGGTTCGGGATACGATTTCCTCTTCATCCGGAGTAACCAGAAGGCTGTTGTGACAGGAAGCGCAGGTGGGGGCTTGGAAATCTTTTCCCACCTTCCAGGGCACATTGCCCCAGTTCCATTCCTGCTTTTTGGAATCGAAGATGTTTCCGTGTTTGCTTTCCTTGTAAACGTTATACCCGGGCACGTCCGGTTCCAGATGACATTGAGCACAGGTGTGGGGCTTCCTGGCTATCTCGATGGAAAAGGAATGTCTGGGATGACAGGCGGTGCACGCTCCCTGGCTTCCGTCAGGATTAACTCTTCCCACGCCCTGATTGGGCCAGTTGTCAAGGTCGGGCACATCTATATCTCCCAAAGTGGTGGATACTTGTTTCGATCCTCTAAAGTTAATCCGGGTACCATGACAGGCATAGCAGCTCTCCCATTTCGCATTATCAGATGCTTTGAGGTGAACAATCTTATTATCATTTACCTCCTTCAGGCTGGTGATTGTCTCAACCAGAGAGTTATAAACAGGATTCTTTTGAAGGATGTCTAAGGCATGAGCTTTTTTGCTATCTGAATATTGTTCAGCTTCTGCCGAGTGACAAGTTTTGCAGTCATTGGGTGATACGATCACGTTCACCTGATATCCGAAGTGTTCGAAGTTATCCTGGTGAGGTGAGGGATTCAGGGTATGACACTCATAACAGCCAACCGCAACTGAAAGCAGGTTCTGGGGAATAGTATCCGAGGAGATCCTTTTCTCTAAAGCAGATTTGCCCAGACCCATCTCCGGTGTTGTCCGGGCGTGCCTGCTTTTAAGCCAATCCTCCACTATCCCCGGAGTATAGCTTTTATGGCAGTCCAGACACTCTTGAGTTTCCTCGCTGTAGTTGGGTCCGGCAGTTACATCTTCTTTGGCCCGGGTTCCCAGACTATATGTTAAAAGCAATCCCAAACATAATAAAACAACAAGAATCCGTTTCATTACTACACCTCCTTGATTTATTCTATTTTCAAAACAGCTTTTGTATTCTTATGCTATTCAGTTATCAGAATGTCTAACTGAATCTCGATGATACCCAGTGTCCGACATAATGAGTGATGACAATAACTGCCAATGCGATAATCAAATGTTCTGTTACCACCTTCCAGGGTTTTTCCCCTTGTTCCTTAGCCATACCATAACTAACGATAGCTAATATGGATAATCCCCAGATAATGCTCACCACAATTGCAGTAGAAAGTTTAAACATCAAAATGGGAACAATAAAGGTCAATGCAAAAACAAACTTAGCCAAAAAGGTGGAGATAGTGGATTCCCATATCTCTTTGGTGCTATGCACATTCTCGGATTCCTCGGACATATGAATGCCCAATGCATCCGAGAAAGCATCTGCTATAGCGATGGTTAATATCCCACCCAGAACCACCAGCTTGGAGTGAGTCCCGGAATGCAGCCCCACCATCAGCCCCAGGGTGGTGATTATCCCCGAAGTTAAGCCAAAACTAAATCCAATCTTTATTGAATGTTTAAACATAATCCTCAAGTACCACAGTTTCAGGCTTAATTATTTTAGATTTTTCAGATGCACAAGCCAGGCTTTATTTCAACTATCAACATATACCAAGTACATATATATAAACTTATATTGCCAAAATCAAATGTTTTTTACCTTATTTTTTGGGATAAAGCTCAAATCCATTAGACTTACCCCTCTAAAAATTATCGTGAACACTAAAAAGGTCTATTTGCATAGAATCGGGCTTAAGAATACCTTATTTCTGCTGAGTTCAAATAGAAACCTCTTTCCATTAGTATTTTTTTGATAATGAGGTACTAAACATGGGAAAGAATAAGATAAAAATCCAGATACCCAAAAAAAGACAATCCTGGAGAATCTCTCCGGTCACCAGGATCAAAGGGAGCAACAAGGTCTACCAAAGAAAAGGAAAAAAGAAATTTGATCCCAAAAAAGAAATGGAATGCGAGATCGAGGTCTCCAGGAGAGCCTACAGATACTGTCCCCGCTGTTCTGTGGAGCTGGTGGAGAAAAAGGTAGATCATAGAAAAAGGAAGACATGTCCTGTCTGTGGCTTCGTATTTTACCGAAATCCCGTTCCAGCAGCTGGAGTTATAATAACAGAAGAGGACAAGATCTTATTAGTCAAAAGGAAATATGATCCCTTCAAAGGTGACTGGAGCCTACCTGCGGGATTTATGGAATATGAGGAATCACCCGAGGAATGTGCCATAAGGGAGATCAAAGAGGAACTCAATTTAGACATAAGGATTAAAAGGCTATTTAACGTATATTCCGGCTCAGACGATCCCCGGACCAATGCGATTTTGATAGTCTATTTGGGGGAAGTTATTGGGGGAAAGTTAAGGCCCGGGGATGATGCGGAGGAAGCCAGTTTTTTCGGAAAGGAAAAGATCCCTCCTAATATCGCCTTCCAGGCTCACCGAAAGCTGATCCGGGATTATTTCAGCCCAATTAAGGTAAAGACTTAATTTTGAAAATCTTGAGATTTAGAGGATTAAGCAATTTGGGGCATTTTCCGATATAGAAAAAGATCAATCTCTGTTCTTGTCCAATCTACGGAGAGGGAAAATGTCTAATAAATCAAGCCAAAAAACAGATCATCCCGATGTGCTGGAGGAGATGGACCAGCTTCTCCGGAAAGCACAAACTGCCAAACCCCGACTGAAAAGTAAAACCAGGGAGTCCAAATTAAGGGACGTAGACCTGGAAGCTCTTCTGGATGTCAGTAAGGTAATCAATTCCACCCTGATACTGGATGATATCCTTCAGATGGTGATGAAAAAGTCCATAAAGCTTCTGGGAGCGGAGCGGGGCTTTCTTATGCTTTTGGATTCCAAAGGGAACCTGCAATTCAGAACCGCACACAACATCTGCAAGGATTCCTTATCCAAAGAAGACCTGAAAATCAGCATGTCCATAGCCAATAAGGTGGCTCAGTCAGGAGAGTCGATTTACACCAGCGATGCCCAGAAAGATAAAAGGTTCTCCAAGCAGAAAAGCATTGTGGAACTAAACCTCAAATCCATAATGTGCGTTCCTTTAAAAAGCAAGGAGAAGATAATTGGCATTCTTTATCTGGACAACAGCACTAAAAAGGGAATCTTTTTGGAATCGGACATACATCTTTTTGAGGTATTTGCGGGCCAGGCAGCCATAGCCATTGAAAATGCCAAGCTTTATGAGGATCTTCTGGCCTTAAAGGTCTACATTGAGAACGTAATCAATAGAACACCCATTGGAATAATGGTGGTGGACAATAATCTTAAAATCACTATAGTTAATAAAGCTGCTCAGGAAATTTTCAAAAAGGCTGGCTGGAAAAACGGACTGGATTCCTTTGCTCTTTCTGACCTTACCATCCTGGATTTGGTACCGGAGGAGGATAAAAATAGATGGAAAAAAATATGTTATCAGGTCTTATACACCGGAAAACCATTCCAGGAAGCTAAATCCTATCAGAAGTTCGAAAAAGAGGAGCTGGCTTTATCCTTGAAGGTAAGCCCTCTTCAGAATATGGATAGCCGAACTGTGGGATTGATAATTGTGGTGGAAGACATAACTGAAAAAGTAGTTTTAGAAAGGCACCTGATTCTGTCCGAGAAGCTTGCGGCAAAGGGTGAAATGGCATCCTCCATCGGTCATGAGCTGAATAACTACCTTACCATAATCTCAAGTAACGCTGAGCTTTTGTCTTTTAATCTGAGGAAGAAAAACTATCAGAAGATGGATGGCAATGCCCAGGCTATCCTGGAGAGCATCAACACCATGAAGAGGTTTACCGACGGATTGATTGATTTCTCAAGCATTAAGACTCAAAAGGTGGAATACGATCTTAGGACTTTAATTGAGGACCTGCTTTTCTCTGTAAGACCTCAATCTCAATTTACCGAGATTAATATAGTTACCCAATTTGATAGCCTCCTTCCCCGTCTGAACATAGATGTGGGGCAGATTCAGCAGGTATTGCTTAACCTTATTAATAATTCGGCAGATGCCATCTACAAGAAGAAAAAAGGAACAGGAGAAATATCCATCACCACCACTTATCTCCGGGACAAAGCTCAGGCCGAATTGAAAATCATGGATAACGGCATTGGCATACCTGAAGAAAATATAAACAAGATATTTGAACCTAACTTTTCCACCAAAGAGAAGGGGCATGGCATTGGTCTGGTTACCTGCAAAAAGATCATAGAGAACCACAAAGGAAATATTTATGTGGAGAGCCAAAAAGGCAAGGGCACTATTTTCACCGTTGTTCTCCCTTTAACAGAAGGGGGACAGACCAATGATGAAAGTTAGTTTCACCTAATCCTTCTACACTCTAAAATGGAAAAGATCCCGAAGTTTCCTTACCACCGCTACAAAATTCTGGAAAAGCTGGGAGAGGGCGGTTTAGGTCAGGTTTATAAAGCATACGACCGCTGGGAAGAAAAGGAGGTGGCTTTAAAGCTTCTTCTGGACCAGACTCATCTGAAAAAATTCCAGAAGGAATTTCAATTCATGACCCAGTTGGAGTATCCGGGATTGGTCCAGGCTTTTGATTTCGGATATACAGAAGACAAAAAACCTTATTTTACCATGGAATTACTGGATGGTCCCCTTCTTTCTCAGCTGGACATAAAAGAAGATCTAAAAAAACTTTATCCCCTAATTCTGAAAGTAGTAGTGATCCTGGATTATATCCATTCTCGGGGAATAGTGCACTGTGACCTCAAACCGGACAACATCCAACTCACCCAGGACCCCATAGGAGTGAAGCTTTTAGATTTTGGATTAGCCGAAAAAATGGGGGCTTCCACTAAATCCAAACTTAAAGGAACACTGTCCCACATAGCTCCCGAGGTCTTGAAAAATAAAAAGGTTGACGAGAGAACGGATTTTTATTCACTGGGGATTGTGCTTTACGAACTTATAACCGGAAGGCTGCCCTTTTTAGAGGAAGATCCTATCAAACTGCTTTCTGCCCACCTGCAGGAGAAACCTGTGGCTCCCATAAAACTGAATCCCCGAATTCCTCCCAGTTTAAACCATCTGGTATTGAAGCTTCTGGAAAAATCGCCCCAGGATCGCCCTTCCTCCTCTCAGCTGAAAAAAAACCTCTACTCCCTCTGGGGCAAAGAAGCACCACCTGAGGATGAAAGCATATATCTAAATTACCTCTCCGGTGGCGCAATGGTAGGAAGAGAAAAAGAACTGGCCTCCCTTCTGAAAAATCTAAAAGAGGCTACGTCCTCTCCGGGAAGAATTGTGCTGATTCAGGGTGAGCTGGGCACAGGTAAATCTATTCTGGTTAGAAATTTTAAGGTCCAAGCCCAGCTTCAGGGAACTTTGTTTGTTGATTCCAGATGTTACGGTAAAGAGAGCTCTCCCTATCATCCCATCAAGAAAATCCTTTTTAAGCTCACACCCTACCTCTCTGAGAAATCACCACACCTTCTGCAAGAATTCGATCCGGAGCTTAAACTTCTTCTCTCTCAAGGATCAATAAATTCAACCAGCAGAGGCAAAGACCTTTCTATGGAGGAGGAAAACTTAAGCAGCAGGATGGCACTGTTTTTGGTCAAAGCCTCCCAGGTTGTACCTTTCTGTCTTTGTCTGGAGGATCTTCACTGGGCTCCGGCAGGCAGTTTGAGGATATTGGAAAAACTGGCACCTTTGATAACCCAGAGTAAAATTCTTCTATGCGGGAGTATCAGGGACGAGGAGTTAAATCCTGAGGGTCAACTTAAGAGTCTGATAAATATTCACACCGGAAAAAACTATTTCCAATCCATAAAATTGTCTCGTTTAACTCCGAAGGGATTAAAAGAGCTTCTCATCTTAAAGCTGAGCCGGATAGAGCCTCCCCCAGAACTGATCGCTTATATCCACAAAACCACATCCGGAAACCCCTTCTTTGCTATCGAGGTATTGAAATTTCTATTGGAAAAAAGGATAATCTCCATAGACAGAAAAAAATTGAAAGTGGTTACCCAGGGATTAAATTCAATTCTGGTACCGGATCATATCGAAAAAATCTGGATGGAGAACCTGGAAAAATATGATGATTCCATCCAGAGCTTTCTTCAGGTTTCTGCCCTGGCAGGAAAAGGATTCGATCTGGAGATAATAAAATTCCTGTCCGGTTACTCAGAAAACAAGATTTTTGATATACTTTTCACTTTACTCCGGGATCAGGTTCTGATTCAAAGGAAAAAACAAAAAGATAAAAACCTGTGGTACGAGTTCACCAATCAGAGCTTGAAACATCTTCTGTACGATAGGTTACCTGAGAAGAAAAGTGTCTTTTTGCACAGGAAATTGGGAGAATTCCTGGAAAAAAAGAAGGGATGGGACCCCCAGGAGAAAGCTGAGGAGATTGCATATCATTTTATCAGATCCAACGATTATGAGAAAGCGTTTCAATATTCAATGATCTGTGCGGAGAAGGCCTCCCGTCAATTCGCTCACCACGAGATCGAATACTATCTTAAAAGCGCACTGGAAGCCTCTTTTAAATTCGAGGACAAAAGAGAAGGTTCAGAGAAAAGACTTACAGTTCTGAAAAGAAGAGGTGATCTGTGGAAAGGAACCGGGGACTTAAACTCGGCTTTGAAGGATTATAAGGAGAGCGTGAACTTGGCTAAACTCCTAAAAGACCTCCCCGCCGAAGCCAAAGCTCAAAGGGAACTGGGAGAGATTTACAGGTTAAAACATGATTATAAACGTGGATTAAACCATTTAAATCAGGCACTGGAAACATACAAAAAAATCAACGATTCCAATGGAATCGCATCAACTCTGAATAACCTGGGAAACCTATATTGGATCGACTCCCAGTATGATCAGGCAAAAGAGTCCTATCAAATAGCTTTTGAGTTGCACAGTAAATTGGGTAATAAAGAGTTGGCTGCTTTGAGCTTGAACAACATAGGAATCATCTCTTCCATCCAATATAAATACGATGAAGCTTTAGAACATTTCAATCAAGCCTTATCTATTCAAAGGCAGCTTGACAAAAAGGAAGAGGTTAGCCGGGGTCTGAACAACGTGGGTGCAGTTATGGTTCTTTCAGGCAAATATAATCAGGCCATCGGATCATTTCAGGAAGCCTTGAAGCTCAACGAGAAAATCGAAAATAAAATGGAAATGTGTTTTAATCTGGAGAATCTTGGAGCGTCTTTTCTTAAGCTGGGCGATTATAAAAAAGCTATAAAATATTCCAGAAAGGGATTGAAACTATCAAAGGAGATTGACTTTCAGCAGCGAATGGGATGGATTGAAAAGGACATGGGTACAATTAATCTGGAGATGGGCTCTTATCAAAAAGCCAAAAGATATCTTGACCGATCCCTGAGGGTATCAGATCAAATTGATGATAAGGAATTAAAAACTGTGGTTTTAATATCTCTGGCTAAACTCTTTTATCTTTTAAACAGCACTTCCAAAGCGCAATGTATTTTAGGTGATGCCAGGAAACTAATTCAGGAGATTGACGACAAAAGGTCATTGATTTTAGTTCTCCAGCTGGAAGGACTGATCCAGGGGAGAAGTGCAACCCAAAAGGAAGCATTGGGCTTATTAAATAAGGGATTGAAAATTGCAGAAGACCTGAAAGTTAAGGAGGAGGAACTCTCTTTGAATTTAGATCTCAGCGAAATTTATCTTGGTCTGGAAGACATAGAAAAAGCCAGCTATCACCTGAAGCTGGCGAAAAAACTTTTCGACGAGAACCAGAGCCAGGTATACCAGCCGGAACTTTATCTTAATCTGGCAAGGTTGAATTGGACCAGAAATGAAATAAAATCCGCAGAAAAACTCTTTTTAACTGCCCTGGATAAGGCTTTGGACCTTAACAGATGGGAAATAGTTTGGAAAACGTATCACTTTTTGGGAAAACTTTATCTGGCTTCCTATGAAATTGAGAAAGCCTACAAAGAGCTGGAAAATGCAGGGATGGTTTTGAGAAAGATATCACTTGAGATCAAGGATACTGAGCTAAAGCAGAGTTATCTTGATGATGAAAAAAAGAAAGAACTTTTATCAGATATAAGAAAAATCACACAAATTCTGGAAGGCAAACCCGCGCAAGTTGCTACTTAAACTACCAGGCAGTTACAGAAAAACAAATTTCCCATAAGCTTAACTTTTTTACGGAATAAGACCTTTGGACTGTTTTGACTAAAATACACAAAGGAATTCTTTACAGGTTATTTGAAGTATATGAGATAACTCAAACTGACGCTTGTGTAAAAAAAGGAGAAGGGTTGCACCAGGCTAAGGGGCAACCCTTCCAAAGGAGGTGTCGGAAACTATTTCCGTAAGAAATAGTCAGACGAGGATTAAATTAGCCTCCGGCAGAAAAGCTGACAGGAGCTACTTTCTCCTCCAACTCCTCCAGGATTAGTTCTTTCAGTTCCATAACATCACCTCCTCGTGAAAATCTAAAACTCAATCTATAATATTCCAACATCCTCCGTTTTCTTCAAGGAATTGATACTGTCTTTTAAGGGGATTTTAAATCCCCAGCCATCATAAAAAGAACATCCTTTTCCTCAACTAAAATATCCGAACAAAAAAGATTTTTGTCAAGCATTATTTTAAAATTTTATTAAGATAAATTATTATATTACAACATCTTGTCTTTAAATTTATCCACCCCACAAAATGTAGTAATCCTTTACTTTTTCTATTTTTAATGACTTGGGCCTTGAAGGCTACTTTTATTCTTTGTCCAGTAAGAAAACGATTATGCTTTGTTCAAAATTTACTTGATTTTAAAAAAAATTGACATATATAGGATTTATGGTAAACAGGAGGAGGTAAAAATATATGCCTAAAATAAGGAAAAAGACTGCTAAAAAGAAAGCAGTCCAAAAGAAAAAAAAAGCTAAAGAATTAAATATTGCCCCAGGGAAGAAGCTGGTCTACTTTTTCGGTGATGGCAAATCTGAGGGTGGTCAAGAGCTGAAGGATCTTTTAGGGGGAAAAGGCGCTGGTCTGGCTGATATGACTCGCATAGGTGCCCCTGTGCCTCCGGGTTTTACCATCTCCACTGAGGTTTGCAATCTTTTTTACAAAAACAACTTAAGACTGCCTCAGAATTTGAATAAGGATGTTAAAACTAACCTTAAAAAAATGGAAAGAATATTGGGAACCCAGTTCGGTGATTCCGGAAATCCTCTTCTGGTCTCGGTGAGATCGGGCGCTAAGTTCTCCATGCCCGGAATGATGGATACCATTCTGAATCTGGGCTTAAATGAAAAATCCATTCAGGGATTGATAAACAAAACCAATAACGAAAGATTTGTTTATGATTCCTACCGCCGCTTCATTCAGATGTTTGGAAATGTCGTTCTGGGAATAGATAAATCCGAATTTGAAAAGGTAATAGAAAAAAAGAAAAAGGAATCCCACATCAAGATGGATACCTCCCTTTTAGTGGACGATTTGAAGTCAATAATCGCAAAATTCAAAAAGATAATCAAGTCCAAATCGGGTGAGGAGTTTCCTTCAGATCCATTTACCCAGCTAAAGATGGCGATAGAGGCAGTATTTAAATCCTGGAACAATCCCCGAGCCATCACTTATCGCAAGGCTAGCAAAATCCCCTCTGATTTGGGAACTGCGGTCAATATTCAGGCTATGGTTTTCGGGAATATGGGAGATAATAGCTTAACCGGGGTTGGTTTCACCCGTAATCCTTCCACCGGTGAGAATAAGTTTTTCGGAGAATATCTGGTTAATGCCCAGGGAGAGGATGTGGTGGCAGGGATCAGAACACCTAAGCCCATTAAGGAATTAAAGATGGAAAAACAGGACATTTACAAGAAACTGGTTACCATCACCAAGAAACTGGAACGCCACTACAAAGACATGCAAGATTTCGAGTTCACTGTTCAGGAGGGCAAACTCTTTATGCTCCAGACCAGGACTGGTAAAAGAACTGCTCATGCTGCGGTTAAAATCGCAGTGGAAATGGTCAAGGAGAAACTGATCAGCAAACAGGAGGCTATTAGAAGAATAGAACCTGCTCAACTGGAGCAGCTTCTGCATCCCAATATAGACCCCAATGCCAAAACAGAGGTTATTGCCAAGGGTCTGGCAGCTTCCCCTGGTGCAGCTTCGGGCAGAATTGTCTTCTCAGCCGATGAAGCAGTCAGTTTCTCCGAATCCGGCGCGGATGTAATCTTAGTGAGAAAGGAGACCAATCCCGATGACATTCACGGGATGAAGGTTTCCAAAGGTATACTCACCTCCCGGGGAGGCATGACCTCCCACGCTGCCGTAGTTGCTCGGGGCTGGGGGATACCTTGTGTGGTGGGTTGCGAGTCCATAAAAGTTAACGAGGAGAGAAAAACTTTCACCGTCAACGGTCATATATTAAGAGAAAGAGATGAGATATCCCTGAACGGGACCACAGGTGAGGTGATTCTGGGAGTGGTTCCCACCGTCCAGCCTGCATTGACCGGAGAATTCGGTGAGTTGATGAAATGGGCCGACGAGATCAGGCGGCTTAAGGTACGTACCAATGCGGACGTACCCAAGGACGCCCAGCAAGCCATTGATTTTGGAGCTGAGGGAATAGGTCTCTGCCGCACCGAACATATGTTCTTTGCCGAGGATCGTTTGCCCATTGTCCGCAGGATGATCCTGGCTACAACCAGAGAGGAAAGAGAAGCCGCTCTGGCAAAACTCCTCCCCTTTCAGAAATCCGATTTCAAGGGTCTTTTTGAAGTGATGAAAGGGTATCCGGTAACTATAAGGACTTTAGATCCTCCGCTTCATGAATTCCTGCCCTCCAAAGAGGAACTTTTAGTGGAGCTAACCGAGCTCAAGATCAAAGGTGGGGATGAGGAGAAGATTAAACAGAAGGAAAAACTTTTAGCCCGGGTGGAAGAGTTATCTGAGTTTAATCCCATGCTGGGACATCGGGGATGCCGCTTGGGAATAGTTTACCCGGAGATAACCGAGATGCAGGTAAAAGCCATATTCCAGGCAGCTTGCGAATTAGCCAAATCAGGAAAAAGGGTCATCCCCGAAGTTATGATTCCCCTGGTAGGCAGGCTTGAGGAGTTTAAAAACCAGAGGGATATCGTGGTAAGAGTGGCTGAAGAAACCATGAAAAAGTACAAGGTCCGGATAAAATATCTGGTGGGAACCATGATCGAGATCCCCCGGGCAGCACTTACCGCAGATGAGATAGCCACAGAGGCAGAATTCTTCTCCTACGGAACCAATGATCTGACCCAGATGGTCTATGGCTATTCCAGAGACGATGCCGGCAAATTCATAAAGTACTACATAGAACATGAGATTTTGCCCAACGACCCCTTTGTATCCATTGACCAGACCGGAGTAGGCCAGTTGGTGGAGATGGGAGTCAGAAAAGGAAGATCAACACGCAAGGATTTAAAAATAGGAATCTGCGGCGAGCATGGAGGCGATCCCGAGTCTATTATTTTCTGTAATAGAGTCGGACTGGACTATGTGAGCTGTTCACCTTTCAGAGTTCCCATAGCCCGTTTAGCAGCAGCCCAGGCAGTTGTCGGAAAAACGGCCTATACCACTATTTAGATAGTTGAAGTTTCATAATTTCTTTTAGTCGGATATTATCATCCGTTTTAATCTCTGGCAAGATGGTAATATCCAGCCAGAGCATATAATTCACTTGCAATTAATTTACATCAATAAACTTCTAACATATGATTTTGCTTAATGCAAAAGTATAAGGAAAGAATTTAAAGAGTGATTATAAAAAGGGAGGGTTATCTATTCCATCCGGCGGATGGCTCGGATGATCTCGTGCTCGCTCTCGGCAGTTAAAAGCTCCTCTCTTAAGGCATCGTATTGCAAAAGGGAGGCTAAGGATCTGAAGACCCGGAGATAAAGGTTATCATCATAGGGTGGGGCTACCATTACGAAAAACAGATGAACTGGCATCTGGTCTAAAGAATCGAATTCATACCCCTTGGTGGATCGGGCAAAACCCATGACTAAGTCCCGAGCCTGCATGGTGCGAACGTGGGGAAAAGCAATGCCTTTACCGATTCCGGTGGAGGCTTTTTTCTCCCGGTTGAAAAGATCTACAAACAGTTTCTTTTTATTGCACACTTGACCCGATGTATCCAGAAGATCCACCAGCTCCTCCAGGATCGAAAATTTAGTCTCCCACAATTTCTTCTGAGGGGAGACATTGTTCTCCGGATCAAACTCACAGTTGGTCTTTAGCTCAAGTTTGATCAGCTCGGGTTTCAGGCATCTGGAGACGTTCAAATCGACCTCTCTTAAAAGTTCAGGCTCAAGGTTGCTTGAATTGATTCGTTTAGCAACCAGTTTCAGATACATAACATTTAATATCTTCGAAATTTAAGTTTCTATAGCTCCTCAATTTTTTTATCGGCAAAGTGTTCAAAACTTTAACACTAATTACCGGATTTGTACACCCACCAGTAGATTTTACGCAGACAATATTACACTTGAGGGGATTTTAAACCTTTAAATTCATATAATTTTGTCCCCTAAATGCTTCTCCCTCTGAGAATTAAAAAGGCTGGCGTTCTCAAACTAAACCCCAGATTGAATTTGATATTTTAGGGAAAATCAAATATATATTCGTCAAGTTTCAATTCTCAAGACTGGTTTTTTTGGGGACTATAATTCCCGCAAACCGACAAAATATAGAAAGGATAAAAAACGCAGGCATTTGCCTGCGTTGATTATTTAAAATTGTTGATGATAGGATAACTTTTTTTGCTTTACCTCTTATCTTAACAAAAGCATTTTCTTGGTCTGACAAAAAGCCTTTGTTTTTAACCTGTAAAAATAGATGCCCGAGGAGACTTCGTTACCCTTATCGTCCTTTCCATCCCAAAAAACCTCTTTCCCTCCGGGGGTCTGATGTTGACTAATCAGAGTTTTTACCTTCTGACCCAGAGCATTATAGATGGACAGCTCCACCCCACTTTCTTCAAAAAGATAATATCCGATTTTAGTCCGGGGATTAAAGGGATTGGGATAATTTTGCATCAAAGTAAAATTGAAATCCTTTTGGGATTCGCTTTTTTCTTCTACTCCGGTGAGGTTTTCTCCCAAACAGGAAAAGAACTCTGCCTGGGTAAAGTTGGGATCTTCCTCACCTCCAAAGCTGGTTATATCCGCAATATAACCATGTCCGGGTGAGAACCAGGCATACTCAATGCTTTTGGAAGTATCTGTAAACATGACAATTTCTCCCATTTTCGTCTCGGTTATAATCGTCACCTCGCTTTTAATGCGGGCACATTCAAAATTTCCCAGAGGAATGGCGACCGTTCCCCAGGCATCATAAGTGCATTTGGCAGAATCAAGCATTGAGGTGGTCACTCCCTCTGCTTCAAGCTCCCAGTAAGTAGCCCAATACCAAACATCGTTATACTCTACGGGAAATTTGAGCAGGGGGGTGGAGCGTAGATATTCTGAGACCCAGGTTGTATCCGGAACATAAACACCCCATCCTTGACTGGTCAATTCTGTAGAGGACAAATAAGAGTAATAATAAAAGATCGAATCCACGTTGAAGGAATGCATAGTAACCAGATTGGCTGTGGGAAATGAACCCGCAAAGGGAGTGGTCGATTTGTCGACGATATACTGGGTGAAAGACTCTGGGGTATTAATTCCGGTAAAATCCCAACTTTGAGAACCTCCGGTTGATCCCAGATCAACATCCAGTGTTTCATCAACGCTGCTGTTGGTTACAAGCTTAGTGCCAACAGTGGATGGAAAATCGGTTGAGTTAATAACCGGGGCTTGAGCCAAAAGATTTCCACAGGTTAATAAGAGTATAAGAATTGTGCCGCTTACCCAGAGTATCCTTTTCATAGTTGACCTCCTTTCACTATTAAAGTTTTAATATTTTTATCCAGTAACAACTCTCACTCTACCTTAACAAAATAAGTTCTTTCACACCTTTAACAAAAGACGAAAATAATTTATAGCAAGAATTCTGCTAAGTTTTTAATTTAATCCATAAGGCTTTGAAGTCAAGATGAAAAAATAAATATTTGCAAAAAGATTAAAACATTGCTTCTAATAACTTAAGACTCTACTTTTGTTTTTAGTCAATTTTAATAAAGAATTTCACATTTCCTCTTGGTTTTGTGGTTTCAACTAAATTTTTATGAACCAGACCTAAGTAATGCCGAGTTTTATCATTCCAAATTACACGCATTATTTTTTTACCATCAACTAACAACCAATAACTAACAACTAATATCTAATTTGGGTTGACAATTATTACAGGATTGTTTAAATATTCGAAATAACTATGTTAGAAATAAAAAATGTAAAAGGATAGAGAATTTGATTTATCTGGAAAAACTTGAATGCACTCGCTGTAAAGCCACTTATTCCCCTGAAAACCCCCACAATCTCTGCCAATGTGGAGCCCCTCTTTTTGCCCGTTATAAACTCAAGCAAATAAAAGATGAATTAAAAAGAGAGGATATTAATAATCGACCTCCAAATCTGTGGCGATACCGTGAACTGCTCCCTATTACAGAAGGAAAAGATATTATCAGCCTGGGCGAGGGTTTCACGCCTTTGACTCCTGCTATCAGCTTGGGAAAGAAATTGGGATTAGAAAGACTCTGGATAAAAGACGAGTCATTCAATCCCACAGGCTCCTTTAAAGCCCGGGGAATGTCGGTCGCCATTTCTATGGCAAAAAAGCTTGGAATAAAGGAGGTCTGCCTTCCTTCTGCTGGCAATGCTGCTGGCGCTGCAGCAGCCTATTCTGCTCGGGCTGAGATAGGTGCCTTTGTCTTTATGCCCCAGGATACTGATACCTGCTTTATCCTGGAATGCAAAAGCTACAATGCCCAGTTAGAATTGGTAAAAGGAGTGATCACAGATTGTGCCGCAGTTATGCTGGAAAGGAAAAAAGGAAGTGATTGGTTTGATCTTTCAACCTTAAAGGAGCCTTATAGGGTGGAAGGTAAAAAAACCATGGGGTATGAGCTGGCAGAGCAGCTGGGCTGGGAATTGCCGGATGTGATCATCTATCCCACAGGCGGGGGAACAGGTATAATCGGAATGTGGAAGGCATTCGAGGAGATGGAGAAATTGGGATGGATTAAAGGGAAAAAGCCCAGACTGGTATGCGTGCAATCCGAAGGCTGCGCACCTCTGGTCAAAGCTTTTAATGAAGGCAAAAACTCAGCAGAGAAGTGGGAAAAACCTGAAACCATTGCCTCCGGCATCAAAGTACCCCAAGCCATCGGGGATTTTCTTGTTCTTAAAGCTGTAAGAGAATCTGAAGGGACAGCCACTTCAGTCACAGATGAGGAAATTTTAGAGTGTTTAAAGGAAATATCTGAAACCGAGGGGATCTTACCCTGCCCTGAGGGCGCAGCCACTTTGGCAGCTTTGAAAAAGTTAAAAAAAGAAAACAAAATAAATCCTGAGGAAAAAATAATACTATTCAATACCGGAACGGGATTGAAATACGTTGAGAGTTTGAAAAAATATTTTATCTAAAAAAAGAAAGAGAAATTATGATAAACCTAAAAGACAAAGTAGCTATAATCACCGGAGCATCCAGAGGAATTGGCAGGGCAACAGCGATTTTATTTGCCCAGGCTGGATGTAATCTTCTGATAAACTATAACAGAAGTGAGGACCCTGCATTAGAGACGGCGTCAATGGCTGAAGAACTCGGTGTCAGAGCAAAAATATTTCAGGCGGATGTTTCCAAAAAAAGCGAAGTGGATGAGATGATAGGTTATGCGATTAAGGAATTCGGTAAAATTGACATACTGGTAAACAATGCAGGAATCTGGAAATATGCAGCGATCGATAAGATGACAGAGGAACAGTTAAAGGAGACTATGGAGTTAAATGTTAATGGTGTGTTTTATGCCACCACTGCTTCTGTTCCTTATATGATAAAACAAAAATCCGGCAATATCATAAATATCTCATCCACTGCCGGCCAGAGAGGAGAGCCTTTACATTCCCATTATGCTGCCTCCAAAGGGGCAATAATAAGTCTAACTAAATCTTTAGCAGCGGAATTAGCTCAGTATAACATACGGGTGAACTGTGTTGCCCCAGGCTGGGTGGATACGGATATGAGCCACGATGCCCTGACCGGAGGAGAAAAAGACAAGATACTCCAAACCATACTCTTAGCAAGGGCAGCCCAACCCGAGGAGATAGCCGGAGCCATTCTCTTTTTAGCCTCCGACCTTTCCACCTACATAACCGGTGAGATACTGAACGTTAATGGTGGTTCAGTACTGTGCGGATGAGTATTTCTTGTTAAATATTTCATAATGCTAAAATTTTTGTCTTGACTTCAAACAAGATTTGTATTTTATATTCTTAAAATTAGATTTTTTTACTCTAACTTAGACAGGGCACAAAACATATAATTAATATTAAGTTTAGATTCTTTTAATTAACGTTTCTCAAAAGAGATGCCCTGATAAAGTAGTTAGGGGGTAAACAGTGGAACCTATCAAAGAAATAACAGACGATCTCTTTAAATATGTCTTGCCTGATGATGCTACTGACGAGCAAAAGAAAGTAAATCCAATTGCTGCAAAGGAGATCGTAGAAGCTCTGAAGGCAGGTAAGGCAATTGAGATCATAAATGCTGTAATTATAGGTACAATTAACCTTGAATCAATATTTATTAAGGGTAAAGTCATAATTAAAAACACCAAAATTAAAGATCCTGTAGATAGTTCATATGCGGAGTTCAAGAAAGTGCTAAATTTCGAGAATTCGACATTTGAATCAAATGTTATTTTCAAATCAGCTACTCTCGATAAGGATATCATTCTTAATGAAGTAACCTTTGAAGGTGAAACTGAATTTACTGATATGAAGGTTAAGGGTGCTTTATATGGTAAATCTTGCACATTTTGTAATAATGCAAATTTTATGGCCACGCTAATTGAAAGTAGAGTTGTTCTTATAGGAGCTACGTTCATTCAAAAAGCTATGTTCACTGGTTCTCAAATTGGGGACACTATTTTTTTTAATTATGGTACTTTTGGAGGAGAGGCTAATTTCGGAAATGTTCATATTAAAGGACGAGCTTTATTTGATAATACCACCTTTGAACATGAAGCTAATTTTGTGAGTGCATTTATTGGAGGTTGTGCTGAGTTTAATGAGGCTAAATTTAAGAACAAGGTCTTCTTTCAAAGAGTTCGTGTTGAGGAAACTGGCTTCTTCAAAAAAACTAATTTTTACCATGATGCTGACTTCGCATACATTGAAATTCAAAACAATCCAGAGTTCACTGATTCTATTTTTCATGAAAAAGCTATCTTCAATAGTGCATACTTCAATGGACATGCTTTATTTAACCACGTTATCTTCAAAATGGATGCAGACTTTGCTGGTGTAACATTTGTGGGTGGTGCTTCTTTTGCTGGAGCCCAATTTATCGGAAATGTAGATTTTTACAACAGCAAGTCCAATATGGATGTTGGTTTCGGTGGAGCATTATTTTCAAATTATGTAAGTTTTCATAATTCATATTTTAGAACAGTATTTTTGGGAACGCCAGATGGGAAGAACGAAACAAAGTTTGAAGGTGGTATTGATCTCCGAGGATGTATCTATGATCTAATTTACCCCATCTATATTTGGGAAAAGTTGATGGAAAAACTTGATCCATTCGATAGACAACCATTTGAACAACTTGAGGGAACATTTAGAAGGATTGGTCGAGCTGATCTGGCAGATAGAGTATACTATAGACGTAAGAAAAAGGAATCATCTAAAATGAAACCTCCATGGCCTTTTGGTCCGCCCGATAGCGCCGGAACTTGGTTATTAGATAAACTACACTGGCTTCTTACGGGGTATGGTATAAGACGCTGGCCTCTCTTAATTCTCATTATAATCTTTCTTCTATTAGGCTGCTACATTTTTCAGTTCGACGGGGCAGTAGAACCATATCCTCATTGTGAACAATTAACAGTAGTGGGACCTATGCCTGAAACAGGCAGAGTATATTATTCAATCCAACTTAAGGAAGCTTTTTGGGTCAGTTTAAATCTATTCTTGCCTATAGATATTCCTTCTGGATCAGAGTGGAGACCTTCTGATCAAGTTCTTTGGGGTGTAATAAAGTTTAAACACATAGGCACAATTCTTGTAGTTCTAGGTTGGATTCTTTTTCCAGTAGCAGTAACAAACATATTCGGTTTATTAAGACGTTGAAATCAAATATTAATAATCAAAATCCATGAGTTTCTATAATGAGACAAAAAATGTATTAAATAATTCTATTCGTGCTGGCACGGATGAAATCCGTGCCTACAAGCTTTAGATTTTCAATCACCAAGAAATATTATTGATAAAAAATCTTTTACTTTTCCCGAACTCTTTTTTCCTCGATGCGATGTCTGATGTCTTTACCCTGTACCAAATAAATTACATCTTCAGCAATATTGGTAGCGTGATCGCCAATTCTTTCCAGATGTCTGGAGACTAAAATCAATTCTAAGGCTCTGGATATGGTGGAATGATCGCTCATCATAAAGGTAAGAAGCTCGCGGAAAATCTGATCCTTCAGGCCGTCCACCTGATCGTCACTGCGCAGAACCGAGCGAGCCAGATCCGCATCGTTTTTGATGAAGGCGTCCAGGCTGTCTTTGACCATCTTCTGGGTCAAATCTGCCATCCGGGGCAGATCGATGTAAGGCTTGAGCTGAGGCTGTTTAATCAAAACCTCAACGCACTGAGTTATGTTCACCGCCATATCCCCGATCCTCTCCAGCTCGCTGTTGATCTTCATGGCTGAGGTGATGAATCTTAAATCTGTTGCCATGGGCTGGTGCAAGGCCAGAAGCTTCAGGCACCGCTCATCTATCTCTATCTCCAGAAGGTTGACCTTCTCCTCATCCTTATTCACCTCCTGGATCAAAGGCTCCTCCCTTTCGGTCAGAGACTTGACCGCCTTGAAAATCATAGATTCCACCAAGCTGGCCATGGTGAGAAGTCTTTCTTTAAGGGTACTTAGTTCTTCATCAAAATGTCTTTGGGCTGTCATAAATCCTTCCTTTAAAGGTCTTTAACCGAATCGGCCTCTTACATAATCCTCGGTTCTTTTATCGCCGGGATTGGTAAATATTTTTGAGGTTTCGTTGAACTCTATTAATTCACCTAACAGAAAAAACCCAGTATAGTCAGAACATCTGGCTGCTTGTTGCATATTGTGGGTGACTATCACGATTGTATATCTTTTCTTCAAATCCTGAATCAGCTCCTCGATTTTTCCCGTGGATATGGGATCCAGTGCCGAGGCGGGCTCGTCCATCAAAAGCACTTCAGGCTCAATAGCCAGTGCTCGGGCAATGCACACCCTCTGCTGCTGCCCTCCGGAAAGGTCCAGAGCTGAAACGTGAAGTTTATCCTTTATCTCGTCCCACAGGGCAGCGTCCTTTAAAGCTTTCTCCACCTTCTCCTCTAAGATGGTTTTATCCCGGAGCCCACTGATTCTCAAACCATAAGCCACGTTTTCAAATATGGATTTGGGAAAGGGATTAGATTTTTGGAATACCATCCCCACCCTTCTACGAAGTTCGGATAAATCGATGTTCTCTCTATATATATCCACTCCATCCAGAAGAACTTTGCCCTCCACCCTGGTGTCTGGAATGATGTCATTCATTCTGTTTAGAGTTCTAAGGAAAGTTGACTTTCCGCACCCGGAGGGACCGATAAGGGCGGTGATATAATTCTCCCGAATGAGCAGGTCTACGCTCTTTAAGGCCAAAATATCACCATAGTAGAAACTCAAGTTCTCAGTGGACATTTTTATTCTCTCCACATTGGACTGCTTCTTTGGATCAGAGGGAAAAGCCATCCTTTCCTCATTACCATTCTCTTTGGATTTGAGATTCAGACTCAGTTCCTCTTGATTTTCAGTCATGTGCATATCCTTCCCCAACTCCATTTCAAAGTTTATCCGGCTCTCCTCTGTGCAGCTCTGATTTTACTGCGAATCAAAATCGCCAGAAAATTCAGGACAAAAGTCAATACCAGAAGCACCAGAACCGTGCCGTAGAGAATGGGTTTAGTCCCCTCCACGTCCGGCGATTGGGTGGACATCACAAATATATGATAGCCTAATTCCATGAACTGGTCATTCAGTTTGGAAGGCAAATAGGGAAGAAAATAAGCAGCTCCGGTGAACATAATAGGAGCCACCTCCCCGGCACCTCGGCTCACTGCCAGTATGCTGCCAGTTAGGATTCCGGGTACAGAATAAGGCAAAACGATTTTTCGGATAGTCTGCCATTTGGTACCGCCCAGAGCATAGCTGGCTTCCCGATATTCCTTGGGAACACCCCTCAGCGCCTCCTCGGTCGATACTATCACCACCGGAAGGGTCAGAACTGCCAGGGTTAGAGCAGCCCAGATTATGGCTGGCTGGCCCCAGGCTACCTCACCGCTTAATAAAACTCTATCAATTCCTCCTCCGATGAAATGAATGAAAAACCCCAATCCGAACAGACCGAATACTATTGAGGGAACTCCTGCTAGATTTCCCACTGCCACTCTGACCAGCCGGGCTATTTTTGAATCGGGTTTAGCGTACTCGTGCAAATAGACTGCAGTTAAAACTCCTAAGGGAACCACTGCTATGGTCATTAATAGAACCAGCGCCACCGTCCCGAAAATTGCCGGAAAAATCCCTCCAGCGGTCATCCCCTGTTCCGGGGCTTTGGTAAAAAATTCCCAGGAGAGCTTTCCGTATCCATTTATCACGACATTTCCGATAATAACTGCCAGCATAGCTACTATGACCATACTGGCAGCAATAGTTAGTCCCTTGAAGACAAATCCCTGTATTTTTATACTGCTTTTGGTCATCTTAGATTTACTTTTACCTCCTGGATCCCGTGAGTTTGGCTTTCAACCTTTCCACGTATACCGCACCTGAGAGATTTATTATGAAAGTGATAATGAAAAGCAAAGCTCCGATGAAAAATAGCGCATGGTAGTGCGGGCTTCCGAAGACCACCTCACCCAGCTCAGCCGCAATGGTTGCGGAAAGGGTTCTGATGGACTCCCCGAAATTCCAGGAGATTATGGCAGCATTTCCAGAAGCCATCAATACTATCATGGTCTCTCCCACAGCTCGACCAAATCCTAACATTATTCCTGCAAAAATCCCGGGTAAAGCAGCAGGCAAAGCCACGCTCCATGCAGTTTGCCAGGTCGTGGCTCCTAAAGCCAGGGAAGCTTCTCTATATTGCCTGGGAACTGCATTCAAAGCGTCTTCAGATACCGTGTAAACTATAGGTATAACAGCCAGACCCAGGGCAATGCCCGCATTTATGGCATTTAAGCGAAAGGTGAAATGAAAAACATCCTGGATCACACTGGCTAAAACTATCAAAGCAAAAAAGCCTAAAACCACTGAAGGTATTCCAGCCAGAAGCTCTATTGTAGGTTTGATAATTTCTTTCACCCGGCCGGGAGCAAATTCCGATGTATAAACAGCTGCAGCCACTGCCAATGGGATGGCGAAAAGCATGGCTATAAACGTGGCTTTAAGTGTCCCCACAATAAGAGGAATAATGCTGTATTTTGGTCTTTGCGAGACCGGCTGCCAGATGAAATCAGGAGAGCTATCTGGTGTATATCGATGGGGCAAGAAGAACTCCGAGATATTTGCCTCCTCTTGCACCTCCTGGCTGGTGAAAACCGGCAAAGCCTCCTTGCCCACAAAAATGAAAATCAGAATGATCGCCCCGATAGCCATAAAGGCATTCAGAAGAATGAATTTCTCCACCAGCCACTCTTTAATTTTGCCTCTCCGCCTATAATAAGGCTTTATTTTTTTCCTTTCACATTCAGGGATTTTTGTTGTTTCAACCTTCATAATCTTAGATATCCACTCAAAAACAGGGGGTTAGCTAAAAAGATGGGAAGACAGCTAACCCCTGGTGTGAAATTGAACTAAATTACTTTGCGGATTCACCTTCCTTTTTATTTTCCTGCTCAACAGGTAAAGGGAAGTATCCCACTTCCTCCACAATCTTCTGTCCCTCCGGGCTCAAAATCCAATTCACCAATTTATCGATATCTCCCTTTGGAGATCCGGCAGTATACCAGAACAGATACCGGCTGATGGGATACTTGCCTGAAACTATGTTTTCCATCGTGGGTAGGAAGTAGTCTGACTTTTCATCTTTGGCTACCAACACTTCCTTCACACCCTTGGCGTAGGCAACCCCACCGTATCCGATTCCGTCTTCGTCTTTGGCAATGGCGTTGACGATGGCTGCTGTGCCCGGGAGAGGTTGCACTCTAACCGCATAGTCTTCATTGTTCAAAACATTCTCTTTGAAAAAGACGTGAGTACCAGAGCTATTTTCCCTTCCGTAAAGCACTATAGTTGCATCCTGGCCTCCAATTTCCTTCCAGTTTTTGATCTTGGCTTGAAATATGCCCTTGAGCTGAGCAAAGGTGAGCTTCTCCACTTTGTTTTTCTCATTGACATAGACAGTTATACCGTCCAGAGCCACAGGAATCTCTTCAGGACCTATGCCTCTTTTTTCCAGCATCTTATCTTTTTCTTTATCCTTCATCGGACGGGAAGCCTGGGCAATATCAGTGGTCCCATTTATCAATGCAGCAATGCCCACACCGCTTCCACCGCCAGTGACCTGAACCACAGTTCCGGGATTTTCCTTCATATAGATTTCCGCCCATCTCTGGCCTAAGATTAACAGGGTATCTGAACCCTTAAGGGTTACGTTCTTTCCTGCAAAAACCAGACTGCTTAGTAAAATTAAACCGACTAAGAGAATAGCTAATTTCTTCATTTCTCATTACCTCCTCTGATAGATATTTGGTATCTATCCAATGTTAAATTTATGTTAACTCTGTGTTAACTTTGTGTAAACTTTTTAGAACTTAAACAGAGCATTCAGCACAAACCTGCGTTCAGCTTCCTCGTTTTTCACCTTCTCCATCTGGAAATTAGGCATAATATTAAACCCTTCCACGATCTCCCATTCTGCACCGGCGATGAGATATTCCTTTTCGTTGTCTTCTATGTCTTTATCCTTGTCATAGATATCGTATCTTCCTACCAGAGCCATCTTCCTCAAGAAAGGACTTTTAGCCTCGGGGAAATTCACCTGGCTAAAAACTGAGATACCATCCTGTTTCAAATCCTCTGTATCGCCAGGATTAGTTCTATCCCAGGACATGAAATACTCACCGGAGATTCTGAAGATCCCGCCATAGGCAATGCTTACCAGAGCTGCAGCTCGATCTTTTCTGTTGTCTGAGGTTATGTCCGGTTTATCCGAGAAACCTTTGTAATAGTATCCTCCCACCATGCTGGCAGCCAGATCAGGAACCTGCGTCAGGGGTCTGAAAAAGACAAAAGCAGTAATATCTTTGTAGCGATTCTCCTCGCTCCCTTTATAACCGGGACCCTGAAGCACCTGGATCGATCCATGTCCATAGCCTTTGGGGAACTTAACAATGTAGGATATGCCATAATCCGCTGAGGGAAGAGCCTTGTATTCATCCATCAGGGTCTTAGCCGCATATCTTCTTCCCCAGACCTTATTCATATAGTCTATCCATCCGGTTTGCTGTAGACCGAACCTTATCATGGAGTAGGGAATGAACTTTTCGATTTTCCAATCCAGGTAGGCATATTTAAGATAGACTTCCCGGGCACTTCCATCCATATTAGCCACATCCGCAGTTATTCTCACCGATACCTCATCACTCAATTTGCCATTTAGGGTTATATAAGCTCTGCTTAAGTCGAATTTGTTATACCCCTTACCGTGGCCATTCTGGGTCAAATCATTAGAGTACAGAGCGTATATCTCTCCCCCCATCTTCGTATCAGCTGCCAAAGTCAAAGTGCTCAAAAGAACAACTAAACCCAACGCCAAACATAAACTTAATTTATTTCTCATTTTTCCTCCTAATTATTTCATTATTTATAAGACCAGAGTTATGTTGAAATTCGCTTTTCTTAGACAAGATCTTCTGTCAGATTTACCTCCTTTCTTTTTTCATTGACAAAGCATTATTAGTTTCTCATAAAACAATTTTCATCAAATCATATTTTTGAATTACATAATACATTTCTCAATGTTTCACCCGTGTTAACTTACTATTAATTCTTTGTTAAAAATTATTCACCTCTGACTTAATCGCTAGAAACCGCATTTTTGTGCAAACCACCTTTCTGTGGTTTTATCAGTAAGAACGAGAGGTGTATTTCAACAGAATTAAAAGTGTGTTAAATCGAGGTTAAAAATGGATTGCCCGTTTCCGTCCCTTTAGATACAAGTTTGATCCAAATTTGGAATCAAATAGAAAAGGCTGAAAGGATTTTCTGTTAATAAGTTTGAAAAAAGGTAATATTAGATGCAGAAGCCCAATTAATTATTTTGTGTTAATAGTCAAGCTTTTTTCAAGGCAAAGCTGAATCTGCTTCCTTTTCCCATCTCACTTTCGACGCTAACCTTGCTCCCGTGTGCTTCAACTATATGTCTTACAATAGAAAGCCCCAAACCAGTCCCTCCCAGTTCTCTGGAACGTGCTTTGTCTATGGTATAAAACCTCTCAAAAATGCGAGACAAATCTTTTTTAGGAATCCCTATTCCATCATCCACAACAGCTATTTCAATGGAATTACCTTTATCCTGAGTCTGAATCTTTATATTGCCTTTTTCGGGAGTGTATTTGATGGCATTATCAACCAGATTGGTTAAGGCCTGGTTGATTCTGTATTTATCTCCCAAAACTTTTTGATCTGGTAAATGAACATCGATCTTAAGATTCTGTGATTTTTGGTCAGCGGAACTCCTGAGAGCAAAAACCACTTCCTGGATCACCTCTTTAAGAGAAAAAGGCTCCGTTTTCAGTTCAAACTCTTTGGATTCAATCTGGGAAAGCTGCAACAGATCTGAAATTATCTTATTCATCCGATCAGTATGGTGAGAAATTATAGAAAGAAAACTTATGGATTTTTCTGGGTTTTTTATTGCACCGTCCTGGAGAGCTTCCACAAAACCCTTGATCGAGGTTAGGGGAGTCTTTAATTCATGAGAGACATTAGCCACGAAGTCCTTACGAATCCTTTCCAGTTTTTTCAACTCAGTGATGTCATGAAAAACGAATACTGCAAAGATAGCGTTTTCCTTTTGTCGTTCCACTAAAGTGGACTGAATCATAAAATCTCTTTCCTGGGGATAGAAAAAGGAGATCTCTTTCCTTTTCTCCTCCTTAGTTGAAAGCACCTCTCGAATGAACTGATTTAGATCATGATCCCGGATGATCTCATAATGAGCCTTTTCATAGAAAAAAGCATCTAATTCAAACATTTTACTCAAGGCATTATTCACCAGAAGCACCTTGCCCTGATGATCCACTGCCAGCACCCCTTCTGTCATGCTGGACAGAATGGATTGGAGCTGCGATTTATCCTCGGTTATCTGAGCGATCTTCCGTGACAGCTCAATTGACATCTGGTTTAAAATCTGGCTCAGCTCCCCGATCTCATCTTTGGTTCTCACCCTGATTTTTTGAGTGAAATCGCCTTGAGAGATTCTTTTCCCTATTTGCATCATCTGTCGTAAAGGTTTGGTAACGGCATTGGTAAATCCGAAACTTAAAACCAGTGAGAAAATGAAGGCTATCAGAAGTCCAATGAAAACGATCCCGATGATCCTGTTCCGTTGGTGCTCTAACTCGTTCAAAGGCAGGGCTATGCGCGCCACGCCGATTATCTCACCCCGAGCCTTTACGGGCAAAGCCAGGTAGAGCATATCCGTTTTTACAGTGTTACTGAAGCGAATGCTTTTACCAATTGTGTCCTGCAGGGCGGAAATCACTTCCGGCCTGTTGCTATGGTTCTCCATTAGTAAAAGATCTTCTCCGCTTCGATAGGAATCCGCGATAACTTTTCCTTCTCTATTGATAATGGTAATCCGGCCTTCTATTTTTTGACTAAGTTCATCAGCTAAACTGTCTGCTTTGACTATTTCCCAATTAGCATTCAGAGGATCAGCGAAGGTTTCAGACAAAAGCTGAGTCTGAGAGGCTATGCTTTTTTCAAGCTGAGTCAGAGAACGTTTTCTTTCCGATGAGTAAATCAGAACCCCGGCTATGAAAAGACCCAGAAAGCTAATCAGCAGGTAGGTCAGAAACAATTTCGATTGCATTTTCATAGATATTGCCTCTTAGAAATAAAAACTGGTGATCGCTGAGTATCATTTGAGCGACTTCTGATCATCTTTACTAAAAAAATCGAATAACTCAAAATTTCTAAGGAACAATTATCAAATCGAATATAAAAAAAAGGGTCACTCTTAATCAAGAAAAATATCTTTTCTTTCATCTGATTTTCTAAAAGCATATACATAAACGTCTTACATCACTATGTTAATTAATCAGATTGACTTTGAAAAGAAATGAAAAACAATTTTTGTAAAAATCACCTAAAAAGTTTTGACTTTTCATTACAATTCATTATAATAGAAGCCCGATCGAACTTTAATGTTGCAGATAAGATTTAAAAAAAACTTTTAATCCAGGAGGAAAAAAAATGGTATTACGCTTACCTCGACTTATCCCTAAGGAGGAGAAATTTTTTGACCTTCTAAAATCCTCCGCTAAAAATCTATTAAATGGGGCTGAGTTGTTAAAAGATTTAGTGCATAATTACACCGATGTGGAGAAGAAGGTAAAGAACATAAAAGAAGTAGAGAGTAAAGGGGACAGTATAATCCATGAGATAATTGAGAAATTAAACAAAACTTTCATCACCCCCATAGACCGGGAGGACATTCATATTTTGGCCTCAGAACTGGATGATGTTCTGGATGCTATAGAAGGAATCTCATCCAGACTTCTATACTTCAGGATAAAACAACCCACCCCGGAATGTGTTCGTTTAGTGGAGATAATCTTTGAGGCGGTGAAACAGATTGAGAAGGCTATTTCCAATCTGGAACATTTTGATAACCTACCCCGATTCTGTATAGAGATTAACCGCCTGGAGAATGAGGCTGATCAGATTTCCCAGGAGATGGTGGGGCAACTTCTGGATCAGGAGCCGGACTGGAGAGTGGCCATTAAATGGAAGGAAATCTACGGCCGGTTGGAGACCGCAGCGGATCACTGCGAAAACATTGCCAATGCAATCGAGTCTGTGGTTGTGAAAAGTGTCTGATTTAATTCTCCTTATCGCCATAATAGCTGCAGCTTTGGTTTATGACTTTTTTAACGGGTTCAATGACTGCGCCAATGCCATAGCCACAACGGTTTCCACCAGAGCCCTCTCCCCCCGAGTTGCCATCCTCATGGCCTGGGTGCTTAATTTTTTTGGAGCTTTGAGCCATACTGCAGTTGCCGCCACCGTGGGAAAGGGTGTAATCGATCCTCAACAAGTCAGTTTGCCCCTGGTGTTAGTGGCTTTAATTGGAGCCAGTGTCTGGACCGGTATGGCAAGTTTCTCCGGAATTCCGGTGAGCGTAACTCATGCCCTGATAGGGGGCCTGCTGGGAGCTGGGATTGTTGCTTCCGGATTCAAAATAATACTTCTTAAAGGAATATACAAGATCCTCTTTGCTATGATCCTTTCTCCAATTTTAGGTTTTGTGGGAGGTTTGTTTCTGATAGTAGTGATCTCCTGGATTTTCAAAAACTCATCTTTCCGCACCGTTAATCTGCATTTCAAGCGATGGCAAATACTTTCTGCTGCCTGGATGGCGTTTGCTCACGGGATGAACGATGCCCAGAATGCTATGGGCATCATCGCCATGGCTTTGGTTAGTTACGGTGCGTTAGCTAGCTTCAAAATTCCTTTATGGGTTATGATTTCCTGTGCCAGCGCTATGGCTTTGGGAACCAGCATAGGGGGATGGAAGGTAATCAAAACCATGGGAAGCAAGGTATTCAAATTACAGCCGGTTCACGGATTTTCAGCTGAAACCTCCGCAGCCGCGGTTATTGCCGGAATGTCTCTTATTGGTGCCCCAATCAGTACTACCCACGTTATCTCCACAGCCATTATGGGAGCGGGATCTTCTAACAGGCTTTCAGCTGTAAGATGGGGAATAGTCAGAAACATAGTTATTGCCTGGATTATAACTATTCCCGCTGCAGGTGCAGTAGCTGCCCTACTTTATCTCATTATCCATTCCCTGATTTAAAAGAAAAAATCTCTTTTAAATCATTTTTTCAAGTTGAACAAGGAAACATTTTGTAAAATGGGAATAAGGAAAAAAAATTCTAACTAAATTTCATTTATATAATACAACGATCTATGGGTTCTCCTTAAGTTTGTAACCCATATTTTTCACGGTCTGAATGGCTTCTGATAGCACGGGAATCTTTTTTCTCAACCTTCGAATATGGACGTCCACGGTTCTCATTCCTCCGTAATAATCATAGCCCCAGACCTCATCCATCAGGTAATCTCTGCTTAAAACCCTTCCCTGGCTTTGAAAGAGACACTCCAAGAGAAGAAACTCCTTAGAAGTTAATTCAATAGGCTTATTATCAAACGAAACCTCGTGTTTTAAAAGATTCAGGGTAAGTTTTCCATAATGGTAGGTTTTCTCTTTTTCAGGCTTCCTCTCCACTCTCCGCAGCAAAGCCTTAACCCGGGCAACCAATTCCTTGGGACTGAAAGGCTTGGTAACATAGTCGTCCGCCCCTAACTCCAATCCCACGATTTTGTAAGTCTCCTCTGCTTTGGCGGTGAGCATAATTACAGGAATAAAGGCAGTCTTGGGATCACCTCTTAATTCCTTACACACCTCAAGCCCATCCATTTCCGGAAGCATGATATCCAGGATAAGCAAATCGAATTTACCGGTTTTCGCCTCTTTCAGACCCGAGAAACCATCCGGGGCAGCTTGCAGGGTGAAATTTTCCTTTTCCAGATAATGCTTGAGCAATTCAACAATATCTTTATCATCCTCTATTATTAAAACCTTTTTGCTCATAGCTCAAATTCCTTTTATCGTTTCTTCAAACCCTAATTTAGTAATTTCCTCTTTTTCAAGATACGAGCCAATTCAAAAAAATTTAAAAGTGAAATATGGTTGAAATATTTGAGAGAATAATTTAGCTCATATTCTACTTGCTCCTACCACAAAGCAATCTCATTATCTCAAGCGGTTCTTACTTTTTGAACCTTAGAAATAAAAGATTATACAAAAAGAGATTGATTTTCCTTTCTTTTATTATCTTGCCCCTTTCAATGTAAATTCTTTAACTCCTATGTTAATGCGAATTTTTTATTGTTTTCTTTAGAGTATAGATATGTGAATGTTTAAGTAAATCCCCGACACTTTGCTACTTACTTATTTGAAACAGATAAGCCTATCCTGAAGATCTATCTTTTTATCTTTATTGAAATTTTTTCTGGGTTTGACAGTTTAACAGTTCCTTTTACATCTTTAACTTAACAGATATCTCGCCATCCGATTAATCATATCACCATGAAGTTTATAAGCCTGATTAGGTGCAGAAATTTCAGGCAGATTCTCTTTTTAATCTGGCTTCATTTGACACAAACCAAGATTATCAAAAATCCAAGGTATAGAAAAAAAGACGATTTTCTTCAGATACCTCTTAATCTGTAATCTATCTATGTTTGTGAGCTACATAAATGCTTTCTTCTTTTACTCTATTTATAAACTATTTATCGCGTTTGTTACTGTCAGTATGGCCATTATCATAATGTCCAATCAACTCGTTGAACTCCCCATTTTCGTCTGCCACGAATTCAATTCTGAAATAATCCAGCTCCGGAATCATAAACCAGTGATTCCCCATGGGTGTAAGCTTGTACCTGGGTCGGTCTTCACGCTGGTAATACAACTGGCCATCTTCAATCCATATCTTTCTGGGACCATATTGGCCCACATACGCCTGTAACTTGCCGGGTTCGATTGTGATTGGATTAAGTATTACTTCTTTCCCATCTACTACCCATTGCAGTTGTTCTTTTCGATCAGGATCTTTTTCTTTCTCCAGGAGCTTGTTTAAAGCCTCAAGATGAGCCACATCCAGTGCTTTTTCCTGGGGAACCGGGATATCAGGAGTCACACCCGTTCCCTCCCAGTTGGTGCCAGTAATGGGATTTATAGGATAAGCGTGTGGGAGGTCAAGGCTGATATTGAGATTTTTGAAGATTTTATAATCCCACCAATTAGCCCCACCACCGGTGATCTCACCGATTATGGTGGCACGTTTCAGGTTCTTGAGATTATAGGCAAATTCCTCTGCTCCGGAGAAGGTATAGCTGCTGGTAAGAATATAAACATCCACCTGGGTTAAACGTGGACCTTCAACATAAGCTTGGGTCCAGAGCTGCCAACTGGAATCGGGCTTGGGGAAATACAAGCTGTTTAGATGAACTGGCTCCTCAAAAAGATAACTGGAAATAAGCTGACCCGTGCTGGGATCGCCACCACCGTTTTCTCGCAGGTCAAAAATTACTGCATCTGCGTAGGCTAAGAAATTCATCGCAGCAATTATAGTAAGACCAGCATCTGTAGCATTAGAAAAACAGCGAAGATCAATATAACCAACATTACCCTGCAGTAATTTAATTTCCTTGAAGCAGAAGTTATCCTTGCGTTTTTTCTCAAGCTCGCGTTTTTTCTCTTCATCAGTCAGGGTGTCACTCTCAAATCGAGCCAGCAGCTCGTCTGAGCCAAACCTTACCCAGAGATGTCTATCCTTGCTTATTTCCTGAAGGTCTTCGGTTAACTCCCCGGCGAATTCCCTTAAGCTGGTTATTTTTCCGTATTTTTTCTCCGTGTACAGTTTGCGGACATGTAATTCCATCTCTTTAGCCACTTCCGGGTAAACATAATTCTCATTTAGTGCTTGGGTAACACTATCAATGATCTCCGCCTGTATTCTGGAATCAATTCTTTTATCCTGCTCATCTCCTTGAGCGCTAACGCCTGTTGTTAAACTCACAAATAGGGTAACCAAAAAAATGCAGATGGATCTCCACTTTTGAGAACTTGATTTTCTAAGGCTATGACTTGAGATTAAAATCAAAATCTTCTCCTTTGCTTTACCTTTACCAATATTATCACAGACTTTCCTGAGAAGTTCTTAAGTTAGTTTGAATAACGCTTTATTTGCTACGTTTGTGAGCATCGGTCTGGCCGCTGTCATAATGTCCAATCAACTCGTTGAACTCGCCATTTTCGTCTGCCACGAATTGAATTCTGAAATAATCCAGCTCTTGAATCATAAACCAATGATTCTCCATGGGTGTAAGCTTATACCTGGGGCGGTCTTCCCTCTGGTAATATAACTGGTTGTCTTCGACCCAGATCTTCCTGGGACCGTACTGGCCTTCATATTTTCGCAGTTGGCTTAGCTCGATTGTGATTGGATTTAATATTGCTTTCTTGCCCTCTATTGTCCATTGCAGTTGTTCTTTTCGATCAGGATCCTTTTCTTTTTCCACAAGCTTGTTTAAAGCTTCAAGGTGTGCTACATCCATTGCCTTTTCCTGAGAAATCTCGATATCCGGAGTCACACCTGTTCCCTCCCAGTTGGTGCCAGTGATGGGATTGACTGCCCGGCCAAAGGGTAACGATATTCCGCAATTCAGATTCTCAAAGATTCTTATGTCAGTAGGGTGAGCTCCGCCGCCGGTGGTTTCGCCGATTATTTTGCCCCGCTTCAGGTTCTTAACATTATAGGTGAATTCCTCTGCTCCGGAGAAAGTGTACTTGCTGGTGAGCACGTACACATCCACGTCCGACATTCGAGGGCCAGAAACATAAGCCTGGGTCCAGAATTGTTCGGTCGAGTCCGATCTGCGGATATAAAAGCTGTTGAGATGAGTCGGCTCGTCGAAAAGATAGCTGGACATAAGCTGGATCATACTGGGAGAACCACCACCGTTTTGACGCAAGTCGAAAATAATGGCATCCGTATATGCCAAAAAATTCATTGCTGCAATCGCTGTCATGCCAGCATCATTAGCTTCTGAGAAGCATCGAAAGTCTATATATCCAACGTTGCCCGGTAAAATCTTAATCTCCTTAAAACAGAAGTTGTCCCTCTGCTTTTGCTTAAGCTCTTCCTTTTTCCATTCATCAGTAAGCGTATCACTTTCAAATTTAGCTATCATCTCATCCGATGCAAACCTGACCCATAGATGTCCATCCTTGCTTATTTCCTGAAGGTCCTGGTTTAACTTCCGAGTAAATTCCTGCAAACTGGTGATATCTTTGTATTGTTTGTCCTTGTATTGCTTGCGCAGGTATTTCTCAATCTTTTCAGCCACTTCGGGGAAAACGTAAATCTCGTTGAGCGCCTGGGTTATGCTGTCGATCACTTCCAGTTGCATCCGGGCATCGATCACCCTATCCGGAGCCTTTTCACCTGCCGGCTGCGCCCACCCATCCAAGGGCACCAATACAGCTAAAACCAGCAACGCGATCAAAAACAACGGTGTTAGAGCTTTAACCCAGAAAGCTCTCAATGTAATAACGGTGAAAAATCCACCTCTGTGCATTACACACCTCCTGATTGGTTTAGTGGTTTTTTGTTTTTAATCCCAAACTCATTGCTATTGATTCTCGATTATGGGGAGTTACCCAGGGTTGTGCAGGGGATATCTCCACAAAACCCAAAGAACGATAGAGATTATATGCAACAGTCAGTTGCGGGCTGGTAAGTAAAACCAATTGCCGGGCGCCGGCTTTTTTTGCACGTTCAACTGCTGCCAGGCCAAGTTTTCGTCCCACTTGGCGTCCCCGTGCTTTTTTGGTTACTGCTATCTTGGCTAACTCGTAAATACCTTCATTATGTTTGAGTAAAGCTACAGTGCCCATGATTTTCCCGGAAAGTCGAGCCAAGAGGACGAAACCTCCCGGTTTAATGATTTTTCCGTACGGGTCGGATAGCAATATCTTATCCGTCTCCTCCACAGTAAAATATTCCTTGAGCCATTCCAGGTTCAGCGATTTGAAATACCGCTTGAACTGTGGTTTGTAATCTAAGATTTTGACTTCATTTAGCTGGCGTGTCTTCATCCGGCGAATCACCCGCTCATACATCCCGGATTCATTCAGCGCATCTTCAAGCCGTCCTATCTCAGCCATAAAATCACCCCCAGCCTCGATCAAAAGCTCATTGCCCGCAGCTTCAATATCCGCCCATACGGATTCAAGCGATGATATGGCAGCTTTCCCTTTTTTAGTTAGACGCAAAAGATGCTTACGCTCATCCTTTTTGTCCTTGACCGATTCGAGAAATCCCCGCCTGGACATCTGACCAGCAATCTGGTTGATAGCCGGATGGCTAAATCCCAGCACCCGGGCTGCCACAGTCACTGGCACTGAGCCTGATTCCTTGAGCAAGTAGAAGAGCGGAAACCAGCGGGGCTCGAAATCGGCCGACTGTTCCTTGTAAATGCGAGTTCCATCCTTATATAACCACTCAGTCAACCGTCTCAACCGGCTAGCCAGCGCTAAGGCTCCCAGTTGTCTGATCAAATCCATAAAACAACCTCCGTAGGTCAACAGAATTTATGTAAGTACTTACGTTTATTAAATAAAAAAGTTCCAGTTTTTTTCTAAAATCCAATATCAACTCAATATTCTGAATATGGGATAAGCTAGAACTCTAGTCAGAAGGTGGGAAAACTATTGCCTTATATTTCCTTACTGGAAGTAATATATAATCTTAATTAACCGCAGAACCTTCCTGGAGAAATCTCCCTTATTTTGTATTTGATCCGATAAGAAGCTCCTCCATTTGAGCCACAAGATCAGCAAAAAGTTCAACGGTATTGTTCACCGGTTCCGGTGAGGTCATATCTACCCCTGCCTTTTTAACAATATCTATGGGATAATCAGACCCACCGGCATTTAAAAGACCCAGATAGCGGTTTAAAGCCTCCGTGTCGCCCGCTAGAATTTTTCTGGAGAAGGCTGCAGCTCCAGCTAAACTGGTTGCATATTTGTAAACGTAGAAGCTCCTGTAAAAATGCGAAATTCGCAAACAGGAAAGATCATCCAGGGAATCCAGCACCAGATCAGGTCCGTAATATTTCTGGTATATGTCTCCATAGATTTTTCTCATAGATGAGGCGGATAAAGCCTCACCTTGCTCTGCCTTTTCGTGAGCAACCTTTTCAAACTCAGAAAACATCACCTGATTGTAAAAAGTTCCCAGTATGAACTCCAGATAATAATTAAGCAGGTATAGTCGTTGATCTTTATCCTGAACCTTCTTAAGCAGGTAATTCATCAAAAGAAATTCATTAGTTTCCGACGCTATTTCCGCAACGAACAGGGAATAATCGGCATAGACGTAGGGCTGGCTTCGGTTGGAATAAAAGCTGTGCATGCAGTGTCCCATCTCATGGGCTACGGTAAAGACGTTTTCTAAGGTATTGTTATAATTTAAAAGCATGTAGGGGTGAGTGGAATAGCTTCCCCAGGAATAAGCGCCACTGCCTTTACCCTGAGTTTCATAAACGTCCACCCACCCGGAATTGAATCCATCCTTGATCTCCTGCACGTACTTTTTTCCCAGAGGCTCCATTGCCTTCAGAATTATCGTTAACGCGGAATCATAGGGAATCTCCATTTTAGCTTTGGGCACCAGAGGAACCCACATATCGTACTTGTGTAATTCGTCCAGCCCCATAACCTTTTTCCGCAAACTCACGTAGCGATGAACGGGTTCTAAGTTTTGGTTTACCGTATTGACCAGGTTCTCGAATACCTGGGTGGGAATGTTATCTTCATCCAGCGCTGACTCCAGGGAGGAGCTATAATTTCTTGTTTTGGCGTAGAATGCATCTTTGTTAATGCTTCCAGCTAAGGTGGATCCTAAAGTATTTAAATAGGCCAGGTAGCCCCGATTATAAGCATTTGAAGCATCCTCTCTTACCCGGCGGTCGGTTGATTCCAAGAATTTGTAATACCTTTGCTGGGTAAGATCAACCTCGTTCCCCTGCTCGTCCTTGATGGAAGGGAATTTAAGATCCGCATTCTCTATCATATTGAATACGTTTGAGGGAATACGAGACATATCCCGGGTGCCTGCCAGAAGCTCCTCCTCCCGAGCAGAGAGAGTATGCGCCCTTTTTCTGGTTATATTGTCAATGTGATGCTGATAAAGCATCAATCCTTTCTCTTCCTGTATTAAACTCTCAAGTTTTTCCGATGAAATGGATAAGATCTCCGGCTCAATAAAGGCGTTAGCCTGCATACATCTGGTCCAGAGAGCCGAAGCTCGATCGGACAGTTCCTGGTATCCGGATACCCGGTTATCCTCATCCAATTTCATAAAAGAATAAACATAAAGTCTGTCCAGGATGTTCTGGGTGCTGTCCCTTAAAGCCAGACAAGCAAAAAGGTTCTTCCCGGATTCAGCCAGATGACCCTTGAAGCTTTCGATCTCCGGCAGGAGCTTTTCCACTCTGGAGAAATCGTATTCCCAGAGGGAATCAGAAGAATAGATGTGTTCCAGTTTCCACTTATACTTATCGGCTATCTCCGAACGTTGGGGAATTTCCTTTACCTGGGACCAGACCAGGTTGAAGCTCAAAACAAAAACTACCAAAACTAATCCATAAACTAAAACTTTTGATAGCTTCTTCATTCTCTCCTCCAATTGGAAAAGGGTTATTATTTTCTTTGCGGTCACCTATACTTTAGCAAGTTCATTATATTCCCTTACGCATATTTTATCCTTAAGTTTAAAAAAAGCTGGGCTATGGTGATTCTACCTAAGTAATATATGTTTTTTTAAAGACTTTTATAAGGAGAAGTGCATAAATAAGCTTTACGCTTCGCTTTTCTCTACCTATTTAGCTTCAAGCTCTTAGGGTGTTACTCCAGATCAGAAAAAAACCACTCTCCGCTAACTTGTTTTTATCTTCAGGTAGGCTATAGTGGTCAAAAAAAATCGGTTTGACTTTTTTTGCGAAAGTTAAGATATTGAAAGCAATCGTGAACATATATTACGGATAACATATCAGGAGGTGAAAAATGGAGATCAAAGAGATAAAGACAGAAAGTCTTAATGTAAAGAGCTTCATCCAGAAAAAAACGAAAGAAATTGCTGCTATGGTTAGTAGCGGTTCAGCTGTAAATGCGCTCTCAGGTGGTGTCGATTCCTCAGTAGTTACTATGTTAGGGCACAAAGCGTTAGGAGACAGACTTAAAACTTATTTTGTTGACAATGGCATTATGAGAGCGGGTGAACCTAAGAAAGTTGTTATGTTGTTCAGGGATTTGGGTGTTCCGCTGGAAGTGATCGATTCCAGAGCGCAGTTCTTTGACGCTTTGAAAGGTGTGGCCGATCCTGAGGAGAAAAGGGAAGCCATCACCCGCGTCTTTTACAAAGAGGTCTTCGGAGAGCTGGTGAGAAAGAGTGGATCAAAATATCTCCTCCAGGGAACAAATTACACGGATGTGGAGGAGACCGTTGCCGGGATTAAAAGGCAGCACAATATCTTAGAACAGCTGGGAATAAATCCCCAGGAGGAATACGGGTATAAAGTCATTGAACCTTTAGTCCAGCTCAGAAAGTCCGGAGTAAGGGAAGTCGGGAGAGCTTTAGGATTACCAGAGGTAATGTATAACAGACCTCCTTTTCCTGGCCCGGCCTTAGCAGCCAGAGTGATAGGAGAAGTGACACCAGAAAAAATAGAGATCGTGAGAGAGGCTACAGAAATTGTTGAGGGGGAGTTATCCAAAACCAGAGCGTTTCAATATCTGGCAATCCTGCACCAGGATAGAGTTACCGGTATCAGAGAGGGAAAAAGGGATTATGGCTTGCAAATAGAGATCAGGTGCTGGGAAAGCAAAGATGCCAGAGAAGGCTTACCCACCAGACTCCCTTACGACGTTCTGGAAAAACTGGCGGAAAGTATAACCGACAAGGTACCAAGGGTGGTAAGCGTTACCTATAACATAACCAGAAAACCACCTTCGACCATAGAAGCCATATAAACATCTAAGAGTCTGATTCTGCGTGAACCACTATCGTAACCGGTTGGGGGAGTCGAATTTTTAAAAGCTAAATCAGTCATCCGATCAGACAACAGTTAAAAGGACCTACTTTTCTCTTTGGTGCTCACCTGCTCCCACGAAAAGAAATTATATGAAGGATATTTCTGCACCTGTCAGAGCAAAATGATTGAAATCGTACAAAAAAAAGCCCCTGAGCTTCACACCCAGGGGCTTTGCTTTAAAGTCTGTGGAATTTACTTCTTTGGGGTCTTCTTCTTACCAAAACCCTTTTTTGCTTCCTTCTTGTATTGCTCAGGGGGTCTGGTGAAGTCTGGCCTTTTTTCCTCAGGCTTCCTTTCTTCAGGTCTCTTTTCCATCTATCTCACCTCCTGTCGAGGTAAAATCTCTAAGTAGAATATTTTCCTGAAGTTCAATCTAAAATTTCCAGCCTAATCTCAAAAAAGATAGATACTATTTATCTTCTTCTTCCTCGTCCTCTATTTCCTCTTCTTCCTCATCCTGGTCCATATCCACACAATCTTGTGAGCAATATGGCTTATCTTTTTTCCATATTGGCTTGTCTTCTATTCTTTCTCCGCACCATGCGCACTTCATTTCTCTCACCTCCTCACAGGAGCTAAAATCCTGCTAATGGCAGACATCCGGGGTACTTTTATCTAAAATATTAAAGTGCCCGAGAAATTTAGCGGCATAATTAAACTGCCTTGTTTCAACTTGTCAAGAAAAATCTGCATCTTTTAATAAAATTTTTGGGGATAATCGCTAAGTTGTGTATTGCCAAGAGAGACAACGACTTAAGGCTGACCTGCGCTACCCCCCCCATACCCCTTAAAACAAAAAAGAAATCAAAATTGAAAAAAATTAGTAGAAATTGCATTTCATTAAATCTTATCTATTTAAAATGGAAATCCTTATACTTATGAGAACAGAAAGATTCAATGGCAATTAAAGCACACTAAGTCATATCCGATGTCCTCTGAATCATAATTAACTAAACAAACCCGACCGGACGAGTTTAAACTAATTTTGTAAAAACAAATTTACAGATTTCTAAAGATTATTGGGAAATGTTAACTCATTCCAGGGCACAGATATCGAGTGTAAACCGGATTTGTCTTTTGGATTTCTGATAAAAAAGATGGGGCTCTCTCTCACAAAAAGAAATACCTCCTTATCAGCTGGCACATAAAACGTTATTCCCTCAAGATCCTTTTCATTGGGAATAAAACAGCCTTCAACCGGATTTGAGATACTATCTACGGCTATGAACAAAGAATCTCCTCTGGTAAATTGACTCCAATACATATACCTGCTATGCACATAATAATTCAACAATTTGTAGGTGGTAGTGACAAGAAGCTCACCCTGGTCATTCTTTTTCTTGATATTGCCTAAGGTTTCAATGGTGGGGGATGAGAGATAAGGTTTTTGTTCGGTGGTACCCAAATGAGTGTATAGAATCAGATATCCTTTGTTGCGAATCAGTTCCTGGATCACATCAGGACTCAGCTGATATTGCATATGTTCCTGCCGAGCCTGGGGGTATTTACCTTGAGGGCTTATGAATCGCACAAACTCAAACACCTTTTGACCATCATCCAGTGTGAAAATGTGAACCAGCGAATTGTCATGTTTGTAATCCACGTCTTTATTGAGAAAATCCTGAAACCATTCATAAATCAACTTGGCCTGGTTTTTCATTGAAAAATTAGCATCCTGGCCAATACAATGAGTCACCTGACCCCGCCAGAGGAATTTTATGCCCAGGGGAATGGTTAAATCTGTATGGTATTCGCTGGCATCAGGATTATCTCCTCTAAAATGCAAGGCTGGACCAATATTGTCCGTATTTCCAAATCCCCCATGGTTTGTAAAAACCTCTACACAAAGCGATTCTGCTCTGAAGAGGTTAATAACCTTTAAAGCCAGGTCCCGGCTGAACCCACCCTCAGTAAACTCACCATACGAGTGCAGACAGTCGATATAGCCAGACTTAATCAGTTTTTTAATTATGCCAGCATAGGGTGACAATGTATCGGAGGTCCCGACAAAAAGGCTGATCCCTGTTTCGGGAGCTCCGATAAACAAGGAATTAACATAAGCAGTATCTTCATAATCCTTCAATGCTTGAATGTACTGGTTATAAAACCAAAAGGAATTGCCTATTTCCAACCCCAGGCCCGTGCCAAAGGATGTTTCCTTTGTGGAATTAAGAAACTTCTGTATTGACAAAAATTTTTCTATTGAATCTGTGCCATCGATATCAGAACAGATCGCCAGGGCAGATTGATAAGGATAAGGGAATTTGCGTAGATGAACAACTTTACTGTCACCAGATCCTCTTGAGATAATCGCAAAAATAACAAATATCCCGCATATCCCCAGAACGAATAGAAGTAGTTTCCGTTGCATTATTATCTCTTAACTTCTCTTTTCAAACATTCTTGATTTATTCTTAACTCCGCTTTTTATGTAAAATATAAGATGCACACCCCTTAGCCAAATACAATAAATGATCTGGTTTTAAAATTAATCCCTTCACGTTAAAAAATAAAATAACCCAGCACACATTTGTCAATTGAAAACAGAACAATATGAAATGTTCCTTTGCTCCACTATTAAATTTAAGCACCCGCTTTAACCTCCCCGTTAATATTTCTTATACCCGTCAGGCACCTTGATCTGTCGGGTTTTTATTTTATGTAGAGGAGACCTTCGGGTCTCCAGGGGAGGGGAAGAGGCTATTATTGTACGCCAGAACCTAACTTAAGTTAGGTTCTGGAAAACCAATTTCGGTATTGGTTTTCAGATATTAGCTCACCCTATCCTTAGGGTGGCCTATCTGTGTTGGAGTGTCAACCTTCAGGTTGACCTGATCTTTTGGCGGATTTTGGAGTCAAGCTAAAACTTGACATTCCAAATACTTAGACAGTTATCCTAAAACGTAATTACACATATTCACAATGTCAAAAAACCCTTGCAAAACAGGATAATTTGCATTATCTTTCCGCTCGAATTATTCAATAGGAGGAAGTGCTCTTATGTCTCATCTGGATGTCAATGGCAAGAAACTGGAACTTAACCAAGAGGGGTTTCTAATAGATTCCAAAACGTGGGATAAAAAAGTTGCAGAGGCTTTAGCCAAAACTGCAGAAGGGATCGATAACCTTACTCCGGAACACTGGGCAGTGATCGAATTCATTCGGAAACACTTTCTGGAGACCAACCTGGCGCCGATGGTTCGCTCCATTTGCCAGACCACCGGCTTGCCTCTGCGTCGCATTTACGAGCTGTTCCCCTCAGGTCCTGCCAAGGGAGCCTGCAAGATTGCCGGCCTGCCTAAGCCGGATGGCTGCGTGTAGGTTCCCCGAATGTCTCTGTTTACCATATTGCAACTGGGTGTAGCAGCATCGGTGCTATTTTGCATCGCCTTACTTACTGTAATGGTTATGCGAACCTTCGCTTTTGGTCGGAGACCAACATATGCCCATCCAAAAGGTAGCAGGTTTTCTGGTCTTGTGTATGCTTTAGGACAGGGCATGCTTCCCTGGGAAAAAGAAACCGCTTCCAGACACATCTGGACTTATATAGGCGGGATACTGTATCATCTGGGTATCTTTATGGCATTTCTTTTTTTGGCGATGGTGTTATTACGTATTTCACTTTCCACTGCACTATTGCAGTTAATGCGTATAATGTTATTCATTGGCTCAGTTAGTGGAGTGGCATTGCTTATTAAGAGAATCCTTAAGCCGCATATGAGATTACTCAGCGGCGGCGATGACTATCTGGCCAATGTTCTTGTGGACCTTTTCCTTTTATCAGCTTTAGCAGCAACTTTCGCAGAAACCTTATTTGTTCCTTTTGCGGTTATAGCCATCATTATTTTTATTTACATCCCATTTGGGAAGATTCGCCACTGCGTTTTCTTCTTTTATAGCCGGATTATTTTCGGTGATTTCTTTGGCAAAAGAGGTGTGCTCCCCCATCCTTCAAGGAAAACATAGCATATGGCGTCCGAAAAAGTACAAAAAGATCCCTATATAGAGCGAATCCGGAATCTGAAACCGGACCAGTTGAATTCGGCCCTGACGTCGTTCAAGCAATTACTGGATCACAAGGCAGCTGCCAACCTGCAGTCTTGCGTCAATTGCGGCCTTTGCGCCGACTCCTGCCACTACTACTTGGTCAGCAAAGAATTGGAGGCTATCCCGGCTTATAAACTTAAACTGGTTAGCTCGATCTTTAGAAAGCTTTTGACCGTGCTGGGCGGATTAGCAAAAAATACTGAAAGCGGAATTATGCTTGATAGCCAAATGGTTGAGCGCTGGGTCGATACGCTTTACGGACGCTGCACACTATGTGGACGTTGCGCCCTAAACTGCACCATGGGCATTAATATAACAGGTATGATTCGCATGGCCAGAACTACCCTGGCTTCAATTAACCTGGTTCCACCAGATCTGCAGTCAACGGTGACCACTGCTGTCCAGAAAGGTAATAACATGGGTATACCCACAGAAGAGTGGCTCTCCACACTCAAGTGGCTGGGCGAGGAACTGCAAATGGAGGTGGATGACCCAGAGGCGCATCTTCCAGTCGATAAGCCAAAAACAAAGCTCCTTTACACCGTCAATCCCCGGGAGCCGAAATTCTTCCCGCTGTCTCTTTTGGCCACCGCCAAGATATTTTATGCTGCAAAGGAGAGCTGGACAGTATCCAGGGACTATTATGATGTCACCAACTATGGCCTTTACAGTGGTAATGACGATGAAGCGGGTTTGATTTCATCGCGTTTACGTAAGTCAATGGCCCAGCTGGGTGCAAAAACACTTGTCCTGGGCGAGTGTGGTCATGGCTACAATTCCAATCGCTGGGAAGCGCCCGAGTGGATGGCTGCCCAGGACAGATTTGAGGTCAAAAGCGTTATTCAGATCATCGCTGATTACATCCGCCAGGGACGTATCAAATTAGATCGCTCGCGCATTAAAAAAACGGTAACGCTTCATGATCCCTGCAACCTGGTTCGCCTGGGGGGCATCATCGAAGAACAACGTTACATCCTCAGGAACGCGGTTTCCAACTTCGTTGAGATGTATCCCAATCGGGAGAAGAATTACTGCTGTGGTGGCGGCGGTGGCCAGTTAGCCATGACCCGATTCGCAAAAAGGCGATTGGAAGCAGGCAAGCTCAAGGCAGATCAGATCCGTGAAACCGGAGCCCAGATCGTAGTTGCTCCCTGTCACAATTGTATCGACCAGCTGCTCGAGCTTAACCGCGAATATAATCTGGGAGTAGAGGTCAAGACCATATCCGAGGTGGTCGCCGATGCCCTGGTGATTGAAAAAAAAGATAAATGATACTTCAAAGGTTGGATTATAAAGTCAAATCACCCCTTAAAGAGCCTTCTGTTTTTGACGAATACGAGCTATATCCCCCACAGCTCTGATTGCAGATTCGATATCTTCTTGGGTGTTAAAGGGGCCTATGCCGAATCGTACTGATCCGTGAATTTTGTCAGTACCCAGCTGCTTATGCACCAGGGGGGCACAGTGCAAACCGGTGCGGGTGGCAATATTGTAGTCAACGTCCAGCATAGTGCCCGTATCCCCTGCCTCTAGCCCCTCCACGTTGAATGTGAGGATACCTACATGATTATCAAGATTGTCTTGACAGTACAGGGTCACACCATCGATTTCCCGGAGCCCATCTCGCAGCATATGCAGCAGTTTCATTTCGTGTTCGTGGATTTTTGACATCCCTTGCTTGAGCACCCACTTGACCCCGGCATTCATGCCCGCAATTCCCGGCAGGTTGGGAGTACCATACTCCAGCCGGTACGGGTATTCATCCAGGTGAATACGGACAGCCGAGCGCACGCCCGTACCGCCAGCCCGGGTATGCCGGATCTCCACGCCTTCGCGAACGTAAAGCCCGCCGATGCCCATAGGTCCCATAAGAGACTTGTGACCAGTGAAGGCAACCACGTCTGCATTCATTTCTTCCATATCTATTGGGATCTTGCCGGCTGACTGGGCAGTATCGACCAATACAATAATTCCTCGTTCCCGGCAGAGCTCGCCGATCTCCCGAACCGGCTGCAAGGTACCAATGACATTCGAACTGTGATTAATTGCAACCAGCTTAGTATTCTTTTTGAATCGTCGCGCAAACTCATCCGGATCTACGAATCCCTTACTGTCGAACGGTACGTGATCGACTTCGACTCCACCATATTTGTAAAGGTGATAAAGTGGCCGAAGTACTGAATTATGTTCTATATTGGAGGTGATAGCATGATCACCTTCCTTAAGCAGACCGAAGATCGCCAGGTTAAGGGCGTCCGTGGCATTGTAAGCAAAGATCAGACGATTGGGATCAGTCCCATTGAAGAACTGGGTAAGAAGTTTACGGGTCTCCTCGAGTACAGATCCGGCTTCAATACACAGATCATATCCTGACCGGCCCGGGTTAACCCCGTAGTTGCGAAAGAAGTGATCCATCGCTACATATACTTCCTCAGGCTTGGGAAAGGTAGTTGCGCCACTGTCCAGGTATATGAGTTTCTCCATAATTACCTTTCAGTTTTAACCTTCCAATTATTATACAAAATCTCCCCGACAAAGTCAATACCAGATTGCTGGCGTGGTAGAATAATATTCTAAAGGTCTGATGGGCTGAAATAAAACCCCGGAGATTGTTAAGGTATGTCAGCCTCGTAGGTCAGGTGCCCTGAGCACCTGATAACCGAATGGCTGGGTGGCCCACAGCTGTGCTGTGGGATAGTATCCACGTACACTTTTGTACTCCGTCTGGTCTTGCCTAATGGGTGTGACCTTCAGACCTGACGTCAGGGTAGACCAGTGGCCTCTGCCACTGGTCAAAATAAATCAGGTAGAACAAGGTCTCCTGACCTTGTTCCCTCAGTTTTCTAAAAATTTAATAGATACAGAGGGATAAACCCTCTGCTACGCGTAGAGGAGCCTTCACGGCTCCGATATGTTCCGGGTTGAGAGATCCAAAACGACCTGTTCTCGTTACCCCATATCGTAGCGCCCACCTTGCCCCCAAGGTGGGTTTTAATTTACATGTGCTGAGGCCAACATGAATCTACCATTACACTAATCCGGTAACATAAGTTACCTTCCCGCTAACATCGGGATTATCAGAGGTTGAGACAGCCTGTGACACCGAATTAAATGACGATGATAATACAATTCCACCATCAACAAAAGATTTGGTGAGATAGACTTTTCCACCTGAGGCGCCCGCCTGCCAATCTTTAGCGGGCAGGGATCTGCTAAGGCAAGACCAGCCTGCCCAGAACAGACAGAAATGTCTGTCCTACTTACTGGAATGTTGGCGGAAATCCCCGAAACGGGTCTTGACGACAATTCCACCACCAACGGAAATTCATTGTAATACAATGAATTAATCGTAAGCTGCTGGCTAATTTGCAGAGACCTCTTTATCTATGGCTTCCTGAATAAACGGTTCGATCCCTCACACTCAACAATGTGATTTATCAGAAGGTGTAAACTTAAGAGTCTGACGGTAATTTTGTACTTGATTTTCACATTTTTAGTAGAATATAATCGTATTTAATAAAAACCCGGAAGCTAATGCCGGTTGAAATGATTGAACCATCGAATTTAAAATCATAAAAGGAGTAGTTCATGAATAGACGCATTATACATGCGGTTTTCCTCTGCGCAGTAGTGATACTTGCTGCAGCGATTCCGGCGACCGCCCAAAACATCGATGCCAAAGAGTACTGGCTGGACAACGGCATGCAGGTTTTGATGGTTGAGCGGCACGAAGCCCCGACTGTCATGGCTGCGATTTTCGCCCGGGTCGGTTCGGCTAACGAAATAACCGGTATTACCGGTATTTCCCATCTCTTCGAACATATGATGTTCAAGGGAACCAAAACCATCGGAACCAAAGACATCCAGCGAGATCTGGAAATCATGGCCCAGCTCGACTCGCTTAAGGAATTGATGCGAGCCGAGGAAAGGTTCATGCGGGAAAAGCTTCGTCGCGGGGAAATTGAAGACATGCGCGATCCAGAAGCTAAGACCCCGCGCTACAGAGAAATCGAAGCAGTATTCGACAGCCTGATCCTGGAACAACGTCAACTGATCATCAAGGATCAGCTTGATGAGCTTTACAGCAAGAACGGCGGATTCTTCCTGAATGCCTTCACGTCGGATGATTTTACCGGATATTTCGTCCGCCTGCCCAAAAACAAGATTGAGCTGTACATGTGGCTGGAGTCTGACCGATTCAAAAACCCTGTGTTCCGGGAATTTTACTCAGAGCGGGATGTCGTGCGTGAGGAACGCCGCCTGAGTATTGAATCAACACCGACCGGCATGATTGAGGAGGATTTCCGGGCCATGTTCTGGAAATCATCGTCATATCACTGGGACGTCATCGGTTGGCCCTCCGATGTGGAAAATATCACCCGGGAACAAGCCAATCAGTATTATGATACCTATTACGCGCCGAACAACCTGACCATGATCCTGGTCGGGGATCTAAAACCCGACGAGATGATCAAACTGGTCAGGAAGTACTTCGAACGCATTCCCCGCGGTAAGACTGAACCACCCGACGTCATAACCCTTGAAGAAAAGCAATACGGGGAAAAGCGGTTAATCGCTGAGGCCGAAACCAATCCCCAGGCTGAAATCTGGTACCACACCGTAGCCTGGAAACACCCGGATAGTTATCCGCTGGAAGTCCTGGCTGAGATCATGAGCGGCAAGACCGGACGGTTATACAAGAAACTGGTTGAGGAAAAGGGCATCGCTAAGAGCTCTGTCAGCCGGCGCGGGCGTATGTTTGGCGGAAGCGGCCTGGGGGTTAGTGCCACCCAGGATTCCAAAAAGTATGCCGGAGCGTTCCAGATCTCTGCTGAGGGTATCTCCGGTGTCCGGGCTGAACAACTGGAGGAAGCGATGTATGAAGTCATCCAAGATTTGAAGAATAGCCCAGTGCCCGAAAGGGAATTACAGAAAGTCAAAAATCAGTTACGCGTACAGAAAATCCGCTTCATGGACATTATGTCCGGGATTGGCATCCTGTTTTATCTGGGTCAGAATGCTGCCATGGGTGATTGGACCGAATCCAACAACGACCCTAAAATGTGCGATCTGGTAACTGCCGAGGATGTTCAGCGCGTGGCCAACAAGTATTTCACAAGCGACCAGTGTAACGTGTTAGTAATAAACACCAAAGCCTCACCTGAAGGCGAGGGAGAAGGCGCTGAGGATCCGCAATTCGCCCAGGCAGTCCAGATGATAAAATCAATGACCGACGTTGCCCGGCTGGAGCAGATGATCGGAATGTTCTCCATGGGGATGGATAAGGTTGAAGACCCCAAAGAGAAAGAGCAAATGGAAAAACTGCTGAAAATTGCCAATGAACACCTTAAAGAACTTAAAGCTGCCGAGAAAGAGTAAGACATAAGCTAAAGGAGGAAAAAAAATGAGAAGATTATCTATTTTGCCATTCAGCCGACTGATCACACTATTGATTGTCCTGACGTTGGCTGCCGTGCTGGTTTCCGCCTTTGTTGCACAAGCGGATGAAATCGTTGACCACCCCGACAAACTAAAATTCAAGGAACTGAAATATCAGCCGCCCAAGCCGGATGGTTACCGACATACATTGAAATGTGGTGCTATTGCCTATGTGGCGGAGAACCCGGAAGTGCCCACCTTTGAATTGAGAGTTTTGGTCCGCACCGGCTCGATTTATGAACCAGTAGAAAAAGCCGGACTGGCGGATATGACCGGTTATTTGATGCGCAACGGCGGGGTCCAGGGGATGACCGCAAAAGAGCTTGATGAGCGCCTTGCTTTCCTGGCTGGGGAGATCTCCGTCAATATCGGTGGTTCACAGGGGATGACTAATCTTTTTTGCCTGTCCAAAGACATAGACCAGGGGTTGGAATTGTTCCAGAAGGTCTTGCGCACTCCGGTTTTCGAACAGGAAGCCCTGGATCGCTACCGGGCAGACGTGCTCTCAGAGATGGAACAACGGAATGCCAATACCTCCGACATCGAATCCCGCGAGTGGCAGTTCTTGATGTATGGCGATCACCCCTGCACTATTCCCTACCGCCGCACAGAACAATCCGTCAATTCCATTACCCGGGAAGACATGATTGCTTTCCATAAGAAATACTTTTTCCCCAAAAACTTTATTTTCGCCGTTTCCGGGGATTTCAAAACCAAAGAGATCCTGGCTAAATTGAATAACATGCTTAGCGGATGGCCCGATCAAAAGTTGAATCTTCCCGCAATCCCCGACCAGATCCCTGATCCGAAACCCGGAGTCTATATGATTAAAAAAGAGGATGTCAACCAATCGCGTATCCGCCTGGGACACATCGGCGTCAAGCGGGACATACCCGATCAGTATGCCCTCATGGTGATGAATGACATTCTGGGTGGTGGCGGTTTCACCTCGCGGATCACGAGTCGGGTGCGTTCGGATGAGGGCTTAGCTTACAACACCGGAAGCGCCTTCGAGCGTCCTGTTTTATACCCCGGTACTTTCCGGGCATGGTTCCAGACTAAGCACGAAACCGGTGCATTTGGCACCAGACTTATTCTCGATGAGATCAAGCGCATCCGTACCGAAAAATGCGAAGCCGAAATCGTCAATAATTCCAAAGCCAGTTTCATCAGCAACCTGGTCAATCCTTTCAGCAGCAAAAAGAATATCGTCAACACCTTTGCGGACGATGATTATACCAGTCGGCCCGATGATTACTGGCAAAACTACACTAAAAATATGGAAGTCGTAACCCCGGATGATGTCCTGGCAGCAGCGCAGAAATACCTCCATCCTGAAAAACTGGTGTTTTTAGTCGTCGGTGATCCGGAAACCGTGCAGAAGGGGTCGGATAATCACGAGGAGCGTTTTTCCGATTTCGGCGAAATCACCATCCTGCCCCTTCGTGATCCCATGACCCTGGAGATCAAGTAGCGGGTGGTTCGGGTGCCCCACAGCTGCGCAGTGGGCCACCACTGCTCGCAGCAAACTCTTGTGAACTTGAAATTTCGCATATCCTAATAATATGAAAATTTCGACGAAACTCGATGGAAAACAATTAGTCTGGTTTGAGTCAATATGGTGAATCGAAGCCGATTGAACTTAACTCTATTAAAACCGCATCGCAAATTCAATGGCAGGAGAGCCAAGTATTAATGCTGGTTTCACCCCAATACCCTTTTCGGATTTACTTCTTCTTACAATCTTGAAAGACACATATGTGCCTATAATCGCACCCGCAACAATATCAGTCACATAATGCTTATTTTCCTGCAAACGTGATAAACCGACATAAGAAGCTGTTATAAAAGCAGGAATACCTATTTTGTATCCGAAATGGTGGTAGATGACTCCAGCACTTGCAAATGCTGTTGACGTATGACCACTGGGATAGCTGTATGGGGTACCATCAGGTCGTTTACGATTTATTAATCCTTTCATTGATATGGTGATTAATCCATTAAAGATTTGTGCTCGTAGTAAATCTGAACCAAAGGATTTTAAAGATGAATTTTGCTTTTTTCCATGAAATGATAAAATAAGGGCAGATGCCGCCATATGGTAAATGGGATTTCCCAGGCCCTCACCCAATTCAAAAAAATTGTCGGCAAATTTTGAGAGTGCCCAGTGTTCTGTTAATTCAGGGGATTCATTATCGAATTGAGATTTAAATATATAGGGGGCAAGGCCTAATCCACCTATAATTTCATAAAAATCTTGTTGCGTTAATATGTAAGTAAAATCATTCTGCAGGTTTTTTAAAAATGAGTGTTTTGTAGAATCGGTTAAAACCGCTAAGTTTCTTATGTGGTGGTTATTGTTTTCTGGTAATGGATCAGAGATTTGTTGACAACGGGTAGTTGTCGTAGGCACTACACAGATAATGACTATTAGAACCAACGCTACTTTGATCCACCTCCTACTGCAAAATCCCTGGCGATTCATAAAGATTTCTCTTTTTATAAGCGGCTTATTTCAAATATTTCTCGTCATTATATCTGTGGAGCGATTCCCACCTTTTTTTCTTTTAATTTTATACGAAAATAAGCCTCAATCCAACTCAAATTTTGTTAATAAATTGAAAACATAATGCCTACTTCCGGCGCCCAGTCAGTGGCTTTTGAGGTTATGCTAAAGACAGGTGGCCCACAGCTTTGCTGTGGGATACCGTGGTTGAAATGAGAAATTATTAGTGCATTATTCTCACGGATTTCAATAGTCAAATGAACTTCTATTAATGTCAATATAATCTAGTATCTTAGCTATTTTCTCTCCTGAAGACAATTTTACGAGAATTTCAAGAGCTCTTTGTCCTCGGATTACTTTCGTTACTTTAAAATCAGGATCTGGGTTCGAGTAGGAAATTAGTATTTCAGGAACATTTTGCATGTTGCTGGTCATATATGATAAGAATCCTATCTCCTTTTTGATGATTTTCTCAATACTGTCTGGTGAACAGGATTCAGCTTTGGTCTTAATTACAAAATCTGCGAGTCTCATAACAATATCTTTAGATGAATAAGTTGTGTCGCTATGTAAATCGCTCATCATTTCTGACAGATTTGCCGAGATCGGGATAGGCACCCTCGTTATACATTGAAAAGGTTCATATGCGTCTAGCATAATTGGGAAACTAATATCATCTTGCATATCGACTGTCTTGAATTTGTTACCCCACTGAATTGACATAACGCTGGATTTTGAGCAATACCTTATTCGAATATCATCTATTGAGACAGCATGATCACTAATATTTGTAACATTTAATACAATAAATCCTTCGAGTCCCCCATATAGGTCTACATTGCCAATTGATTCAAGCTTTTTACCTTTGAAATAATGCGAGGAATATATTTTATCACCTGTCCATTTAGCACCAACAAACAATCTTACCTCCCGCCGCTTCTCAAACTCCTGCTTACTTATATTGAGGGAATTCCTCGAGATATCACAACTTCGTATCGCTATGATTATAGCAGCTACGGAAATTAAGATCGGAAAATATATTTTGATGATATCCTGTATTTTAACTCTATCCCAAATCATAGATATCCTCTAAATAAAATATGATTGAATTCCCCTCATTGTCAATAATATTCTTAATATCACTCCCGTGGCACGTGGATCACAGCTTTGCTGTGGGAGCCCCCGGCAAATATCAGTGTCCAACTCAATGATCCTGCAAATATACCATCAGTCAACTTTTTAGTTGACAATAAATCGTTTTTGGGTAAAATAATGAAGTAATGTTCTTTTAGGGCAAAATATTGGTAAACAATATTGCATTATAAGATTTTGTAGAAGTTATAAAAGGCGGACAGTATTTGGGATGTTATGCGGATACATTTAAACAACATTAGGTTACAAAGCAGAGAGACATGATGAAGGTCTTCATAACTTGGTCGGGTTCCACCAGTCTTCGCGTTGCTGAATGGCTTCGTGACTGGCTGCCCGATGTGCTCCCATATATTGAGCCCTGGCTGTCCGAGGAGGACATCAGCAAGGGCACGAGATGGAGCCCCGAGCTCTGGGAGAGTCTCAAGACTAGTAAATTCGGCATAATCTGTCTGGTGCCGGGCATCGCGGATCAACCCTGGATACTGTTTGAGTCCGGTGCTCTAGCATGTGCACAGGCTGAAGACAATGTAGCTCCTTTCTTGGTAGGGCTAGAGATCAGAGATCTGCCCGCACCGCTACGCATGTTCCAGTGCGTGAAGGCCGAACGTCTGGACGTACTTCGGCTCGTCAAGAGCATAAACGACGCTAGTGGGAAAGATCGTCTTACTGCTGATGCGGTGGAGGATAGATTCCGTCGCTGTTGGCCTTATTTGCGACAGCGTCTGCGCAGGATTAGCGTATCTCCCACACCACCCGACCAGCATGCTGCCGAGGCACCTGATCCTGAGGTATCGCAGGACGAGCCAAAACCAAAACTGGATGCTCTCGCCGCTGCTATTCTAGTATTTCTAGCCAATTCCCTGTATCCAAACGAGTCAGCCTCTGGCATTCAACTTCACATAGGAAGATCAGAACGTCTGATTGAGTTGAAACTGAAGGATCTTCAACAATGGGATTTGGTTGAACCAGCAACGACTAACTACGGTGCTCCCGGCTTCAGAATTACAGATCGTGGGTTGAGGATTCTAGATGAGTTGGGCCTGGTTAAATAATGAATGTTGGTCCACAGCACGGTAGCCCACAGCTGTGCTGTGGGGCACCATGAACCAAGCTAAGATATAATATCAGTTTTTCTTCTCGAATAGCTTTTTATATTCTCCATAACCTTCCTTTTCCAAATCCTCTTTGGGAATGAACCTCAATGCAGCGGAGTTTATGCAATATCTCAATCCGGTGGGTGCTGGTCCATCCTCAAATAAATGACCCAGATGGGAATCACCTTTTTTGCTTCTAACTTCAATTCTCACCATTCCTAAGCTGGTATCTTCTTTTTGCACGATGTTATTAGGGTCAAGGGGTCTGGTGAAACTGGGCCAGCCGGTGCCGGAGTCAAACTTGTCTTTGGATATGAACAAAGGCTCGCCGGACACAACGTCAACATATATCCCCTCTTTTTTATTATCCCAGTATTCGTTGTTGAATGGCTGCTCGGTTCCGCACTCCTGGGTCACTTTGTATTGCAGGGGAGTCAATTTCTCTTTCAATTCATTTTCTTTGGGTTTTGTATAATTACCTTCCCAATTCTCTTTGATGAATTTCTCTCTGCCCGACCCTTTTTTGTATAACTCATACTGCATGGTCTCTTTCCTGGAATAATCCTGATGATATTCTTCGGCTTTGTAGAACTTTGTGAAAGGCAAGATCTCTGTTACTATAGGCTTATCGAATTTTTTTGATTTGTCCAAATCCTCTTTAGATTTCTGTGCTAAGGTCTTCTGTTTTTGGTTATGGTAAAAAATGGCAGTCCTGTACTGCGAGCCCCTATCAGCAAATTGCCCTCCCTTGTCTGTAGGATCGATCTGTATCCAGAAGTGATTTAATAGATCCTCATATGATATCTTAGTAGAATCAAAAGTAATTTGAACAGCCTCATAATGACCGGTTTTTCCGGAACTCACTTCTTCATATGTAGGATTCTCCTTATGCCCGCCCGTATATCCGGAAACTGCGTCAACTACACCCTCCAAACTTTCAAAAGCGTTCTCCATACACCAAAAACAGCCACCAGCAAAAGTAGCTTTTTCAAGTTTTTCATTCTCATTTTTTTCAGACAAGGCAATCCCTCCTATTAAAATAATTAACGTTGTCAATATAATAAGTTTTATAATCTTCACCATCTTTATTCCCTCCGTTGAAATCTTCTTTAGGTATACGAATCATAACAAGACCATTTTAGTCTTTTTTGCTCGAACTTGTTTATAAAGCTCCAGCCACAATCATTATAGGATAAGATAAATGTAAATATTTGAATTGCATGCTTTTATAAATACTAGACCATTTCTAATCAAATATTTATATCCCCATTCTAAAATCCTTTATTATCCTGTCCCAAGATCTTCAAAACCGGTCAAAGCAAAATACTTAAGCAAAAAAAAATCAGAAAAATGAAACCTAAGCATTTCTGATGCATATAATATTTTGGAGGTATAAGACAGATGAAGATTAATTCCTATGTAAAAAGAGACGTGGTCATCTTGGAACCCTCAGGCAAGCTATTGCCCGGACAGTCTTTGGGTCAGCTTGACGAAAAGCTCTATGCGTTGATTGGTAGAAAACGGAACAGAGTAATTATCGATTTAGGCAAAACCAGCCAGGTCGGCTCCTCAGCAATCAGCGTTCTTCTCCACCACCATATGAAATTCAGAGAAATTGGCGGCAGTTTGAAATTAGCCAATCTCACCAATAACATCCAGCAGATCATCGCCATAACCCGTCTGGCCCTGGTATTTGATGTGTTTGACAATCTTGAGGCAGCCCTGGACAGCTTTGGTGAAGAACTGCATATATACAAAGATAGCCAAATCGGGATAGCTGTGTGTAATTCTTGAGTTCAGTATGAGTCCCCCAAGTTTATCATTTTGTTGCTTTTTGTGGGATGAGCAGGTATTATAATGATATGTATACCCTGAAGATGAATAACACCTGAAATAAACAAAACTTTTTAAAGCAGACGAAAAGATCCACACCCTATTTTCATTATTGATTATATTACAAGTGGCTGTTTGGATAAGTTCTTCCAACTTTGTCTGGAAAATCCAGATAAGAGACAAAGAAATGTCAACTTATATATATGAACAGTAAAGAAATATCCATCACAGCAGGCTAAAATATTTTTGCAATTCATTAAAATTATAGTAGATTTTTTTTAAACAGGAGGATATTCAAATGTTTCATAACATTCCAGAAGAAATTAAACAGAGAATGCACTATTTGGAATCCCTGAATACCAAAGATAGATTGAGCCAAAAACCTCATCTTCAAAGGCTTCGGCAAATACCCCCTGAGACCGGTAAATTCATTGCCCTGCTTGCTTCAGTTGCTCCGGAGGGAGACTATCTGGAAATAGGCACAAGCGCTGGTTATTCTGCCCTGTGGCTGGCACTGGCTTGTAAGGAACTGAAAAGAAAGCTGGTGACATTTGAAGTGCTAAAAGAAAAAGTTAAATTAGCCCGGGAGACGTTTAAAGTGGCAGAAGTTGAGGATCTTATCCAGCTTATCCCAGGAGATGCCAGGGAATATTTAAACAACTATAAAAACGTATCTTTTTGTTTTCTGGATGCCGAGAAAGAGGTTTATCTGGATTGTTACGAGAAGGTAGTTCCCAATATGGTTAAAGGAGGGCTTTTAGTTGCGGATAACGTTATCAGTCACAAGGATGTGTTAAAGCCCATGGTTGAAAGGTCAGCAAATGATGAGCGTGTAGATACTCTGCTTGTTCCTATTGGAAGTGGAGAGCTGGTCTGCAGGAAACTATAAGAAAAAGAGTCTGCGAAAATTAAAATAGAACAAACCAGACTTCCCGAATTCATTCGAGATGGCTTTCCCCCGCCAAAGGCGGGGGGACGTTCCAAACAAGAAAAAGTGGTTAATATTTAGCGGATTAATATATAAATAAAAATTTATCTATTTTTTTCTTTCTAACAACCAATAACTGTTTTAAAAGCGCGGTCTGTGAGACGAGTTCAGAACTTTTTTCATAGCAAGTTGCTCAGGTTCAGCTATAAGTAAGTGGACTGTGGGGGAGACAATTTTCTATTTTTTCATTTTCATAACTATTCCGATGCCCCCAGTTAATAGAAAAATAGAGCAGCGGATGATTAAAGTTATGAAAGAATCTGGAAAAAATTGAACTTTTAGTATAAAAATTCCTTCCTATCCAGATGAAACCTTCGGCCAGCTCTTCTGGAGTCATTTTTTTAGGTTTGAAAACCACAGTTCTGTGGTTATAGTCCTGCCAGTTCTGGCTTAAAAGCCTTCCTTCTTTTTTGAATCTCTCGAAGATTGCTGTGCCCGGATAGGGGGTTAAAATATTAAAAGTGGCGCTGGCTATACTGTTTTCATTCAGGAAGTCCAGGGTCCTCTCGAATATGCTTTTATCATCATCGTCAAAGCCAAACACTAAGGAGGCATGAAAAAAGATTTCCAAATCCTGAATGATCTTGATACCCTGACTACATTCTTTAGCATTCTCCGGACTTTTACGAAGCCTTTTAAGATTATCAGAGGAGACCGACTCTATTCCTATAAACAAAGCGGTACAACCAGATTTTTTCGCCAGCCCCAGCAAAGTTTTGTCCTTAGCCAAGGATATGGATGCTTGACCCACCCAGCGAATTCTCAAATCCGAAAGAGCGATGAATAGCTCCCTGGCAAATTTAAAATCCCCTATGATATTGTCATCTAAAAAGAAGAATTTCTTGCTATCTCTCGTGGCTATCTCATTCACAATATCCTGAATCAGACGGTGTCTCACCTTTTTTCCATAAAGATCAGTAACCGAACAGAATTCACAGCTATAGGGACAACCCCTGGTGCAAAGGATGGGGATTACTCGAAAGGGAGTGTGATTATGGTTGAGCTTGGGTATGGGAAATTTAGCTAAGTCAAAATTAAGAGATCGGTAAAACTTCTTCAGCCGGTTCTGTTTAAAATCCTGGATGAGCTCACTCCAACACCCTTCCGCCTCACCGATGACCACACAATCGCAATGTGTGATAGCTTCCTCAGGCATAACTGTGGGATGAATCCCTCCCAAAACCACCTTAGCACCTTTTTTCCGGAAAACAGAAGAGAGCTGGTAGGCCCGGGGAGCAACTGCAGTCATACAGGAGATTCCTACCAGGTCATAGTATTTATCAAAATTTATCTCCTCAATCTCTTCCTCAACCACATCTAACTCTATCTCAGGTGGAGTCAAAGCAGAGATGACACCTAAGGTAAGTTGTGGCATCCTAAAAACTCGGCTCCTCGCTTTGCCGGAAGAAGGGGTTATTAGAAGAATCTTCACTTCATCTTTCCATTCTGGACTTCTAATCTGTTCGAATGCAGATGAGATTAATCTTTTTGTTCGCTGGTTTTTTTAATATCGACAGCTTGAGGGCCTTTATTCCCCTTAGTAACACCAAATTCCAGTTGATCACCTTCCTTTAATTCACTGAACTCCACATTTTTAAGTTCTGCGCGGTGAAAAAATATCTCTCTTCCATCTTCGGCCAGGATGAATCCAAATCCCCTTTCTCTCATTATCCGCTTCACTGTGCCTTTATGCATACTCTTATTCTCCTTTCAAAAATACAGCACCTTTGAAAATAATCACCCCTCTAAGTTTCTACAAAAAGTAATTTGGCTTAAGACTCCTTTCTTTGAGTTTTAATGGTTAGCTCAAAATCTTTGGTATCTCCTATATAACCATTGATTTTTAAATGTCAAGCTATATTTGAATTTTGAGTATTTAAAAATGTATCCAGATAACCAATTAATCTATTTTTACACAAAAAGCTCGAAAGGTAGAACAAGACTAAATCTGTCTCCGAAAGAACAGGAGAATCCTGCGCTTTGCAATATGAATGCCCTCTTTGCGTGATTACTGTCATAGAAGAAAACCCCATTACTTTAAGAGGTGCAACAACTCACCTGATGAAAAAACGTAAAAATTTACTGGCTCATACTTTTTCACCGGTCCTCCATTTTGACATTTCCAACTGGGCGATTTTAAAGCCTCTCATGCAAATTTAGATAAGGTAATACCTGATACTCTTGTGTTTTTAGTCTATACAGAATCTCAATTGACCGCAATCCAGGTTTCAGCCTAACCTTATGTAAAGCAGCAGATTAAGTAAACTGGGTTTATAAGAGGGGTTCGGATTTTTTATGAATGAATTCTCAGATCCTTCATTTTTCGAAGATATCGGAAAGATGGTTACTCAGACCCAGATATAGAAAACAACATCCCAGATAAACAAGTCAGAATCAAACTGCGACTGAATAGCAGAGAAGCCCACAACAGGCTCAGCTTATACTAATTGTGGCGGGGTTTTATCCCCGCCACATTAAGGTACCGAGGCACAAGATGCCTCGGAACAAGAATTGATATGTTTTAGGATCTTTATATCTCTAAACTATATCTTTTCGACCTTTATTGCCTGAGGTCCTTTTGGTCCCTGTTCTTGCTCGAAGCTAACTCTGTCGCCTTCTTGAAGGACTTTGTATCCCTCGGCATTGATTGCAGAGAAATGCACAAACAGGTCTTTTCCTCCGTCATCCGGAGTGATGAATCCGTAACCTTTGGATTCATTGAACCATTTCACTACTCCTTCACTCACAAAATCACCACCTTTCTTTGATAAATAAAAAACCACGAAAGTTCTAAAGTAAGCTTCCGTGGTATAATAATCTCACCCTGACAAAAACCTATCTTAACTTTCCTACGTATACTTCAATCTTGATACGCTTTAATTTAGTATTTGATTGTATTTTTACATATTCTTTTTATCGGCTTTGAAAGGGTAAACACTTAGCTCAAATCGTAGACAAGAAGCGGGATGTCCTAAAAACCCGGATTCGGTTGTACCATTTTAGACCTTTTTTATACTTGAAGAAAACCAGTTGCCCGGTGCTGACCAGCTATTTGCCTCTCTATGGACTCAATTGATCTTTTACCCGTTCTATATTTCTTTATCCCCCTTCGCACTCTAAGTTTTTATGATACAATGTATTAAAAAAACACAGGACCGACGAGACTTCCTAAATTCATTCGAGACAGCCATCCCCCGCCAAAGGCGGGGGGACGTTCTAACCCGAAGATAGGAGTTTGTATTTTATTGATAGCGGATGATTAAAAAATCTATGTGTATCTTATATTCTATCAACTAACAACTAAGAACTAACTACTAAAAAAGCAGCGGCTTTGAGACGAGTTTAGCATTTTTTTTTAAGTTTAAGCGAGCCTTTGCTTGAAGTCGAGTCGCTCTCAGTGTCCCTCTACTCTTACCCTGAAAACAAGAACAGCTTTATCCTCAAATTAATCTAACTGTCGATCAATTAATATTGTGTGTAATATATTCAGAAAATTGGGCGATACTGTGATATCATATATCAGGTTTACTTCCGCAACAGTGAATAACCTGGCATGATGATGCCTGTTACCTCGCCGTGCTCATCCATCTCAAAACGGATCAGCTCCCCTTTTTGCCATTGATCTTTCATTTTAAATACACTTTCAGACACTGGTTCAAGGCGAACACGTCCATCCCAGGGGTTATCCTCTGCCGGGTCCACAAGTGTGAGTTCTCCATTGAGAAGCATAACCTTCATCAGACTACCATCTTGCCATTCGTAGTCTCCAACATATTTTGACCAGGAGGAGTCGGCAACTGGTGCCTCCTCAGTTACGGCTGTGGCTTTATTGACCGCCGGAGCGATAATAGTCCAAGCATTTTTTGCATAGGAGCCAGGATTGCCATCTTCCGCATTGGTTAGCACTATCACCCCGAACTTGTCAGCCGGAGCTGCAGATATATACGTTTTATAACCGGGCACGGAGCCACCATGAGCAATTCGTACCTGGCCATCCTCATTAACCACGCTCCAACCCAAACCCCAACCGCTATTCCAACTGGGGGCAAGCCAGTGAACCCGATGCATCTCCCTCAGCGTAGAACCTTTGAGTATTTGAGGATCGCCTGCCGGGCCATCCCGGAACTGAAGCGATATAAACCTGGCCAGGTCTTCCACTGTTGAAGCCATATTTCCCGATGGGGCCATAGCCTTTTTATCGAAGAATGATTCTACTCTCCGGGGTTGTCCTGGTTTACGAAATCCGTAACCTTTGGCCAAAGTAGTCATGTTTTCTTTAGGCATGACCTCGGTCCCGGTCATTCCCAGGGGCTTTAGGATATGTCCTTTCACATAGTCAGCATAGAGCTGCCCTGAAATGGAAGCGACAACCTCTCCCAGAACATTAAAAGCTACATTGGAGTACTTTAGTTCGGTTTCACGAGGTAGAATTGTCGATGCTTCCTGAAACATCTCTATAAACTCCTCTTGTTCTGGAAAACTCATATCATCCCAGTAGAGAGAGTTCAGTTCCCGGGGCAAACCAGAGGTGTGACTAAGCAGGTGGCGGATAGTAATAACCGGGCTGTCGTCAAAGGGATCATCCAGACGAAACCAGTTAAGATGTTTTGCCACCGGATCGTCGAGCTGCAGCTTGCCAGCATCGCGTAGCTGAAGAATTGCCGTTGCTGTAAAAAGTTTGGTTATGGACGCAATTCGGTAGGCGGTTGAAGGTGTCGCTGGAGTTTTCTTTTCCAGGTCTGCATAACCATACCCTTTAGCCCAGATCAGATCCTGATCGTATACAATTCCTATGGATACTCCGGGCTGTTCCCGTGTGCATACAGTATACTCACACCAGGCATCAAAAACTGCAAGCGCCGCTTTAACCTCTGGATTATCGACAGGTGTTTTAATTGCTTCAAGTTCAATCGGTACCCAAATAACAAAAATAAAAATGACACAGACGAGAGTTCTCAATGTATTCTTTCGCATAGTTACCTCCATTATTTCATTGTTTCTCAATTGTGGAAAAATCTTGAGTTTTATCATCACCGTTGTGGATTGATACAGCAATTATTGAAAATCGTTCGTTTACCTTATAGCTTCCGCGATAAGTGAATTTAATGATGATTATTGGTTGAAGCAATAGGAATTTTAGCAGATTATAAGAAGTTCTTGCTATTGAGCACCATGATTGTTCGTAAGGCACTCAGATTTAAAGACTTGAAAATCGATGTGCCTACGAGTTTTAAAATCGCACCCTCCATTAACATACTGTCAGGGAGCTCTAAACATAAGATGTAATTTGGTATTTTGTGGATGGTGGATGGTTAAAAATCTATATATGTATCTTTTATTCTATCAACTAACAACTAAGAACTAACTACTAAAAAAAGCGGGGTCGACCTCACTCTCAGGGCGGGTGGCCCACAGCTGCGCTGTGGGGTACCCCGCTAAGCTGATTATAGAAATGTAATAATAACTAATTTTAGTACTTGTGTGAGCGTTCTTGTTTAGACAGGCAAAGGATTTAGTTATACACTCCTTATTCCTTAGTATTAGCCCTTTTTTCTATAAGCACCTTGGGATAGTCGATAGAAGAGGGCCTCTCCATTTTTCCAGCCTTCTGAGACATAAGGCCGAGCAAGTAGCCGTTGGAGTCGATAACCGGAGAACCGCTCAATCCAGGCATGGTATTGTCAGCTAGTTCTTTAGTAGTTATAAGAAAAGATCCCTTCTCTGATCTCACAAAATTACCCTCATAGACTACTTGAGGACAATCTTTATCCGTATATCGCCAACCAATAATATAGACTGTTTCGCCCTCTTGCACTGGACCGGATCTGAATTTTAAAGGCTGGATGTTTTGAGACCTCTCTTTGATTGTGAACAAAAGCCAGTCTCTTTCAGGTGGTATGTGCTCCAAAGGTTCCTCTGGGTTCTCATTAATCAGTTTATCTACCACGACCACATCGTCAGGATTATTCTTTGGGAACATCTTCCAAAACTTTAGGGTTTTCTTGAAGGAAATCGATTCCATGGTTTCTGATTTAAAATAGGTCAGGATGTGTTTGGCCGTGGCGGCCAGAATCTCATCTCCCGTATCCAATAGAAAACTGCATCCTGCCACAGGGTGATTCTTGTCCGTGTATTCGATCTGGTTGATCATCGTGATCTGCGGCCATTCACTCTGGGGTTTTTTAATCCATTGTCCGTAATCAGTTGATCCCTTATCCTGGCATTGCCATAACACAGCAGAAAAACAGAAGAGCCAGGCTGCCAAACCTGTCTTAAGAAGTATCTCTCTTGATGCACTTTGTTTTTTTCCCATCCAGTCATCCTTTGCTACTAACATAGATTTAATAGAATCATCTACGCAGCACTAACAATAAAAGCTCTGATAAATCATCTGCCTCATAAAATTTTTAAGAATATAGGAATTTCTCGAAAGTCTGCAATAAAAAACCTCCCTTTCGGGAGGTTCAAATTCATGGCGGGGTCTTATCCCCGCCACATTCAAGTCCCGAGGCCAAGGGGGCACTCGGAACGACCAACGATATATTTTAGAATTTTGATTTCTCTAAACTATACCTTTTGGACATTTGTTGCCTGAGGTCCTTTTTGTCCCTGTCCTTCTTCGAAGCTAACTTCGTCGCCTTCTTGAAGAGTTTTGTATCCTTCACCTTCTATTTCGGAGATGTGTACAAACAGGTCCTTTCCTCCGTCATCCGGAGTAATGAATCCGTAACCTTTAGATTCATTGAACCATTTTACCTTACCCTGCATCTAAGAATCACCTCCTTTCTTATATATAAAAAACACCACGAAAGTCTTACAAAATAAGCTTTCGTGGCTGAATAACTTCGAGCTAACAAAAACCTATCTAAACTTCACCAACTACGGTTCATCTTTTATACGTATTATTCTGCCATTTGTCAAGATATTTGTTCATTTTATTATCGGCTTCTAAAGGATTATTGTTGAGATCAAACTGGATAGAAAAACTGAATTTTGCAGGTCGGTCCCCATTTTGCTGATTTTACTACTTCTTAACAGGCGTGTAAGGACCGTCCCCTTATTCTCTTTAACTTCCGTCCATAAAAGATCTGGATTGAGCTTAGAGGATAGCCTGTTGCTCTCAACCCCTTACCTGACCTTCCGTGGCCGGGTGTCCCACAGCTTGCTGTGGGATCAGTCGTTCGGGAAACGTTATTTCAATTCAATACCAATTATCAGATACAAAATAACCCCACTTAGTGAGCGAGGTCAATATCAATGGCAAGGCCGATCCCACCTCTTGCGGGGGACGTTCTAACCCAAAGATAGAATTTTGGTATTTGGTTTATGGCGGATGATTAAGAAATCTATATATATTTTCTATTCTATCAACTAACAACTAAGAACCAACTACCAATCAATACGGGGCCGACTTCACTCTCAGCAAACTTTTGTGAGCTTTGAATTAAGGATTTGGTTCTGCTATACCACCATTGATGGAAGTCGTTGGAAGAAAATTGATCTGATTTAGAAAGATATCTGCTAAACGCCAGCTTTCAGAATCCTTAGTTCTTGATCAGCAAGACCGCCCAGGTTCGAATGAACTTCGGATGGCCAACCACTGATAGCCCAGCCTGTTGAGCTGCCGACTCAACAGTCACACAGTAACTGGTCGATGCGTGGTGGCTGGGCTCGACAATGAGAAACTTTCCTCCCGGCTTCAATGCCTTTTGCGTTCCAGCCATGAGAGCGGGAACATCCGCCGCATGGTGGACTACAAAAAAGGCGAGTGAGAAGTCAATCTGATTAGTCAGGTCGTCGACTGCAAGACTTGAATCACTGCATATTCGTGAATCGATCCGTTCGGCCAGGCCGCTATCAGTTGCCAGAAGCTTCAGGGACTCGATCTTTTCGGATTCCGTCTCGACACAGACAACGAGTCCGTCTGATCCCACCATCCGAGCCATCCCGAGACTGAAATAGCCGTTTCCAAAGCCGATGTCGAGAACTGTCATTCCCGGCTTGATGAAATCCGCCAGAATCCTCCAGGGGTTGTGAAAAATACTCCTCAGAGTGCAACAGAAGATGTGGTCAAGCCAATGAGAGCAAAATCGGTTGGCCATATTACCTCCTTCTCCCTGCTATATGAAATTTTCCAATTAAACGTTCAAAGAACATTATTTACATCCTTCAATATCACTAACATGAAAAAGAAAGAATTTCTCTGAAATTGTCAACTAAAAAAACCTCCTAATCGGGAGGTTCAAATTTATGGCGGGGCTGATCCCGCCTCTGGCTTGACCCCAAATTACTTTCAGTCTACTGTCCACCGCTTTTGGGGAAATGTGGTAGGGACAATGAACTGTGAACCATGAACTATAAACTGCTTTAAAAAAGCGGCACCGACCTCACTCTCCGCAAACTTTGGTGGCCTTTCAGTTCCCGATCCTGTTGCAATATGCCCGAATTGGCGGAAGTCGATGGAAGGCAATCAAGTGCGAGTGAATACACGTGCTGGTTGGTTATTGTTAACAGACTGAAGTCAAGTTGCAACGCAATGTTTTAGCTTTTAGGTCAGTGTCCCCGAACTCTTGACATTTTTATTTGTCAAGTGCATAGGGTGCCTGACCTACAAACTATAATATCATTTCTTCTTTTTAATTAAGAATGAATGTTCATCTAACTTTATTATTGCTAGATTCTCTAAACCAGCAAGAGCCTTTAACGCCTCATCAATAGTGAAATTCTCCATCTTGAGATTAACCCTGATATTTTCCCCTTTCAGCTCATTATCTAATTTAAATTTCATCTCTCCTAGCTCACTGAAACGGTCCAATAACTCTTCTAAGCGAATATTGATATATTCGACACTGATCCGGTTTCCTATTTTGATTTTTATTTGACCACTATCAGACTTTGTGCTATCTTTTCTAATGATGTTTATTTCATGGTCCTTAATTTCTTCATCTTTAGTGACATAAGTTTTCGCTGTTGCTTTTGTCCCATACCAAACAAGTCTGTTGGCTGCTTTTGTCTCGTTAAAGTGAAATTCGACACAAAGTTTCTCGTTTCTCGAAGGTGACTTGACGACTTCAATCTGAGCACCCGTATACTCGTTAAGAATTTTAATAATCTCATTTATGTTAGCTTCTTCCAGGAGCAGGCTGGCGGCGTATTTTTTCTCACCTTCACCAACTTTGACTGTTTCGAATTTTTGAGTAGACTGAGCAAAAAGACTTCCCTTGATTAAGGTCGCGATGAGCAAAGCCAGAATTAGAGCAAGGATTTTGTTAGTTTTCATTTTGTTTCTCCTTTCTTTACATCTTTTTGGTTAACTCAAGAGTAATAAAACCTTTTTCACCATTGATTGTCTGTACATGAACCCTTTTTATGATCCAATCATCCGACGATGTGCCAGCAAAATGAGTTGTAGTTATTTTTAAATATGAAACCTTGTCTTGTTCGTGGAAATAAGGCACACGGTTTTTGTAATGGTTTTGTTGAAGAAGAACGATGCCTAAAACCAGAGCAATCAGAGGCAAAAGCCACAAGGCTGCGAATTTTGGCCGTAGAATCATTGGCCGTGGCGGTCTAAACGTGACTTTTCCAGCAATAGTTGAAGCCGATTTTAAAAGCTCTGGAGAGGGTTCCTGATTGCTGGAGATTTTTTTCAATGATCCGGAGAGCATCTCACCCAAACACTGTCTTTCCAAAAGAAACTTCTTGCAATCAGCGCAATCTTTGAGATGTTCATCGAACTCGCTCTTCTCTGTGCCGGTGATGGCACCATCAAGGTATTCTTCCATGTAGTTTCTAATTCTCTTGCATTTCATTGCTTTCTCCATATATTTAGTCGTTTGTATTTGCAAATTGTTCAATGTTTCCAATTGACTTTTTAATTTTTTTCAAAGCTATATGCAATCTTGATTTCACAGTGCCTATACTAATATTCAATCTCTCTGCAATTTCCTCCAGCTTTAAATCCTCGAAAAATCTTAACACAATAATTTCCCTGTGCCTGAGCTTTTGACGCTTCAATGCATCTTGCAGAGATTGGGTAAATGTATCTTTATTCAAATCGTTTATTGGATCTTCAATGGAATCGGTACGTTGTTCGATTCTATATTTGCTTAAAAACCTTTCATGAATATATTTTTTTCTTCTCAAATCATGAGTCACATTTATGAAAATTCTGTAAAGCCAGGTATAAAAGGTTGATCGCCCATTGAATCTATGTATGTAGCGATAAGCCCTCATAAAGGTTTCTTGCACAATATCTTCCGCTTCTTCTCGGCTGTCAGTGAGGAATATTGCGGATTTGTATATCTTACCGCTAAATTTTTCAAACAAAGCATTAAGCGCTTGTCTGTCACAATTTTGAAGATCGTTATTCATCATATTACTTAGTCGTTTTTAGCTGGAATTAGTTCAAAAAATTTTAAAAATTCTTCCAGATGTCATGCTCTGCCGTGCTTCACTTCTTTGATCCAGAAACGGTCTTTGCATATTTGAAAATTGAATTCGGCTCAGCGGATACGATTCCCGAAGCAAAAATTTGCGATTTCATTCCCGGAAGATAGTAGGATAGGACCCCGTGCTCCTTACACCAGTGGACCGAAGAACGAGTATAAGCCTGCAAGCAGAAAGCGTGCTATGTGTGCGAATCGCAGCGAAACAAATCCATAAATCAAAAACATACTTTTCATGAATCCTCTTTTGATTTGAAATGAATGCGAACTAATGTAAAAAATAATATAAGCAGTGAAGTGTTTATTGCAAGCTCTTCTTTGTGCAGTGAAAATGAGAGAAATAATCTGATAGAAAAGAAAAAACGCCTGAAAAGGTAATATCAGGCGCTAAGATGATTCGAACGAGAGGATTCACTGGCGGGGCCGACGAGACTCGAACTCGCGACCTCTGGCTTGACAGGCCAGCGTTCTAACCAAATGCTGAACTACGACCCCGTCTTCGACAGTTGATAGTAAATAGTAGATAGTAGTTAGTATAAATCATTTTCCATCTACTAAAAACTATCAACTAACAACTTTTTCACTGGGCGGTACTGGGGTCGAACCAGTGACCTTCTGCGTGTAAGGCAGACACTCTAAACCAACTGAGCTAACCGCCCGGAATTCAGTAAACAGTTCACGGTTGACTGTTCAAAGTATAATGTCAAAGAGCTTATCTATTCAATTATAACTTGATAGAATTATCGGTTAACGTATCAACCGGGAAAATACTATGCCTCAGGCTCTGACTTCTCCACTTCCTTTTTCTTCTCGCTGGATATAATTATGGAAATGGGAATTATCATGCAGTATCCCGCAACCAGAAGAATGGGAGCTAAGGTCATGGAGCCCATTGCTAAGAATATATACCCGATTACGATTACCAGTATGCCGATGCCAAACCAGGTGTAGTTTCTTGGTCCAAAAGGAAGCTCAACCTTGGGCCTTCTTGTCGGCTTTTTGGGTTTTTCCTTGATCTTTTTTTCTTTTTTAGCCATAGCAATTTGATTTCATCTGACCATTTAATTTAACAATCTAATTACGTAAGTCAAGTCAAATTTTACTGTTTTGTTGACCTCTTTTGGTAAACCAGCCCGGCTGAAACTGCCATCCCCAGAACAAAAAAGAGAATCATATTATCCATAGCATCGGTATAATAACATTGAAATTGAGACGCCACCAGATACGCTGGGACTGCAATAAAACCAGCCAGTATCAAGGGCTTAAACCCATCATCTTCAGTTTTTTGGTAAATCTCTCTGAGACCTCTCCAGGCTTTTATCCAGAGCCAGACAAAAGCGGAAAATCCAATTATACCAGCATTAACTGCTACATTCAAGAAATCGTTGTGGGCATGACCAAAAATTTGAGTAGGAGCCCTCACATATTGTTCATAAAACCTCATGAAATTCCCAAATCCTATACCAGTAATGGGATGATCTATAAAAATCCTCAAAGAGGTTAACCAGATAATCACTCTTTCAAAGGGTACAGTCTCATGACCGATCTCCTTAAATTTTAAAAAGATCAGAGGATCGATCAAAAACATCATCACAAAATAGACCACCACCAAAGTAAATTCGAATTTCCTTTTCTTCACCGAACTCAAATAGAAAAAGACCACAAAACCAGCCAGCTGACCAAATAGGGTAGATCTGGTATATGAGAAAAGATTACCCGTCACGCAAATCAGGGAAGCTGTATAGTAAAAAATCTTTTTATTATTTTCCTTCTCAAAGGCACCCAGACAGAAACTCAAGATACCCATCACCATGGAATAGAACCCGTAGGTTAAGGGTATGCTGAAGTTGCCCAGAACCCTGTATTTTCCAGTCCCCCATACCTCCTCTAAAATCCTCTGGTGATAGAAATCCTGACCAGAAAAGTGCTGGAAAATGGCATAGATCGCCACTATAACAGACATCCCGATAAGGATATCCAGAAGTCTTCGTGTAAATTTCAAATCATTTAAATTGTTAACCAGAAGAAAAAAAAGAAGTAAAAGCCATTCATCTTTAAAAGAACTTAGACTTTTCAGAAAGTCCTGTGAGAAGATGATGGATACAGCGACTGCTGCAAGGTAAATCAGAACGGGTTTATCCCAGAAGGAACTCTGCCAGGAGAGCTTTTTTGTCCAGAGGATTTTAAATAACCATCCTAAAAGGGCTATACCAAAACCGATCTGGGCTCCAGATATGGAAAAAGGGGAGAAGATGGCAAAGATGATCAAACCGAATTTAATTATTTGCTGGGGATGAAATTTGGAGCACATAATGAAGTTTCTGTCCGCCGTCAGCGGACTGCCGACCGCGGACATTAATCCATCAAATTCTTTTCAATAAGCAAGACCAGTATATGCCCGATGGTGATATGCACCTCCTGAATCCGCTGGGTATCATCAGAGGGAACAACAAGGGAAAAATCAACCAGATCCTTTAGTTTGCCGCCCCCTTTTCCCAACAGGGCAAACGTTTTTAAACCTTTCTTTTTAGCAGCTTCACAGGCAAAAATAAGGTTAGGGGAATTCCCCGAGGTAGTTATGCACAAAAGGTAATCCCCTGGACTGCCCAATGCTTCTACCTGCCTGGAGAATATCCTCTCAAAACCGAAATCATTGGCTGCAGCAGTAACAACAGAGGGATTAACAGTCAGAGCTATAGCAGGTAAAGCTTCGCGTTGGGAATCCGAGTTTAATCTCACCACAAGCTCACCCGCAATATGCTGGCAATCAGCAGCCGAACCGCCGTTACCACAGAGAAGAATCTTGCCACCAGATTTTATACAATCAGTGAACTCATCAGCTAACCTGACAATCTTCTCCAGAAACTCCACTGACTTAATCTTCTCTTTTAGAGCGATACTATTATCAATCTGAGCTTTGGCTATTGATTTTTGTTCCTCTTTCATCTTCATATCTGTTTGGGTAGCTGCCCCGCTTCCAGCGGGACTAAACTCTGCTTACGCAACCTAAAGGTTGCGGCTACCTATTTTCGATTATCTCAATTTTACCATCTTTTCAGTTTTCATATAGCTTTTTGTAGGGGAGTGGCTTGTTGAGCTTGGCGAAATCCCCCGCCAGAGGCGGGGGATCCCCTCCCTTTTTAGGGAGACCACGAGGGTCTCCCCTACATTTCTTAAATCTATCTCAATTTAACCATTTTCTTAACTTCTACATTATCTCTTGCTTTAAGCTGATAAAAATAAATACCACTTGACGTCTTTTTCCCTTTTTGATCAGTTCCGTCCCAGAATACTTGATGAAATCCTCTTTCTCGATAACCGTCTATCAACGTTTTAACCAGTTGTCCTTTAATATTAAAAATTCTTAAGCTCACCTCTGAAGGAGAATTAAGAGAGTATTCAATAACCGTCTGAGGATTAAAAGGATTGGGATAATTCTGGGACAGAACAAAAGACAGAATCGTATTCTCTTTATTTTCTTCTTCAACAAAAGTCTGCTTCTGCACATACTTGATCGTAGCAAAATCGTAGTATTCAAATGGATATGGACTTTGATAACCAGCTCCGGTGACATATACGTTACCACCTGCATCTACGGCTACATCATATGCATAATCATCTCCAAATGCTGATTCCCTGTATCTTTTCACCCAGATTTCATTGCCAGATGAATCATATCTGATGGTAGCATAGTCAAATTGAGTTGTATAGTCCCCTATACTTCTTCCAGTCACATAGACATTGCTATAGATGTCTACTGTTATAGCGTAAGCTTCATCGTAATCCCCAAGTGGACCATTGTATCTTCTAACCCATAGCTCATTACCGTCCATATCATACTTTACAGTCGCATAGTCGGGAGATGTACCGGTAGCAATACTTGTTCCGGTTACATAGATATTGTTTGAGCCATCCACAGCTATAGCACAGGGTTGATCCTTATTATTTCCCGATCCGTTGTATCTTCTCACCCAGGCAGTATCTCCAATGCAATAATATTTAATAGTGGCGTAATCCTGATATGTATCAATGCCCATGCTATATCCAGTCACGTAAACAGTACCAGAATTGCCTACAGCTATGGCCGAGGCACGATCAGTGCTATTTCCTGGTCCGTTGTAGCCTCTAACCCAGAGCTCATTTCCCTCTGAGTCGTACTTTATAGTGATATAGTCATAGTTATGACTAGCGCCGGTGTCCTGGTCACTGTAGCCGGTTACGTAGACATTGTTGGAAGCGTCTACTGCTACGGCACAAGCCTGATCGTCACCATTTCCTGCTGCGTTATATCTTCTAATCCAGGCAGTATCTCCATTGGGATAATACTTTATAGTTAAATAATCATTTTTGCTCTCATCCCCCTTACTGTATCCAGTTACATAGATATTACCAGAATTATCCAACGCTATGGCTTTAGCTTCGTCCTCTGAGTTTGCCGGACCATTGTATCTTCGCAACCAGATCCTATTGCCATTGGAATCATATTTTATGGTGGCATAATCTAAGCCTATATCTGAACTAAATCCAGTTACATAGGCGTTACCCCAACCGTCCACAGTTATAGCATTCGGTCTATCACTGAAATTTCTGGGCCCGTTGTATCTCCGTATCCAATCGATTTCTCCATTAGAATAATACTTAATTGTGGCATAGTCAGAGTTTGGATTGGGACTTCCAGAGGGATTCTGATTACTATATCCAGTTACATAAACATTCCCAAGATAATCTACAGCAATATCTGTAGCTACATCGAGGGCGTTTCCCGGTCCGTTGTATCTTCTCACCCAAGCGGTATCAACCTGAGCAAATGCTGGGAGTGTCCACATAGTAAATAATAAACTACTGACAAAAACTTCTAAGATTCTATGTTTCCTCATAAAGCCTCCAAAGGAAAACCAGAATCTGACTCAAGTCACGTTCTGGAAAATTTCATCCTTTCCAGTGTATTGCCTTGGCAAACTCCTTTAAAATGTTTCCGTCTGGATTTTTCTCCAGGGCGTTTCCGATTATTACAAAGCTTGCCCCGGATTTGACCTTGCCCTCTGCCTGCTCCGGCGTTTTAACTCCACCACCAACTATTATGGGAAGCGAGATAAAATCCCTCACCTCTTTTATGATATTATCAGGAACAGGGTTGTCTGCTCCTGAACCGGCTTCTAAAAAAACCAACTTCATCCCCATATACTCTGCTGCTAAAGCGTGAGCACAGGCTATGTCCGGCTTATCCTTGGGTATAGGCTGGGTGCTGCTCAAAAATTGAACAGATGTAGCCTTGCCCGATTCTATGAGGATGTATCCGGTGGGAATGGGCTCTAATCCGAATTCTTTTATTACCGGTGCAGCTTTGACCTGTTCCCCGATCAGAAGCTGTGGATTTCTGCCTGAGATCAAAGATAAAAACAATATGGCATCAGCGTATTTTGAAACCTGATTGGCATTTCCAGGAAAAATTATAATCGGAGAAGATACATTCTTCTTTAATTCCTTTATAGCATCATCGAACCGCGTGGAAAGAAGAAGACTTGATCCCACAAGGAACCCGTCTGCACCAGATTCCTCAGATTTTTTTGCCAGCTCCACCAATTTCTCTATTGGCAGACGGTCGGGGTCCAGAAGAACAAAAAAACCTGCACCTTTTTCCTCAGCAACCTTTAATATTTTCTGATATGTGCTCAATTTCCTTCTCATTTGGAGTACGACATTTGTAGGCATGAATTTATTCATGCTCTACTATAGGCTTTGGTTTTAACAGTGCAATGATTATCAGTCCAATCGGAGCAAGGCAAAATCCTACAAAAAACCATCCTGCGGTACTACGGTTCTTATTCCTGGCAATCATAGAACAAATAATTCCAAAAATCCCACACACTACTGCACCAATTAAGGTCTCCATATATTATCTCTCTTTCTCTACAGTTTGTAGGCACGAATTTATTCGTGCTTTTTTTAAAGCTGAATATTTTTCTACAGATCTGGTGAACATAAATGTTCACACTCCAGATTTTAAAATCTATTTCAACATCTTTTTTACTATCCTGGGTAACTCTTTCAATGCTTTATCTAATTTGGAAACGTCCTTGCCTCCTGCCTGAGCTAAATGGGGTTTACCACCACCCGAACCGCCAGTTAACTTAGCTACCTCCTTTACGATATCCCCGGCTTTCAGGGATTTTTCTTTTATCAAATCATCTGTGACCACAGCAACAAATGCTATCTTGTTGTCAAAAACAGCAGACAAAACCCCCACCGTGGATTTCAACTTCTCCCGGACAGCATCGCCTAATTCAAGTAGCGCTTCTCTTGTATCCACATCAGCTTTGTAGGCTATTATATCTATGGAATCAAGTCTGATGGCCTTCTTTTCTAAATCCTCTATTTTTACTCTGGCGGTCTTGGCCTGGACAGTTTTAAGCTTTTTCTCCAATTGCTTGTTACTTTTAACCAATTCCTCAACCTTATCTTTCAACTGAGTTCCTTTGGTTTTCAAGGACTCCTCCAGCTCCTTCAGGACTTCACTTTGCTCCTTTACCATCCTGTAGGCAGCCTCTCCGGTAACAGCCTCGATCCTTCTTATTCCAGCAGCGATGGAGGTTTCTGAAATTATCTTAAACAAACCAATTTCTCCTGTAGCATTCACGTGTGTTCCCCCGCACAACTCCATGGAAAAATCACCGCTCTTCACCACTCTCACTTTGTCTTCATATTTTTCTCCGAAAAGCGCCACCGCACCCATCTTCTTGGCCTCATCGAAATTTTTCATGAAGGTTTCGACCTTCAGATTCTCCCAAATCTTATGGTTTACA